>CAIWAH010000373.1 GCA_903910585.1 uncultured Verrucomicrobiota bacterium
CCGGAACGATTCGTCACCGGCCACGCCCCCGGCGGGCATGAGGACTTCGTCGGCAAAGAGCAGATAACGGGTCAGCAAGCGGGCCTGTTCATCGAGTTCGGCCTCGTGCGCCGCGGTCAGCGAACCGCCGTCGTTGTGCAGATGGGTTCGAGTGCGATAGGTTGCCTCCGTCGCGCGGTTCACGAAGCCGGCCTGATGTTCGTGCAGCAAATGCGCCAGCAGGTCGCTGGAGTTCGCCAGATAACGGTCGAAGGAAAAGCGATTGCCGGGGGGATTGCTCACTCGCCGGATGCTGCCGTTCCCATACTCACCGAGCAGATTGCCCCAGTGGTTGGTGAAATCGCCGAGGCCGGTCACATGCCAGCCGCCAAAGCGATCCGCGAGGGGAACCCCGTGCCCCGTGATGCCGCGCCGGAACGAATCAAGGCTGCCTCCGGTCGTGCCAGGGATGACCGACTTTACCACGAGCCCGGGGACAAAGCCGGTGTCCTCGCGGGCGTGACAGTTCATGCAGCGATCCGAACGCTCGACCCGGATGGGGGCGGCACCACGGGGCACGTCGAAGATGTAGAAGATGCCGCCGAGGTCCGGGTCCACCGAGACGATCTCCAGGCGTCCGCCGGGAATGTAGCCGACGTAGGTGTCCTCGTTGAAATAGAGCGCCCGCGGGTTCTCCGGCGAAATGAAACGCAGTTGCAGGCTCGTGGTGGAGAAGACCAGCAGTTGGGACGACGCGGGAATTTCCAGCCGCTCCAGCAGACTGCGCACAAACGCCTTTTCCCCGCTCCGATCCAATTGGAGTTCGCCCGATTCGAGCGCGGCCTTGATCTGGGTGAAACGGTCTCGCGGCGTCCGCGTGAAGTAATCGTGCGGCGGCAACTCGAGGTCACTGAAGGTCACCTCAGCCGTCCGCGACGACGTCGCCACCGCGCACCCGATGGCGAGAATGGTGATGGCGTTCAACATGGACCGGCGAAGGGGCAGGGCAGGCGAAGGCACGGCAGCAGGTTTAGCAGCAGCGGTTGATGCCCTCGAAACGCTGTTCGGCGGCCGCGACGTAGGCGCGTTGGCGGGCGTCGTTTTCCACTGCCGAGCGCACTTCGGCCACGTCCACCAGCACCTTGGGCGTCTGGCATTCGCAGGCTTGCACCTGGGCGCGGTTCACGGCGGTCTCACCGCTCCATTCCCGCACTAACGCAAGGGCCAAGGCCGCGGTGCCGCCGACGGCACCCAGCGGGGCGCTCTCGCGCACGGCATGAGCCGGCAGCCACACCGGCTCCGTTTCCCGCAAGTCGGGTTGGCGGGCGCCGGCCAGCAGGCGAAGCCAGATGCTGAGGCTGACGGCGACCACTGCCGCCGCGAGCAGCAGAAAAATGGCCGTCACGCCGAGGTCGAGTTGGTTGTTGAACCGCTGGGCGAGGGCCGTCTTCAGGGCCTTTTCCGCAGCCGACTTGTTGGCGGTTTGGGGGCTGTCCGCGGCCGCTTCCGTCGCGGCGACCAGCGCCGGAATCTTTCGGTCCAAATCACGCACCGCCGCGAGGAACCCGATGCGCGGGGATTCGTGGAACATCTTCTGCCAGCCCGCGCTGAAAGTGACCGACAACAGCCAGAGCAGGGGAACCAGCGTGACCAGAGCGAGCGCCGGCGATGTTCGGTTTGTGGCGTTCGGCTCCCGATTTCGCAGGGCCATCTTGAGCAGGATGGTGGTCGCCAAACAGAGCGCGATGGCAGCCAGCAACTGGTTGGCGATGCCGAACAGCGGCCAGAGCGAGTTGATCCCGCCCAACGGGTCGCGCACGCCTTGGATCAGGAAGTAACCCCAGCCGGCCACGACCAGCACGCTGGCCAACGTGTTCGCGCCGAGCGAGCGCGTGTCCCCAAGTGGCTTCCAGACATGCCCGAGGAAATCCTGCAGCAGATACCGGCCGACGCGGGTGCCGGCGTCCAAGGTGGTCAGGATGAACAGCGCCTCGAACATGATGGCAAAGTGATACCAGAGATCGAGCCAACGGCCCTGCGTGACCTTGCTGAAGATGTTCGCCATGCCGACGGCCAGCGTCGCGGCGCCGCCCGTGCGGCCGTAGAGCGAACCTTCGCCGACTTCCTTCGCCAGGCGATCCATCTCGGCGGTGCTGACCGTGAAGCCGGTAGCGTTGACCTTGGCAACCGTGTCGAGCGCGATGGCCGCCGCGTCGGGGCCGGCCCCCTTCACGTTCATCGCGAGATAGACGCCGGGCTCCAGCGTGCAGGCCGCGACCATGGCCATGATGGCGACGAGCGATTCGAGGCACATGGCGCCGTAGCCGATGGGGCGGGCGTAGCTTTCCCGCGTGATGATCTTCGGCGTGATGCCGCTGGAGATGAGCGTGTGAAACCCGCTGATGGCCCCGCAAGCGATGGTGATGAAGCAGAATGGAAACAGCTTTCCGGCGACGACGAGGCCGGAGCCGTTCACGAACTTCGTCACCGCCGGCATCTTGATTTCCGGCAGCACGAGCAGCACGCCGGCCGCCAGGGCGATGATCGTGCCGAGCTTCATGAACGTGCTCAGATAATCGCGCGGCGCGAGCAGCAGCCACACCGGCAGCACGCTGGCGGCGACACCGTAAACGATGATCGTCCAGGCCAGCGGTTCGGCGCCGAGCGTGAACAGCTTCGCCGCGCCTTCGTGGCTGTGGATCCACTGGCCGCCCCAGACTGCGGCCAGCAGCATCACCACCCCGATGACCGAGCCTTCGAGTGTCTTGCCCGGCCGCAGCCACCGCAGATAGCCGCCCATGAACAGCGCGATGGGAATCGTGGCGCCGACGGTAAATACGCCCCATGGACTTTCCGCCAGCGCCTTCACCACCACCAGGCCGAGCACGGCCAGCAGGATGATCATGATCGCGAGGATCGCGACGAGGGCCAGCGCGCCGGCGAAGCCGTTGAGTTCCTCCTTTACCATCTGGCCGAGCGACTTCCCGTTGCGCCGCATCGAGGCGAACAGGATGACGAAATCCTGCACCGCGCCGCCCAGCACCACGCCGATGAGAATCCACAGCGTGCCCGGCAGGTAACCGAACTGCGCCGCGAGCACCGGCCCGACCAGCGGTCCCGGACCCGAAATCGCCGCGAAATGATGGCCAAAGACGATCCACTTGTTGGTGCGCACGAAGTCGCGGCCATCCTCGTTGACCTCACAGGGAGTCGCTCGGCGGTCATCCAGCAGCAGCGCCTTCGCCGCGAGCCACTTCGAGTAAAAGCGGTAGCCGATGGCGTAGGTGCAGACCGCGGCGATGACGAGATAGGCTGAATTGATCGTCTCGCCCCGGTGAACCGCGAGCGTCCAGTAGGCAAACGCTCCAAGGCCGGCTACGGCCAGCCAAAGGAGCGTGCGGAACGGTGACTTCATGCGGGCGAGCCTAGGCAGGCGGGAAGTTGGCGGGAAGCACCGGTTGCGGCGTTGTCGGCGGGGTGATTCCGGTCCACCGTCCGGCCATGCGTTATCGTCGTTTTGGCCGCACCAATCTGCAGATCCCGGTCTTCTCCTGCGGGGGCATGCGGTATCAGCAGTCGTGGTCGGATGTGCCGTGGGATCAGGTGGACAAGGCCGGGCAGGCGAATCTGGAGGCTACCATTCACCGCAGCGTCGAGGTGGGTATCAACCACATCGAGACCGCCCGCGGCTACGGTTCCTCGGAGATGCAGTTGGGGCCGGTGCTGCGGCAGTTCCCGCGGGAGAAGCTGATCGTGCAGACGAAGGTGATGCCGAAACCCACGGCGAAGGAGTTCC
Source organism: uncultured Verrucomicrobiota bacterium (assembly GCA_903910585.1). Classification (GTDB taxonomy): domain Bacteria; phylum Verrucomicrobiota; class Verrucomicrobiia; order Limisphaerales; family UBA9464; genus CAIWAH01. Next base: position 3,776 of record CAIWAH010000373.1, read on the forward strand.
GGGAAACCTTTGAGACATCCATGCGTTACCTCGGGCTCGACCATGTGGATCTGCTGTCCATCCACGGCATCAACCACCTCGGGCATCTCGACGAGACGCTTCGACCGGGAGGCTGCCTCGAAGTGTGCCGGGAGCTGCAGCGCAGCGGGCGGGTGCGGTTCGTGGGCTTCAGCACGCACGCGACGCCCGACGTCATCTCGGCGGCCATCCGCAGCGACGAGTTCGATTACGTGAACCTCCACTGGTATTTCGTGAACGACCTCAACCGCGCGTGCGTCGCCGAGGCGGCGCAGCGCGACATGGGCGTTTTCATCATCAGCCCGAACGACAAGGGCGGAAAACTCTACCTCGAATTGCCGAAGCTGCGGGGTCTGTGCGCGCCGTTGACGCCGATGCAGTTCAACGACCTTTACTGTCTGGCCCGCCCCGAGGTGCACACGCTTTCGCTGGGTGCGGCCCGGCCTTCCGACTTCGACGAACATCTCGCGGCATTGGAGCACTATGACCGGGCGGCGGAAGTGGTCGCACCGATTGAGCGGCGGTTGCGGGACGAACTCGAACGAACCCACGGCGCCGACTGGATGCGGCGCTGGTTCACCCGCCTGCCCGAATTCGTGGATGTGCCCGGGCAGGTGAACATCCTCGAAATCCTGCGCCTGTGGACCTACGCGAAGCCGCTCGAGCTGACCGAGTGGGCGAAGTTCCGCTACAACATGCTGGGCAACGCCGACCACTGGTTTCCCGGCGAACATGTCGAGAAACTTGACTGGGACCGGGTCCGTGCCGCGGTTGCAAAGAGCCCGTTCGCGGAACGCATCCCCGCAATCCTCGAAGAGGCACACCGGCTGTTCCACGATGCCCCGGTAAAACGACTGAGCCAGAGCTGAGGAATTGCTGTGCAGGCCGGAATTCTCATCCTGGCGTTGGGCGTGGCCGTGCTGACGGGCTGCCAATCTTCTTCGCTGCCGGCGGAATCGGAAAGTCTTGCCCGGCTTAACGCGCAGGGCCGCGCCGCCCACGACCAACGCCGGCTCAATGAGGCAAGCGAGGCTTATTCCAAGCTGCTCCGGGCCGATGTCCCGCGCCCACCTACGTTGGCGGAGTTGGAACTGATCCACCGCTGTTGCCCGCTGATCCGGAGGCACGCGGACGAGTTTTTCCCCCTCGAGGATTTCGTGGCGCTGCTGCATCCGCGGCGGCCGTGGATCGGGTTCCATCTCTTCTGGGATGACGATGTGGACTTCCCGGAGGATAACGATCCGACCGACCACGAAGTTGTATGGATAGAATACGATTCGGCCCGACGCGAACCGGTCAGCGTTGCCACCTACTTTCACGGCCGGCTGATCACCGCCCCGGTCGCGGCGGGGAAGCGTCCGGTCGTCGCCTGTGAGTGGGGCAAGCATGGCAGCGTGCCCTACGGTCCCGACGGAAAGTTGGTGGAAACGGCCGGCTTGGAGCGCAATTGGAAGCGTCTCCATGAGCAAGGAACCCGGTTGCCGCGGCATCCGCTGGCCCGCGGTTGGCCGCAGCGGTTCGTCGGCGACTTCGGCGATTACGTCCGCCTGGACCTCGAGGAAGACCCCTGGCCGCGGTTGGAGCGGAAACGGTTCTGGCTCGTCACCCCGTGGGCCAACGCCGCGTTGAACCAGCATTTTCTTCCGTATTGCTTCGCGCCGAAGACCGAATGGCCGCCGGAGTGACCAGTTAGCAGCGGTTGTGAGGTCGGGACCGCGTTCCGGCACTTACCGCCTGGCCAGCTTGGGGACGGCAACCGGTTCGACGCGAAGGCGCCAGTCGGCAAACGCGGGCGCCAGTTTCAGCGTGATCGCGGTGGCAAAATCGAAGCCGCAGGCCTGACCATAGACGCTATCGGGCGTCACGTTCAGCGTCCAGACCGAGCCTTCGGTCAGGGGCCGTTCCAAGGCGGTTTCCAGTTTCCCGGCGAGTGTGGCGACTTCGGCCACCTGATTGGCCGCGGTGGCGCTTTCCTGCCAGTGCCGGAAGGCGCCGTTGCCGGCTGCGAGGCGGCGCATCATTGGATTGGGCGCTCCGGAATGCTGATGAGCGCGGATCACGCCATGCACCTGTGCCCCGGCGCCGCCGGCCTGACGGAGCAGATAGGCTACGGCCGGCTGACCATAGACGAAGGCGCGGTCGGGATTGTGCGCGAAGGCCGGTTCATCGCGAAACACGGTGAAGTCATTCCACATGAAGCCGATGACGGTGGGCAGGGTGGGAGCTTCGGGAACGAAGTC
>CAIWAH010000374.1 GCA_903910585.1 uncultured Verrucomicrobiota bacterium
ATGCTGTGACCAGCATCGCTCGTGACCACAAGAGATGACGACCATGACGCCTAACCATGCGCTGCAGCGAACCCGGCATGAGCGTCGCGGTTGCAATTGTGGTGTCCCGCGGGCCGGGTCGCTGAGCTTGGGTCGTTAGGCCACATCACACGTATGGATTTTCCAGAGCTTCGAGACGGTCAGCACGCGGTGCTGTCAGCCGAAGTTCAGACTGGTATCGTTTTGACTCTCGACGGCAAGTGGTGGCGGAAGGATGAGCCAGCAGAGTGTTGGCGAGTTTTTGATTCGTTCGAGGCGGCTCGCGAGTTTGCAGTTGCTGAGGTCGCCAAGAACCCGTCGGTTGAGTTTTGCATTTACGACAGAAGCGACCATCCTGTTGAGAGGATTGTGAGATGACGATGTTGTGGCCTAACCATGCGCTGCAGCGAACCCGGCATAACGCCGTGGTTAGCAATCGTTGCGTCCCGCAGGCCGGGTCGCTGAGCTTGGGTCGTTAGGCGACTTACACGCGCTATCTCCGAACGAACGATGAGTGATGCATCTCCAGACCGACAGTTTATCTGTCCCGAGTGCGGCGGGACCACACCCGGAGAGCGTATGCAGGTCAACCCGTCACCCAAGGACACAACGCCTTGGAGCAAAGCTTTCTCACGGACTGTCTGCTCCGATTGCGGTCGCACCATTCCAACAGCTCTCGCCGAGCGCTGGCGTGACGAGTCCGTCGAACAAGCTCAGCGCATTTGGCGTGAGCTTTTCCGAGAGCATCGCCAGAGCGGGCCACACGCTAGCTCCACTACCTCGTGACGCTTTTCCCAATCCAACCAATGTCGCCTAACCATGCGCTGCAGCGAACGCGCTCCGCTGTCACGGCGGCTGCTTCCGACCTCCGCCTTTCCCCCTCCACGCAGCCGCCGCGCCAGCTCCGCGCGTCGCTGAGCTTGGAGTCGTTAGGCGACTGAGCCATGCTTCACCATGCGACAGCCGAGCAAGAGAGGAACTTCATGCGGACGCGCATCGTTGGAGCAGGCGGACTTACCGAGACAGACATCGAGACACTCGACGACATCGTTACAGCAAAGGACTCCACGGCGGCTTGCCCACGTTGCGGAGCCGATATGTTCTTCGTCCAGCGCGACACGTCTTACGCCATTTGGTGTGCGAACCCCGAATGCAAGACGTGGAACGTCATGCGAGGAATCTAAACCGAATGAACCCAACGTCGCCTAACCATGCGCTGCAGAGAACAGCTCCGGTCGGTCACGCTGCCTGCGCCCCGCAGAGCCCGCCACGCAGGCATCGCGCCCGCCCTCCGCTGTCTCTGAGCTTGAGGTCGTTAGGCCACTACCACGCGCTTATGGCATACGAGCTTTACATCTATCCACCGAATGGCGTCACACCGACGGCGACGCCGCAGTCAGTCGTTGCTGCTTTCACTTCGGCGGGCATCCCTTGCACGGAGCAGCCAGACCAGTTCGGTCACTGGTTGGTTCTCGACGGTGTTGAGTCCGCCTTGGATTTGACCATCAAAGACGGGGTTGTGACCGGAGCAGGCTTTCGCTTCGCTTTGGAGGATGACGAGTCAGTGGTTCAGAGAGTTGCCGACGTTTTCAAGAGCGTCGGGTTTCTCGTATCCGATGATGAGGGAGAGTTGTGACACCGTGGCCTAACCAGGCGCTGCAGCGCCTATGAGGGTTGTCAAGACGACGGCGGCGTGGAACGGCCGGGTTTGAGGTTGGGGGCGGGGACCCGCGGAGGGTGCGGGAGCACCCGGAGGCGGGCGCGCCAGCGCCCGGCGGCCACCCGCCTTTGAGCCGCGGGCAGCGGCTGCCGCCGGTGGGGGGATCCCCTTTTTCCTGTCGGTTTCCCGCGGTGTTCCTTTCCGGTCTGTTTCCGTGCGCCCGACCCGTTCACAGGGCCGGCCTTCCCTGAGCGTGACCTTCCCGGTCACCAGCTCCTATTCGGGCTTCGCCAGCCGAGCCCATGAGGTCTTGCCTGACGGCGGGAAGGCCGCAGGAGGGGTGGACGCCCCATCTAACGAAGGAGGCCCACCGGGGCCCCACCTGCAGCGCCGGACAGTCCACCACCCTGCGGTCCAAGTCGGTTCACGAATTTCAGTCCCCGTTCAGTTCGGTTTGGCGGGTTCAGGCCACGGCTTCGGCCGGGCTCCCGGCGGTCTCCTCCGGGGTGCTTTCCCCGGGTTCAACGGGGAGCCAGCCCAGTTCGGCCGCGGTGCAACGGCCCGTGCGCCACCGCCACAGGTCGATCGCCAGTTGCCGCGCCAGCGCCACCACCGCCTTCTTCTTCAGGCTCGCGCCGTGGGTGAGCCTGGGCAGCCACTTCACACGGGCGTGCCACCCGGGCTGCCAGCGCAGGAGCCGCCACACGGCCTCGACCAGCAGGGTCCGCACGTGGGCGTTGCCGTGCCGGTCGATGGGCCCGCAGCGTTGCACGCCGCCGGAACTGTGTTCGCCGGGACAGCAGCCGGTGTAGCTGCCCACGGCCCGGCGGTTCCGGAAGCGGTGCCAGTCGCACACTTCGCCGTCAAGCAGTGACACGGTGAGGGCGCCCAAACCCTTGGGCAGCCGTTCGGTGGCCACGGCGGCCTCGATCCGCGCGGTCAGCGCGTCGCGGTGCGCCGTGGCCTGGCGGAGCTGCTGGACCACCGGTTCCAGGAGCTGCCGCACGAACTCGCTGCACTCGGCGGCGAGGCGTTTCCACTTGCGTGGGCCGGCCCAGCCGCCGGGCAGCGTGGCGTGCTCGTGCTCGAGGCGCAGGGCCCGGCCGTGGTTCTCCAGCCGCCGGATCTCCCGCACCCAGAACTCCCGCTGCCGGCCCAGCTCGCGGCGCTCGCGCTCGGCCCGCGTCGGGATGCGCACCGGGTGCAGCTCGTGGGCGTGCCCGTCCAGGTGCCGGGCCAGCCGCACGCAGAGTTCCCGCGCATCGAGCCGGTCGTTCTTGCGGCGCCGTTCCGGACTCAGCCGGGTGGGCGTGGTCACCACGTTGGTCGCGCCCGCCGCCGTGAGTTCCTCGTGCAGCGTGTAGCCGAAGCCGCAGGCCTCATACACCGTGTAAACCTCATGCCCGGCGGCCACCTGTTCCCGCACCCACTTCAGCAGTTGCGCCCGCGTCCACTTCTGCGCGGGCTTGATCGGCCCGTGGCCGCACTGGACCGCGGCGACACAGAAGTTCAGGTCCACGTCCAGCCCCACCACCAGGCGGGGCCGTTCACCGGGCTTGCCAGCGGCGGGGGTTGCGGTTGCAGTGGACACGTCATGAAGGGTGGCAGCTGTTCTCATACACTCGGGCGTGTGCCTCGTCCAGCCACCCCGCGCAACCCTTCATGGCATCTAACCCGGCGGGAGCGTCGCGGTTGCAATCGCCGCCTCCCGTGCGCCGGGTCGCTGAGCTTGGGTCGTTGATATGGCTCTAAAACTGTCAAGCGGGCAGAGCGCTTCGGTTGCCGTTTTTGCTTCACGGGTTCTTCCTTCCGACCTGGCGCAAGGGACGGTTGAGTGGGCAGAGGCCGCCATCAACGACGGTTGATCCTGCTGATATGCGTGAGTTCATCGGAGCCTGCGCTCCGACTTATCGACCTGACCACGGTGCGAGTCGCGGCGCTGCCTCGCTCTAGGCTCGAGGGTGGGAACAAGTCCTTCCTCTTAACGACCTCGAGGGTTCGCCCAAACCGGGCGGCTCTCCGCCCACTCATCCATCCACTGCAAAACTGGGGGTTCTGGTGCTCTTCTGATCCTTGCCCGGAGGTTCCGTCCGGGCGGGCGGAGCGGACGCGCAGCCCGAGCCGGCGCGTCCGCGGTGGGACTCCGTGACGTCGGTTGCCTGGATTGTGCCCGGGCGTATGCCTCCGCGTTCCTTTCTCAAAGGCTATTTGGCCTTCTCCATCTTCCTGTTGGGATCGAGTTGATAGACCTTGCCTTTGCAGGTGCGCACGATTTCCGGCGCGGCGGGTTGGTCCGCCGGTTTCACCCGGCACGCGATGGCCCAGACGAACCCGGCCAGTTCGCGCGCCACCGCCGTGGCGGCAATGACACTCTTCTTCTTGGCGCCCAGTTGCCGGAACCGCTGCGCGCCGACACGTTGGCTACGTTCGAACGACTGCGGCGCCTGGGCGAATAATACCAGTTCCCAGAGATCACCGGTTTGAACGGTGGGCGGTTTCCCCCGGAAACCGCGGCGGGTTGCAGGGTAACCCGCCCACAGTATTCACCGGAAGTCTTCGGAAAATGGTATAAGCCCGGCCAGGTGCCGCCGGTGATGCCGCCCGGTTCGGCTTCCGGGTCACTCCGCGAAAAGGGGGGCATTTCCGCCCGCCGCCGGAAACAGCGAGAAACGCGAAAAACATCTGCGCCCGCCTGTCACAACTTTCAGGGAACAGCGCAGGAACTGCCAGCACGCCATGTCCGTCGCGCCGTGGCGGCCAACAGACAGAAGCAACGACCATCATCATCACTCCATGAACCCACTGAAATTCCTGAGCGGCCTCGCTCTCCTCGCAACGCTGGCACCCGTCGCCGTCCGGGCACAGCTGTTCATCAACCTTTCGCCGGCCAGCGTCATCGGAGGTTCCCCCGTGTTTTTCGACAGCGACTTCGACACCGGGGCATACCAGGCCGGCAACATCTTCAACCAGCAGACCGGGAGCGTGGACATGTCGCCGCAATCGGGTAACGCCTGGTTCCCCTACGAATTCTCCGGCTCCGGCCTGATGAACCGGTTCGTCACGATTGACCTCGGTGAGCCGACCGTCATCTCCAACATCGAGATCTTTAACAGCAATCAGCTGGACCGCGGCACGCTGAATTTCAGCCTCAGCGGCGGCAATTCGGTCCAGCCCGGCGCGGCGGAAAACGGCCGCGACGTCGGCTTGGTGTTGAGCAGCCCGGTCCCGCTCCTCGCCTCGACGTCGCTGACCTACAGCACCGCGAATCCGGTGGTGGGCCAGTCGTTCGCCGTGTCCAACCCGACCGCCTACCGCTACCTGCAACTGCTCCTGATCGACGGCCAGGCCCAGCTCCCCGTGTCCGGCCTCGGGCTGGCGGAAGTGCGCTTCTCCGGCGCGGCGGTTCCGGAACCGGAGGAATACGCGGCGATCACCGGCGCGGCCCTGCTCGGCTTCATGGCCTGGCGCCGGCACGGCCAACGCTGACGAAGCCTTCAGGGAAACTTCTCCCCACCCCCTGGAACCCTGCCTTCGGGCGCAGGTCACTGCCTGCGCCTTTTTTCGTGCCGCGGCGGCGCGGCGGCGGCGTCCACTTGCACGCCGAGCGGCGGCGGGGTGCTTTTACCGCAGCTTAACAAAATTCCCGGGCGCGGCTCATACCCGCTTAACCGGGGCGGAGTCTTCTGTTCACGCAAGGCGGACGTGAACGCCGCCACGGACAGCAAAACCAAAATTCAAAACTCAAGGACTACTATGAAATCCATCACCCGTTCCCTGCTCGCCCTGCTGCTCGGAGCCGCCGCGTGCACCGCCGTTGCCCAGGACAGCCAGCCGCCCGAAGGCCGCCCCGGCCGTGGTCCCGGCGGTGGCATGGGACGCTCGCCCATCATCGCCGCCCTCGACGCCAACAGCGATGGCGTGATTGACGAGGCCGAGATCAACGGCGCCGCCAAGGCCCTGCTCACCCTCGACAAGAATGGCGACGGCAAACTCAACGCCGAGGAGATCCGGCCCGGCCGGCCGGACGGGCAGCGCGGCCCCGGCGGTCCCGGCGGCCAGGGCGAAGGCAGGCGCCCGCAGCGCAAGTCGGCTGACCAGTGACCTTCGTTTCGCAGTTGATCAGTGTGTTCTGACCGTCGCGGCGGGGATGCCGCGACGGTTTTTCTGTTTCCGGTTTCCGTCGCCGCCGGTGTCTGATGGGCGGGCAATGCGTCCGCGGTTCTCCAGTCATCCGATTCCGGCCGAGCTCGTTTCAGGGCGGAATCTTCGGTCGTGGTCCGCGGGATGGCTGGTGATGTCCGGCATCCTGCTGGGCCTGGGCTGCGAACGCCGCCCGCCAACTGCTGCGCCCGCCTCGCCGCCGCCGGAAGCGCCGGTGCCACTCTCCGCCTACGCTGGCTCGGCCGCCTGCGCGGAGTGTCATCCGGCGGCGTTCGAGCTGTGGCGGCAGTCGCATCACGCGCTCGCGGAACGGCCCGTTTCGGCGACCCACGACGCGGCGGCGTTTCGGCCCGCGCGCGAATTCCGCGACGGTTCTGGCACGACGAAAGCCGAGTGGACCGGAGCGCAGCCGGTGGTGGTCACCCGCGGACCTTCCAATTCGCCCGCCGCCTTTCCCGTGGACCGGGTGCTGGGCGAAAGCCCGCTGCGGCAGTTTCTGGTCGCCACCGGCGGCGGCCGCTGGCAGACGCTGGAGGCGGCGTGGAATCCGCACCACGCCGAGTGGTTCAACGTGTTCGGCGGCGAGGACCGGCGCGGTGGCGAGTGGGGCCACTGGACGGGCCGCGGCATGAACTGGAATTCCATGTGCGCGGACTGCCACAACACGGGGCTCCGCAAAAACTACGAACCCGCGACCGATACCTACCGCACGGCCCTGGCCGAGCCCGGGGTGGGTTGTGAGGCCTGTCATGGGCCCGCCCGCGCCCACGTGGAATGGCGACGGCAGCAGCGCGATTCGAAAGCGGCGGATCTCACGCTGACGAAGCTCACGCCGGACCGGATGCTCGACACCTGCGGCACCTGCCACGCCCGCCGGGCCGAACTGACCGGCCGGTTTGTCCCCGGCGAAGCGTTCACGGATCACTTCGCGCTGGCGACGGTGGACGAGACGGAGAACTACTTCGCGGACGGCCAGGTGCGGGAGGAGGATTACGAGTTCGCCTCGTTTCTCGGCAGCAGGATGCACGCGGCCGGCGTGCGCTGCGGCGACTGTCATCAGCCGCATTCCGCGAAGACGATCCTGCCCGGCAACGCGCTGTGCCAGCGCTGCCATGCCGGCGGGGCGAACCGGGCGCCCGTCATCAATCCTGCGACGCACACCTTTCACCGGGCCGGCAGCACCGGCTCGCAGTGCGTGAACTGCCACATGCCGCAGACGACCTTCATGCAACGGCACCCGCGGCACGATCACGGATTCACGATCCCGGATCCGCTGCTCACCGAGGAACTCGGCATCCCGAATGCCTGCAACCGCTGCCACACGGACCGGGACACGGCGTGGGCCCGGACGGCGGCGGAGAAGTGGTTTGGAACGAAGCTGGCGCGGCCGACCCGCGAGCGCGCCCGGTGGATCGCGGCGGCACGGCGGGGAGACCATTCGGCGATGGCGCCCCTCGTGTCCGTGCTGCGGACGAACGCAGCGCCGTTCTGGCAAGCCGTCGTGGTCCGGATGTTGGAACCGTGGATTCTCGAGGCCCCGGTGAGCGAAGCGGTGCGAGCCCTCGCGGGTCATACCAATGCACTCGTCCGCGCCAACGTGGTCCGCGCCCTGGAACCGTTGCTCGAACCTGAGTCGGGTCCCGTTCGGTCGGCGCTGATGGCGCGCCTTGAAGACACCGACCGCGGCGTCCGGCTCGCTGCTGCCTGGGCCCTGCGCGACCGCCTGGAACCCGCCTCGCGGGCTGGCAGCGAACTGCGGCATTCGCTGGAATTCCAGTCCGACCAGCCCTTGGGACAGATGCGGCTGGGACATTTCCACGCCAGCCGCGCCGAACTGCCGAAGGCGCTGGAACATTTTCGCCGCGCGGTGGCGTGGGATCCGAATTCGCCGCCCCTGCGCCGCGAACTGGCCGTGGCGCTCAGCCAGTCCGGGGATGCCACCGGAGCGGTGACCGAACTCGAGGCGGCCGTTCGGTTGGACCCCAAGGAGTCGGAGTTCCGGTTCCTGCTCGCGCTCGCCTACGGGGAAGCCGGCCGGCCGGAGCGGGTTTCGGCGGAACTGGAAGCAGCCCTAAAACTCAATCCGAAGCACGCCCGCGCCGCCTACAATCTGGGCCTGCTGCGCCAGGAACGGGGCGACCGGGACGGGGCGTTGAACGCCCTGCTGCTGGCGGAATCGGCCGATCCGCTCGATCCACGGGTGCCGTTCGCCCGGGCCACCGTGCATGCGGATTTGGGGCAAGTTGACGAAGCCCGCATCGCCGCCCGCCGGGCGCTGGAGCTGCGGCCCGGCTGGACGGAGGCGGAGGAACTGATCCGGGCGCTGAGCCGGTAAACGGACAGCGCCCTTGGCCTGACGGCGCCGGACTGGGATGGGGAACGCCAGATGCGGGGTAACGCAACCCTCACCAATGAACTCGTTCGCGGCCAATGTTCCGGCACCGCCGAGGCCGTCCGGCCACGTAACCGCGACCGGATAAAGGATGTTCGGCAGAAACGCGCCGCGGCTTTACCTCGCCCGCGGGACGAAATCGGGGTCGGCGATAGGCTGCGAAAGGCCTACCGCCAGCGGGTCGGCACCACGCCCTCGGATTCGCCGGCCAGCTGGGCGCGCACGGACTTGGCCCGCTCGGTGATGAACCACTTCAGCGGATGCGGCGGGCGGTTCCGGCCGAAGCCCCGGCCGTCCTCCTCGTCGGTGCGCGGCGTGGTCTGGGTCACGGCCTGCTCGAAACGTTCGTGTTTGCGCCGGGATTCCTCGGCGACCAGCGGCCGGACCAACGCGGCCAGCTCATCGACGCGCCGATGCAGCCGTTCCGGCACAAAGACTTCATCCAGCAACCGCTCCAGCGTGGCGAAGTAGCGTTCGCGAAAGGCCGGCACGGCGAACAGGCGCTCCAGCAGGCGGTGTTCGCCGATCCACGGATGGCGGATGCTCGCGGCCGCCCGTTCGCCGGCGGAAGCGCCACCAAAGCGTCCCCACGCATTGTCGAGGTCCCACGGCAGGAAAAGGAACCGCTGCGGCTCCGGAGCCAGCCACATGTAATAGTTCTGGCCGTTCGCAAGGAAGCTGTCGTAGCTGGACAACAGCACCGTCACCGCGAGGAACCGGCAGAACTCTTCCACATCGAGGAACTCCGCATGGCGCGCGGCGAACGTGGCGTCGTCCGCGTGGCTCACCAGCTGGGCGAAGTCCAGCACCCGGCGCGTCTGGGCTTCCGTGGGCTTGTTCTTGGGATCGTAGATGCCCTCGTAGTCCGACCAGTCCCCGCCGAGGTCGGCGAACAGCCGGGGCGTCACCGGCTTGAACATCACGCCCTCGCGGGTGCCGAGGGTCTCGGCAGCGAATTCCTGGTCGGGATTCTCGATCAGCGCGTAGAGCCCCAGGTGCCGGGCAGGTTCGCGATTCGTGGTCAGGAACACCCGGGCGAACGCCGTGCGCGGCGACGGCACTCCGGCGGCACGATAGACCTCGTAGGCGAGCGTGTCGTGCAGGCAGGAATCGTCCGTGACCAGGTTGGCGAGGTTCAGCGTCTTTCGCCCGCCGAGGGACTGCGACTTTTCAAATCGGTTGAGGTCGATCTTCAGCGGACGTTTCAGCTGCCGCTGGGAGCGCAGGTAGGTGCCGTTGCCCTTGTAGCGCACGCCGACCGAGGGAAACGACCGGTCCTCGAATTCAAGCTCCGCGCGCACCCATTCAAACTCCAGGCCGCGCACGCCGGCGAGCCCGTTGCGGGAGGCCTTGGGATTGCGCAGGCCAAAGACGGAACCGCCCCGGCGGTCGCGGTCGAGGGGTTCGATCAGGTGCGGCTCCATCGCCTCCCATTGGTCCGGCTCGAAACGCAGGTGCAGGGTCCAGACATTGGTCGTTCCGAACAGTGTGGCGGCGCCGGTGAGGCCGGCGGTCGGCTGGCGGGTCCGGAACGCGGCGAGGGCGTTGGTGGGATGCAGGACCGGCTCCTCGCCGGGCTCCGGTTCGCGGCTCCAGCGGCCCAGCTGTTCGCGGCGTTCCGCCTGCTGTTCCCGCAGCCAATGGCGGATGGAGAACCCGGACCACAGCACGCTCGCGGTCGCAAAGGCGAAAGCGAGCAGGGTCAGGCGCCGGTGCATGCGCTGCTCGGGCGGGGCGGGACTCATGTTGGCCGCAACTTACAGAGGATCCGCACCGTCCCGCAATGGCGCGTGCGGGCCCGTCAGCGGGCTGCCGGGGGACGGTTGGTGGGCGCGCCCGGGGCGAGGCCGAACTTCGCGAGGATGTTCGTCGCAAACACCGGATCGCGGAGGCCGTATTGGCGGAACACCTCGATGCCGCGCATCACCACCTCGCGCTCCTTGCCCTGCGATTCCTTCAGCGCGACCTGCTGGGCGTCGATCTGCCGCTTCATCAGCGTGGTCTGCCGATACAGGAAGAGCCCAAGCGCCGCGGTGGCGATGAAGCAGGAGACCAGCACCAGCTTGACGAGGTTGCGCAGGCTGCGGACCTGTTCCTGAAGCTCGGTCACCAACGGGTCCGGCGTGGGCGTCGGCGAGGGCGTGGAAGGGGAGGAAAGCTCGTCCATGATCAGCGCTTGGGGGTGTTGGGCGCGGCGTTGGTGGTGATCGTCACGCCGACGGCCTTGAGCACGGGGTGGATGGCCGGCTGACGGCCGGCGTATTCGATCGAGGCGGTGAGCAGCAGGTCATACGCGCGCCGGTTGTGGGCCGACTGCGCCAGGGCCAGGGCCTGGCGGTTCAGCACGCGGGTGGCGTGGATGTGCCACGCGCAGAACGCCGCGAGCAGCAGCGCCAGCGTGATTTGCAGATGGGCCAGCAACCGCAGATTCGAGTCGTGTTTCATGCTGCGCGGCCAAGGTAGGCCGGACGGGCGTGTTTCCAAGCTTTTCCCGGCCGCCCCGGCACTTCCCAAGCCCGCCCGGCCGCCTATGCTGCCGCCCATGCCAAGTTTCGACATCGTGTCCAAGGTCAACTCCATGGAACTGGAGAACGCGATCAGCCAGGCGCAGAAGGAACTGCTCACCCGGTTCGACTTCAAGGGGGCCAACGCCGAGATCGTCCTGGAGAAGAACGAGATCAAGCTGCGCGCCAACGACGCGTTCAAGATGAAGGCCCTCGTGGACATCGTCATCGGCCGGGTCTCCAAGCGCGGCATCAGCCTGAAGAGCGTGGACCAGGGGGAGGCGGAACTTTCGCCGCTGGGACACGCCCGCCAGACGATCAAGATCAAGCAGGGCATCGAGGGCGCGGTGGCGAAGCAGATCAGCCAGTTCATCCGCGGCACCGGCCTGAAGGTAACGGCCGCCATCCAGGGCGACGAACTGCGCGTGACCGGCAAGAGCCGGGATGACCTCCAGGCGGCAATCGCCGCGGTGAAGGGCGAGGATTTCCCGGTAGCGCTGAGCTTTGTGAATTTCCGGGAGTGATTCCTCCTCCTTGCCAGCATTCTCCCCCGCAGACTAGCCTCCAAACGCTTTATGGCCGCGAGCCAAACCATTGATCCGGTGCCCGAACGGCCCCAGGTGTGGCCACTCTCGGTCGATGCTTATCGCGCGCTCAGCCAGATCGGCCTGATCCCGGAGAAGACGGAACTGCTCTATGGACGTGTTTTTCACAAAATGTCCAAATCACCGCTTCACAGTGCCGTGGTGCAGCGACTCCTCCGGTTGCTGCAAAAACTGATCCCGGAAGATTGCCTCATCCGGCAGGAGCAACCCATCACCGGTGTCGATTCGGAGCCGGAGCCAGATCTGGCTGTGATCCGCGGCCGGGAAGGAGACTTCTGGGAGGCCCATCCCCGCACCGCCGAACTCGTGGTCGAAGTTGCCGTAACCAGCCATGATTTTGACCGGGACAAGGCACGGGCCTATGCCTCCGCCGGCGTGAAGGAATTCTGGCTGGTGCTGGCGCCGGAGCGACGGGTGGAAGTCCATCGCAACCCAACCGGGGATCGGTATGCCGAAACGGGCGCCGTGAACCTGCACGATGAGTTGGTTTCGGCCGCCTTGCCGAACGTCCGGCTGAATCTCCGCGAAGTTTTCGAGCGTTGACCGGGCGACGGGCTGAACGAACCGGCCGCCCCCGCCCGCAGGCTTTCGGAAAAACCCTTTGACACCCCCGGGTTCCATCCGCCATCCATTCCCGCGCTTTGGGCGACCAAAGCACTCATCCAGAGTGGTGGAGGGCACGGCCCGAGGAAACCACGGCAACCGGTCGAACCGGCAGTTCGATGACCAGGTGCCAAATCCGGTCGGAGTTTCGGCGACGAAATTCCGGCGAAGATGAGAAGTGCCGGTCCGGTTTTCCGACCCCTTCTCGCTTCGCGGGCAGGGGTCTTTTGTTTTCCCCCGCCGCTCTGGCTGAAGCCCTCGGCGTTTGACGCCGATGAACGGAACAATTTTATGAGCCAGAGCAACGGTTACATGAAGGCGCTGAAGTGCCGCGAGTGCGGCCGGGAATATCCCCTCGCCGCCACGCACGTCTGCGAGTTCGACTTCGGCCCGCTCGAAGTCGCTTACGACTACGACCGCATCAAGAAGTCCCTGACGCGGGACGTGATCTGCACGCGGCCGCAGACCATGTGGCGTTACCGCGAGCTGCTGCCCGTCGCCGGTGAACCCACCGTCGGCCGCCAGGTCGGCTACACGCCGCTGGTGAAGGCCGACCGCCTCGCCAAACGCCTCGGCATCCGCGAGCTCTGGATCAAGAACGACGCCGTCAACTTCCCCACGCTGTCGTTCAAGGACCGCGTCGTGAGCGTCGCGCTCAGCCGCTCGGTGGAACTCGGCTTCAAGACCGTCGCCTGCGCCTCGACCGGCAACCTCGCCAATTCCGTCGCCGCCAACGCCGCCGCGGCCGGACTCGATTCCTACGTCTTCATCCCGTCCGACCTTGAGATCGGCAAGGTGGTCAACTCGCTCGTCTACGGCGCGCACGTCATCGGCATCAAGGGCCACTACGACGAGGTGAACCGCCTCTGCGCCGAGATCGCCGGCAAATACGGCTGGGCCTTCGTGAACGTGAACATGCGCCCCTACTACGCCGAGGGCAGCAAGAGCATGGGCTACGAGATCATCGAGCAGCTCGGCTGGCGGATTCCCGAACACACCGTAGTCCCGATGGCGTCCGGCTCGCTGCTCACCAAGGTCCACAAAGCCTACCAGGAATTCATCAAGGTCGGCCTCGTCGGCGAGACCAAGTGGAAGATGCACGGCGCGCAGGCGACCGGCTGCTCGCCCATCAGCACCGCCCAGAAGGCCGGACTCGACTTCTTCAAGCCGGTGAAGCCGAACACCATCGCGAAGTCGCTCGCCATCGGCACACCCGCCGACGGCTTCTATTCGCTCAAGGTGATGAAGGAAACCGGCGGCGCGGCCGACGACGTGACCGACGACGAGGTGCGCGAGGGCATCCGCCTGCTGTCCGAGTGCGAGGGCATCTTCGCAGAAACCGCGGGCGGCGTGACCGTGGGCGTCGCCAAGAAGCTCATCGCCTCCGGCAAGATCGCGGCCGATTCCAGCGCGGTGCTGTGCATCACCGGCAACGGCCTGAAGACCATCGAGGCCATGACCGGCCACGTGGGGGCCACCCGCGACATCCGGCCGAGCCTGCGTGAATTCGAGGCTTTGCTGGCGCAAGACAAGCCGGAACTCGTCACCGCCTGAACCATGGTCCGCGTCTCCATTCCTCCAACCCTCCGCAAGCTCTGCGGCGGCGAGGACACCGTGACCGTCCGCCCCGGCACCGTGGGCGACGCCATCGCGCAACTGCACGACCGCTACAACGGCATCCGTGACCGCCTGTGCGACGGTGGCGGGCGCCTCCGCGGCTCGGTGCTGGTCTTCGTGAACGACGAGGACATCCGCTTCCTCGGCGAGCAGGCCACGCCGCTCAAGCCCGGCGACGAAGTCAGCATCATCCCCGCCTTCGCCGGCGGCTGAGCGCCCGGATCATTTGAAAGGCAGGAAAGCCGGGCCCGACGTTCCCGTTTTCCTGCCTTCCTGCTTTCCCGATGCCACTTTCCCCGCGCTTGACTCCCCCCGGGCGCTTCCGGCCAACTCTGCGCCCGACATGAACCGCGCGTCGTTTGCCTCCGCAGCCGCAGCCCTGGCCTTTCCGGCCCGAGCTGCCGCCGCCGCGCGTTCCGGTCGTCTGCCCCTCGCCTAGCCACCTCAACCAGTGCGAACGCAGACGGCCCGTGGGAATCCGCTTCCCGCGTGTCGGCGCGTCCGCTTATCTCCCCGCCGCAGTCCATGTCCTCCAGCCGCCCCAGTTACATTGCGAACCATGTCGCGGGAATTCCCCGGTCCGGCATCCGCGACTTCTTCGAGCTCGTCCAGAACACCACCGGCGTCATCTCGCTCGGCGTCGGTGAACCGGACTTCGCCACGCCCTGGCATATCCGCGAGGCCGCCATCTACGCGCTCGAACGCGGCCGCACCCAATACACCTCCAACCTCGGCCTGCTGAAGCTCCGCGAGGCCATCTCGCGCAACGTCGCCAAGAACTTCGGCGTCCACTACGACCCCAAGAACCAGATCCTGGTGGCCGTCGGCGTGAGTGAGGCGCTCGACCTCGCCCTCCGCGCCGTGCTGAACCCCGGCGACGAGGTCATCTACCACGAGCCCTGCTATGTGAGCTATTCGCCCAGCGTCGTGCTGGCCCACGGCGTGCCCGTGCCGGTGGCATGCAAGGCGGAGGACGGCTTTGCGGTGACCGCGCAGGCGATCGAGGCCGTCATCACACCGCGCAGCAAGGTGCTGATGCTGAATTTCCCGACCAATCCCACCGGCGGCACGATGACCCGGGCGCAGCTGCTGGAGATCGCCGCCGTCGCCCAGCGCCACAACCTGCTGGTGCTCACCGACGAGATTTACAGCGAGCTCACCTTCGAGGGCGAACACGTCTCCATCGCCAGCCTGCCCGGCATGGCCGAGCGCACGATCTTCCTGCACGGCTTCTCCAAGGCCTACGCGATGACCGGCTTCCGCATCGGCTACGCGTGCGGCCCCACGGACCTCATCGAGGCCATGATGAAGATCCACCAATACTCGATGCTCTGCGCCAGCATCATCGCCCAGGAAGCCGCGCTCGAGGCGCTCCAGAACGGCGAATCCGCGACCGCCGAGATGCGCGAGCAATACAAGCTCCGGCGCAACTACATCGTGAAATCGCTGAACGACATGGGCCTCAAGTGCCACCTGCCGCGCGGCTCGTTCTACGCGTTCCCCAGCATCGAGAGCCTCGGCATCCCGGCGAAGGAGTTCGCGCTCGGCCTGCTGAAGGAGGAAAAGGTCGCCTGTGTGCCCGGCGGCGCGTTCGGTGCGAGCGGCGAGAAGTTTGTGCGCTGCTGCTTCGCCACCGCCTTTGACCAGATCCAGGTCGCCATGGAACGCATGGCGCGACACGTCGCCCGGGTGAAAAAGGGCTGATCGCCCGGACGCCCGCATCGGCCGCTCACCCGGGTTTCGCCTTGCCGCGACGGACGCAGACCGGTAGCCCCTCCGGGACTTCCCCATGAGGCCCTACCGGTTCCGGCGTGACGCGTTCACGCTCATCGAACTGCTGGTCGTGATCGCGATCATCGCGATCCTGGCCGGCATGCTGTTGCCCGCGCTCGCCAAGGCGAAGGAGAAGGCCCGCAAGGTCGGCTGCTTCAACAACCTCAAGCAGATGGGGCTCGCCATGCAGATGTATGCCGACGAGTTCAACGGCCGCATCCCGCGGGGCAACCTGCCCTACTGGTGGCTCACCTACATCCCCTACCTCGGCGGCACCGGCGCCTCCCGCGACCAGTTCGGCCGCGTCAAGGTTTACACCTGCCAGAGCTACCCGAACAAACGCCAGATGATGTGCTACGTGGTCAACGCCTGGCAGTTCAGCAGTGCGACGGACCGCACCGGCTCCGAGGTGACCGGCCCCAGCAGCCTTGCCCGGTTCCAGTCCCCGGTGGAGACCGTTTACTTCGCCGACAATGAAAGCGCGTCCTGGCGGCCGGTGTTCACCGCCACCAACGTGCTCGGCAGCCAGGACATCAACGACGTGTGGTCCACGGCGCACCTGCCTTACAACGCGACCGGCAAATCGCTGAACGGCGAACGCCGCGTCGCCGCCCGCCGCCACGGGGAAGGCCCGAACCTGATGTTCTTCGACGGCCACGCCGGCTGGATGAACGCCCGCCGCATGACCGTGAACGACTGGCGCGACGTGCGGTGAGGCTCTTGGTATCCGGACCGATCAATTGATCCTGCCCGTGTCGAAGCCGGCCTGGCGCGGGGAAAGGCCTTTCCGCTGCCACGCTTCGCAGAACTGAGCCTTGCAGTGACAATGCTCAACGTTCAGCCTTACTTCCGCGAGTCCAATGCGCAGCGAATGCGCGCAATGGTTTTCTGGGCTCTCGAAGTTGAAAGCGCGCACTCCCATATGCGAACCACAGTCCACCCGGAGGTCCGTAGAGCCCGCGTCACAACTCGATCGCGTCTGGCGTTACCCTCCAACTTCGCCTTCCAAAACCCCACTCGGCTTTTTGGCGTGCGCCCGTGGCGAGGGCAGCCGTGCCAAAAGCAACCGTCCACGAAGACTGCGCCCTTTGCAGAGCGGAAGACAAAATCCGGCTTGTTCGCCGGCCGGTGATGTTGTGCATGGAGCAGACTCAGGTCGGTTCCCCAAAATTGCTTGCGGCCGATAGGAGAGTCCGCGGCAATCGCCGTCATGTCGGACACGATTCAAGAAATTGAGCTTTACATCGTCATTCAGGTGGGAGGGGCAAGCAAAGAGTATTGGCTCCACTCTTTTCTCACCGAGGCGGCAGCCAAGAAATACATCAGCCGTGCAGCCCAGGCGAGTTACCGGTGTATTGGCCCATTTCCAATCACTTTACCCGGCATTCGTGAGTTGGCTGACGTGACGACGGACACTGTCGAGTGGCTCCAATCAAACGGCTTTCGTGATACACCGCTCGTCAACAAACTAAATACCGCCCTTGCTCGCGTTGAACGCCAATACCCGCTGAACTAAGCTGAAATCAATCCATATGACTTGGCGGTGAGCGCGAATTGGTAGCCGTCTACAAGCACGATTGGCTGGCGTCCATTTGCCCTCGCTTCTACGTGCGCTGCACGAGAGAAGCAACTCGTGGTGACAACAGCGCCTTGGGCGAATGGTTCAAGGCTTCCGCGCAATTCGGCAATCTCCCGACGACCTACGGTGTGAAGCCATCGCTTCGCCTGCACTTGCACGCGAACGCCCGCGATAGGCCAGTGAACCGGCGACACTCGGGCGTTTACGTCGACGCCATTGTCTGCGGTGTAACGAGTGACGCTGACCTCAACGAAGCCGGTTCTTTCCAACGCGGATTGCACGAGGAGTTCAAAGCTACGTGGGTCGAGTGCGAAGATCTTGGCCCGGACGCGTTCAACCGCCTCAGCGTTTGCTCGAACATCGGAGGCGGGCTCAACAAGCGCGCTCGCCTCCGCCCGCGCTTCGCGCTCGGCGTCGAACTTGAACTCAGCGAAGGCAGCGCTTGTTAGTGCTCGTTCCTCGGACAGCCGAACCTTCGTGAATTCTGAACAAACGCGAAGTTCGAACAGCCACGCTTTGCGCAGGTTGCCTGTGCGGTCGATTTGGTTGTCAGGGTAGAGACGTAGAAATTGCAGTAGGCCCAGAAACTCCCATCGCCTAACACCCGCCTTGCGCCGATTTTCGTTCAGTCGGAAGCCGTAAATCGGAAACTGCGCATTCGGTTGCGAAGCCAACCGCTTGTTCACGCCGCCCAATGTCTGGTCGCCGTGCAATCCTGCCGCCGCGTAAACGAGGACATCGCCTTCAATTCTGTCATGGTAAGGATTCTCACGTTCGATCTTTGCGGTCGGAGCCG
>CAIWAH010000375.1 GCA_903910585.1 uncultured Verrucomicrobiota bacterium
CAAAGATGGTGCTGCAATTCGAGTGCGGCGAGCCGGGCGGACGGTGTGGGACGCGCGGCGGTGACGAGGGTGCAGGCCGCCTTGCCGCCTGCGGCTATCGGGAAGGATTCGGCTGTGGCAAAGTGCAGGGCGAAACTGGCGAGGAACGCAGACAGGAAAAACTCAACGATGCTGCGGTTGGAAACCATGGGGCAGCCTCTTGAGAGACCGCAGGTCGGGTCAAGTGCGGGAAGCGGTTGGAACAGAGTCGGGCCGGAAAACGGAAAGGCGGACTGGAGAGGCCTCCAGCCCGCCTTTGACGCAGCGCGACAGATTGGTGCGCTATTCGACCGTCACGCGATAGAATCCGGAGTTGCCGGAGGTCGGCACGGTGACAGTGGCGGGCGAGCCAGTTCCGCCGACGGCTGAACCCTCATTTGCCCAGTTTCCGCCTCCGATATCGACACGGCCTTGAACCTGATAAGAGCGACCGTTCTGGGTGGCGAAGGTCAGCTGCAATGAGCCGTCCATGAGTTTGGCGGCCAGCACCGGTGTTTCCAGCGGCGGTGCCACCACCGTGACCTCGATGACCACCTGCGCTGTCTGCGCCGGCGAGCCTGAGTCGGCAACTTGAGCGGTAATCAAGTGGTTGCCGGCCTGCGCAGGTGCCGGTGTCCAGCGAATGATCCCGTCGGTGAGTCCCACACCCGGCGGAGGGTTGAGCAAGGAGAGACTCAGCGTCTGGGCCGGCAAGTCGTCATCGGCGGGAGCGAGGGGAATTTCCAACGTCTGGCCCGCTTCGACCGTGCGAGGGGCGACGGGCGCGAAGCGCGGAGCGGTGTTCACTTCGGTGACGGAGAGGCTGATGGTCACTTCGGTGGCGGCGGCCGGCGAGCCGTTGTCAGTCGCGATCACCTTCACGGAGAACTCGCCGGGTCCTTGGGCTTCGGAAGGTGTCCACGAGAGCTTCCGCGCGGCCGAATCGAGGGTGAGTCCTGCAGGGGCGCCTGCGCCCAGGCTCAGGGAAACCACTTGGCCGGCGTCAGGATCGCTGACGCTGAGGACCAGTTCGTAGGCGGCCAGCTCGGGAAGGGATTGCGGGGCCACGGCGCCAATCGTTGGGGGCTGGTTGGCGCTGCCGCCGCCGACGGTGTGCTGACCGGTGAACACGTTCTGGTCGATGAGCCAGGCGGCGTTGCCAATGTCAGGCACGGGCATAACGCCCAGACGGTGCAGACCGAACTGGCTGCCCGCGCCCGGCGTGAAGTCGGCACCGGAGCCGTTCCACACGTAGACATAGATCGGCGCCGTGCGGAACTCTTCCGGCACAGTCACGCCCAAGCGGCGAAATCCGCCGGCGCGGCTTCCGGGTTGGTCACCGTCCACCACGTCACGGTGCAGGATCACATCATCCGCGCCCAAGATGGCGGCCGGTGCCGGAGTAGTCGGAACGCCGTTGCCACCCTTGTCCGCCACGAACCACACCGTGGTGCCGAGCGGGGCAGGCACCGTAAAGCCGGCGTCGGAAAAAAAACGGAGGGCAAGGGGCGAGGCGTCCGCCGAGCCGCCGTTGACGGTGACGGTCTTGATGTCGGCATTGAAGGCCCATGCCGGAGCGGTGGCGAGGGCGACGGTGAAAGGAACAAGCAGGATATTTTTCATGCGGTGAAACATTCGCTAAGAACCGTGGGAGTGCTGGGAGAGGGGGCGGAACTTGGCAAGGGCGATTCAAGGAAAGAGGGAAGGGGCGCCGAGGCGCCCCTTCCCGTGAAGTCACCTGCTGAGGTCAGCGCGCGACGACGCGGAAGACCTTCCGGGTGGCGGGAACCGAGATGTTCTGGCTCACGCTCGCACCAGTGCCATTGATCCAAGCGGTCTCATCGGTCCAAGCCGTGAAATCCGTGGTGGACTGGACCTTGTATTGGAGGCTGGGGACGCTGGTCCAGGCAACCGTGGCGGTGCTGCCGTCGGCATTGCTGGTCACCGTCATGTCCAGTTCCGGATAGCCGGGCGCCTGGCTGACGTTCGCGTTCGGTGTGAGGAAGCGGTCATTGCTCAGCGCCGTCCAATCCTGGGCCCAATTCCTGCCAGTGCCGAACGCGCCCTTGTAAGGGGCGGCGGAGTAGAACCCGTTGACCGGCGTCGTGCGGTAGCCACTGAACGCCGGGCTGGCGGCATCCACCAGCGGGTCGAGTCCGAGGTCCTGCGTGCGGCTGACGCTGTTCAGGAGCGGATCGACGTTGGGATTGACCGAGGCCGGAGCAAAGGCGCCGCCGTAGCCGGTGCCGTTCCCGCCGACGAAGTTGAAGAAGATGTTGTTGCGGATGTCGGGCTGGGAGGTGGCGTCGATGTCCACGCGCTTGCCCTGGAACTCCGTGAAGATGCCGTTATACCACTTGCAGAAGTTGTGGCGGCGGATGTTGAGGGCGTCGTTGCCGGAGCCCGTGGTGCCCGCGCCAATGAAGGTCGCGTTGTAAACCTCGTAGGCGGAGAGCGGCGTGGCGCCGTCCACGACCACGTCGGGGGAATTGGGCTGGCCGTTCTGCTCGGAGCCCTCGTCACGCTTGCCGGGTTCCTGGATGGCGAACCAGAACTGGTTCTTGCCGTTGTAGCCCTCGTCGGTGTCGAACGCGTCGTCGTCGTTGAACGCCGAAATGAGATACTTGGTGTTCACGCTGCCGCCGAAGAACTCGAAGCCGTCGTCGGCAATGCAGTAGGTCTCGACGTATTCAATGCAGGTG
>CAIWAH010000376.1 GCA_903910585.1 uncultured Verrucomicrobiota bacterium
GCCATCAGGCTCTGGCCGATGGGCGGCGCCACGAGATTCGTTTCCAGCCAATGGCCAACCGGGAAAATCCAGCGGTCAAACAGTTTGACCGAACCGGTCTTGAACTGGCGGCTGCCGAGGACGCGGAAGACCAGCCACCAGCTGAAGTAACCGATCAGGTTGAAGTATTTGACCTTCACGTCGGTGAAGCCGGCGTTCCGGAGTTTTGCCTCGAGCTCGGGCCGGATATAGCGGCGGTGATGGCCGAAATCCTGGTCAATCGGCGCGTAGATTTCCGGACGGGCGGGCACGAACAGGCAGAGGGTGCCCCGACGCGGGGTCAGCAGGCGCACGTAGCGGCGGAGTTCGGCTTCGTCCTCCAGGATGTGCTCCAGCACGTTGACACTGACAATCGAGTCGGCCGCCGGAAGCGGGCACTGTTCGAGGGTGCCTTCGGTGACACCCACTTTCGGCAACCGGGAACGGAGAGCCTGGCAAAAACTGGAGTCCGGTTCCACGGCGTGGACGCTGGCCACACCGGGTTGCTGGGAGATCAATTCGGTGATCTGGCCGATGCCGGCGCCCACCTCAATGACTTCGCGGCCGAGGTGCGGTTGGAAGTGGCGGACCAGCGCGTGCCGGTAGTTGACGGCCTGGTTGAGCGCGTCGAATTCGAAGCTGGCGTTGGTCGCCGCGGAATTGGGGCGTTCGCTCATGTCAGCGCAGGAGTCCGTATTTGAGGATGCACCAGATGGCGCGGAAGCCGTCTTTCCAGCCGATCTTTTTCCCTTCGGCGTAGGTCCGGCCGTAATAGGAGATGGGCACTTCGTAAATCCGGACGTTCAGTTTGGCCACCTTCGCGGTGATTTCAGGCTCGAAGCCGAACCGGTTCTCCTCGATGCGGATGCCCTGGATGATCTCCCGGCGGAAGACCTTGTAGCAGGTCTCCATGTCCGTGAGGTTCAGGTTGGAGGTCATGTTGGACAGCGTGGTCAGCACCTTGTTGCCGACCGAGTGCCAGTAGTAGAGCACGCGATGGGACGAGGCGCCGGAGAAGCGGGAGCCGAAGACCACATCGGCCTTGTCCGTCAGTATCGGTTTCAGCAGCAGCCAGTATTCGGTCGGGTCGTATTCAAAGTCGGCATCCTGGATGATCACGACGCCGCGGGTGGCCAGGCTGAAGCCCGTGCGCAGGGCGGCGCCTTTTCCTTGATTGACCTCATGATGGTGCAGCCGGATCACGGCGTCCCCGGGGGCGTAGCTCAGCATTCGCTCCTGCACGAGCTGTCGTAGAACCTGGTCGGTGCCGTCCGTCGAGCAGTCGTCCACGATGATCAGTTCGGCGACGGGCGACTGTTCGAGCACCTTGGCGATGATTTTCGCGACGGTCTTGGCCTCGTTGAAAACCGGCATCACCACGGACGCGCAGGGCGCGATGTCCGTGTTGGCGCGGATGAAATCGGGGTGGGTGACCATGGCCAATTCGTTCCGGAGGCTGCGGCGGCGCGGATTTCCGCAGCAAGCCCTTTTCCGCAGGGACTTGTGCGGGCGTCCGGCGTCCGGACTTAAAGTCGCTCTCCGGCAGGCCGATACAACTGCATATGTCCACCGCCGACAGCATTTCGACGGCGATCTCCGCGCATGGGGCTTGGAAGCGAAGGCTGGCGGACGCAATTGCCAACGGGCGATCGGAGTTCACTGCCGCAACGGTGCGGGCGGACCGCCAATGTGAATTCGGCTGCTGGCTCTATGGCCTGCCCGCGGGCGAACAGCGGAAGCAGGAGTGCGTCAGGGTCCGGGAATTTCACGCGAAGTTCCATCAGGAGGCCGCCAACACGCTGGCTTTGGCCCTCGCCGGGAAAAAGGCGGAAGCGGAGCGGAGCATGGCTTTGGGAGGTCCCTTCGCGGTCGCCTCGTCGGCCCTGACGATGGCGATGATGGACTGGCGTCAGAAGGTGTCGTGAGTCGGGGCGCTTCGGCGGGCCAAACTTTGGCTTCTGGCGGGCGAAGTTTGGTGCAATACAGGCACGGTCACGCTCGTCCGAATGCCACCCATGAGGCGTCAGATTCTGATCCTGTTGGCCCTGCTTTCCGCCGCCTTCGGCTCCGGATGGCTGGCGTTTGCCCGCAAGTCCGGGGCGGCAAACCTGAGGCGTCCCAGCTTGGATACGGCCAAAGCCCAGGCGGCACTCCACAAGGACGTGCTGCCCCTGTTGAACCGCTACTGCTGGGACTGTCACGCCGACGGGGTTTCCAAGGGGGATGTGTCGCTGGAACCCTTCACCAACGTGACCGCGGTATTGCAGGACCGACGGACTTGGGAACGGGTGTTGAGGACGGTAGCGTCCGGCGACATGCCGCCGAAGAAAAAGAAGCAGCCCACCGAAGCGGAGCGCGGCCAGCTGACGGGCTGGATTGAAAAGACCCTTTTCCCGGTGGATCCCGACAATCCCGACCCTGGCCGGGTGACTCTGCATCGGCTGAACCGGGTGGAATACAACAACACCATCCGGGACCTGCTCGGGGTGGACTTCCAGCCGGCCGAGGATTTTCCGCAGGACGACATTGGCTACGGCTTTGACAACATCGGCGACGTGCTTTCGTTGCCGCCGGTGCTGCTGGAGAAATACCTGAAGGCGGCGGAACGAATTCTCGACGAAGCGCTGGTGACCGGGCCTCGGCCGTCCCCGGTGAAGCAGATTGACACGGCCCGGCTCGAAGGCGGGGAAGATTTGGGACCCGTCCGGGGGCGATCCTCCAGCGGCGAAATCCGGATTCCGGCGAAGTTTCCGGTGGCTGGCAAATATCGCCTTTCCTTTGAGGCTTACGGCGATCAGGTGAAACCCGACCCCGTCAAGATTGCCGTCCGGCTCGACGGCCGGGACCTCAAGGAGTTTGAGGTTCCTGAGCGAAAGGGAAGTCCGGGGAAATTCACGGTGGAATTTGAAGCTAAGGCCGCGGGAGAGGCGAAGCTGGCCGTGGCGTTCCTGAACGACGTTTACGAAAAGCGGGAGGTTGAAAAGGAGGTCGGACGGGGAGAACGGAAGCGCAAGGTGAAGGAAGCCGTGGTGGAGGACCGCAATCTCTTCACCCAGAAGTTTGAGCTGGCCGGGCCGCTGGATGTGGAGTTGCCGCTGCCGGAATCTCACAAACGGGTTTTCTTCAAGCCTGCCAAGCGCGGCAAAGAGGAAGCCGTGGCCCGGGAACTCGTAGGTCGATTTGCCGACCGGGCCTGGCGGCGGCCGGTGGAGAAGGCCGAACTCGACCGCCTGATGCTGCTGTTCGACCAGGCGAACAAACAGGGGGAGAACTTCGAGGCCTCCGTGAAGCTGTCGCTGACCGCCGTTTTGGTGTCCCCGCATTTTCTCTTCCGCGGCGAACTTCAGCCCGAGCCCGACAATCCGGCCCGTGTTTATCCGGTGAACGAGTGGGCGCTGGCGTCCCGGCTCAGCTATTTCCTCTGGTCTTCGATGCCGGACGAGGAGCTCTTCTCGCTGGCCGCGAAAAACCGGCTTCGGAAGAACCTGGGAGCCCAAGTGAAACGGATGCTGCTGGACCCCAAGGCCAAGGCGCTGACGGATAACTTTGCCGGCCAGTGGCTCCAGCTCCGCCTGCTTGACCTCATTGAGCCGGACCGAAAGCAGTTCCCTGAGTTTAGCGATGAGCTGCGGCAGGCCATGCGCACCGAAACCCAGCGCTTCTTTGAGCACATCATCCGCGAAGATCGGCCGGTCAGCGATTTCCTGCTGGCCGACTACACGTTTGTGAACGGCCCGCTGGCGAAGCACTACGGGCTGCCCGGAGTGGAAGGCGACGAGTTCGTGAAGGTCTCGCTCGCGGGATCCGCCCGGCAGGGGGTTCTGACGCACGGCAGCATCCTGACGCTCACCTCCAACCCCACCCGGACTTCGCCGGTGAAGCGCGGCAAGTGGGTGTTGGAGAACATTTTGGCGACTCCGCCCCCGCCGCCCCCGCCCGGCGTCTCGTCCTTGGAAAGTCAGGCGAAGCTGAAAGGCACGCTGCGCCAGCGCATGGAACAGCATCGGGAGAATGCCGTGTGTGCGAGTTGCCACGAAAAGATGGATGCCATCGGCTTCGGCTTTGAGCATTTCGATGGCGTTGGCGCCTATCGGGACAAAGACGGTCCGGATCCGGTGGAGACTTCCGGTGAAATCCGGGCCGGAGAAGCATTCAAGGATCATCGCGAGCTCAATGCCCTCCTCGTGCAGGCGCGCCGGGCCGACTTTTTGCGGTGTATGACGGAAAAGATGCTGACGTATGCCTTGGGCCGGGGCCTGGAGTATTACGACAAACCGGCGGTGAACGGGGTGATGGAGCGGATGGAAAAGCAGGGACTCAAGTTTTCCTCCCTGGTGATGGGCGTCGTGGAGAGTGTTCCGTTCCAGCAGCGTCGCGGCGACGGCGATCCGTCCCAGCAGGCGAGCATCGGGAAGTGATATGCCGGCCGGCTTCGGATCCACCGGCAACGGCTTGTTGCCCATGCCGGGAGCGATTACTGTGGCCGCGGCGCATGAAATTGCTGTCCCGCAACCCAGAGGCCTTGGTCTTCCGCATCTCGAAGCGGGAGCACGAAGCCCTGCTCGTGGCCTTGCGCCTTCGTTCCCACCTTTCCCGCTCCCGCCGGCCCATCGCCAGCGATACACCGCGGGAAGACCGGGTGCGCACGGCCGAGGAAGACTTGGCGGAAGCGATGAAGGAGCACCGTCAGGAACTGACCCAGGGCACGGAAAACCTGCTGGCGGATGCGGAAAAGTGCGTTCCGCAGAAGGGGGGCGGTTACCACCTGGAACTCAATCCGGCCGATTCCGAAATGCTCCTGCAGGCGTTGAACGACCTCCGTGTAGGTGCTTGGGAGAAGCTGGGGCGGCCTGACATTGAGGGCGGTGACCGGCCCGAGCTGAATGACGAGAATTTCCTCTGTTTTTGGGCCTTCCAGGTCACCGACCTGTTTCAGGGCGAGTTGCTGGCTGCGCTTACTGGGGAGGAGTGATGGTAGCCCTGCTGGATGATGGCCTGTGGTTTCCGGATCCGCGGAAAGCCCGCTCCGACGGCTTGGTGGCGGTGGGAGGCGACCTGTCTGTGGAGCGGTTGTTGCTGGCATATCGCTGCGGCGTGTTTCCGTGGAGTGCGGAACCCATCACCTGGTGGTCCCCGAGTCCGCGCGCCATTTTTGACCTGGACCACATCCACATTTCCCGAAGTTTGGCGCGAACGTTGCGTAAAGGTTCGTTCGAAGTAACTTATGATGAGGATTTTGAGGGGGTGATCCGGGGGTGCGCCGATGCTCCGCGAAGGGAAGGTCAGACTTGGATTTCCCCGGAGTTCATCGCGGCCTACACCCGTCTCCATTACGCGGGACACGCCCATTCCGTGGAAGTCTGGCACGAAGGCCAGTTGGCCGGAGGGATTTACGGGGTGGCCGTGGGCGGGTTGTTTGCCGGTGAGTCGATGTTCCACCGGGTCACCGATGCCTCCAAGATCGCCTTGGTCCACTGCGCCCAACGCCTGCGCGAACGGCGGTTCACGCTGTTTGACACCCAGATGGTGACCAATGTCACCTCGGCCCTGGGCGCCTTTGAAATCGGCCGCAACGAATATCTGACCCGCCTCTCCAGCGCGGTGTTCCGGAACTGCGACTTCGTGTGAAATCTCCTCCGGTTGGTGGGGGGCATTGGGACTTTGTGAAAAAAATCACAAATGCCACTTGCCGCTCCGGCGGACCGATTCCAATCTCCGCCCGCCGGCGTGAATCCACGTCGGTGCCGTTGTTTTTATGGCCAATCCTGTCACCGCCACTGCCCCCAACGTCACCGAGTTCGGTTACAACTCGAAAGTGGAGGGGGAAGTCATTCACACCACGGTGGATGCGGCAATCAACTGGTTCCGGAAAAACTCGCTCTGGCCCATGCCGATGGGCTTGGCGTGCTGCGCCATTGAGCTGATGGCGGTGGGGGCGAGCCGCTTCGACATCAGCCGGTTTGGCTCGGAGGTCATGCGCTTTTCGCCGCGCCAGTCCGACGTGATGATTGTGGCCGGCACGGTGACCTACAAGATGGCCCTCGCGGTCCGGCGCATTTACGAGCAGATGGCCGAGCCCAAGTGGGTCATCGCCATGGGCGCCTGCGCCTCGACGGGCGGCATGTATCGCAGCTATGCTGTGCTTCAGGGGGTGGACAACATCGTTCCGGTGGATGTCTATGTGGCCGGCTGTCCGCCGCGCCCGGAAGCGTTGCTGGATGCTCTGATGAAGCTTCAGGGGAAGGTCGCCAAGGAGCCGTTCTTGCGTGATTGGAAGCGCGACGCCGCGCCCGAGAAATACGGCCGACTGGGCCTTGAGCTCGGCGAAAAGGGCGAAGTCGTTCACCGCTAACCCGCTGTCATCGTGCCCACTCCCCTCGAACTGGCCCAGCAACTGCGCGACAAGTTCCCGGAACTGCTGTCGGCACCCGGAGAATTCCGCGGCGAAGTCTCCCTGACCGTGGCCGATGCGGACCGAATCGCCGATGTCTGCCGTTATGCCAAGGCGGAGTTGGGCTTCGACCTGCTGCTCGACCTGAGCAGCGTGGACAACTACGGCGACGATCCCCGCTGGACGGTGGTGTATGAGCTCTACGGTGTCGCCCATGCCTGCCATTTGCGACTGAAGGCGAGCGTCAGTGAGGAGAAGTCGGAGCTGCCGACCGTTTCGACCGTCTGGCGCACGGCCGATTGGCATGAGCGCGAGGCTTACGACATGATGGGCATCCGGTTTTCGGGTCACCCGGATCTCCGCCGGATCCTGATGTGGGACGGCTACCCGTATTTCCCCCTGCGGAAAGACTTCCCGTTGGCCGGCAAGCCGACCGAATTGCCGGAAGTCGCCTTCACCCGGCCGGCGCCGCTGGAAGGCGGACCTTTCATCACCACGGCCAGCAATGACGGCTCGATGCAACGCGAGCCGCGGGCGAGGACTCCGGAGGAATAATTTCATGGCTGTTCAGGAAATCACCTTCAAGGACACCGCCGCCCGGAGTGCCGTGGGGGCAGCCGACGAGCTTCGCGATCTGGAGGGCGACAAGATGGTCCTCAACATGGGGCCGTCACATCCGTCCACCCACGGGGTGCTCCGCATCCTGATCGAGATGGACGGCGAGACGATCACCAAGGCGATGCCGGACGTGGGTTACCTGCATCGCGGCGACGAGAAGATCGCCGAGAACATGACGTGGAACCAGTTCATCCCCTACACGGACCGGCTGGATTACCTCGCGACCATCGCCAACAACGTCGCCTATTCGCTGGCGGTGGAAAAGCTCCTCGGGATTCACGACAAGCTGCCGCCCCGGTGCCAATACATCCGCGTCATCTGCTGCGAGCTGGCCCGGATTTCCGCCCATCTCCTCGGCCTTGGCGCCTACGCGATGGATGTCGGTGCGCTGACGGTGTTCATGCACACGTTCACGGAACGTGAGAAGATCTACAATTTCTACGAAGCCCTGACTGGCGCCCGGTTTACCACCAGTTACACCCGCATCGGTGGTGTGTCCCGTGACACTCCGGCCGGCTGGTGTGACCAGATCCGGAAGTTTTGCGACGAAGTGGTCGTCAACTTCGACGAATCGGAGAAGCTGCTCACCCGCAACCGCATCTTCGTGGACCGCACCCGCGACGTCGGGATCATCTCGAGGGAACTGGCGGTGGATTACGGCCTAACCGGACCGAACCTTCGCGGCAGCGGCGTGGCCTATGATGTGCGCAAGGCACATCCGTATCTCTGCTACGCAGACTTGGACTTCGATATCCCGGTCGGTTCCGTAGGGGACTGCTACGACCGGTATCTCGTGCGCATGGAGGAGATGCGACAGAGCGTCCGGATCATCCGGCAGTGCCTCGACCGGATTCCCGGCGGCTTCGACAACGCCTCGAAGGAGCCGGTCAACGTGGCCGATGGCAAAATCGTGCTTCCGAAGAAGGACCGGGTGCTGTCCAGCATGGAGGAACTGATCCATCAGTTCATGCTGGTGACGCAGGGCGTGAATTGTCCGCCCGGCGAGGTGTATTTCGGGGCGGAGAATCCGAAGGGCGAGCTGGGCTTTTACATCAACAGCCGTGGAGGCGGCACGCCGTATCGCCTCAAAATCCGGGCCCCGTCGTTCGTCAATCTCAGCATTCTGCCGGCAATCCTGCCCGGCCACCTGATGAGTGACGTGGTGTCCATCCTCGGTTCGTTCGATTTCGTGATGGGTGAATGCGACCGCTAGCAAACCACCGCCGATGACTTTTTCCGTTCCCTCCAGCCTAGAAGCCCAGCTCGACGAGTTGGCCACGCACTATCCGGTCAAACGGAGCGCGTCGCTGATGTTCCTGCACGCGCTGCAGGAACACTTCGGGCACATCACCGACGAGGCCATCGAATGGACCGCCCGCAAACTCGGGCTTCAGCCGATCAACGTGCTCGAATTGGTGACGTTTTACCCGATGTTCCGGCGGGAGAAGCTGGGGCGGACGCACGTCAAGGTGTGCCGCACGCTCAGTTGTGCCCTCGCCGGCAGCGGTGAGTTGCGCGAGCACTTCTGCAAAAAGCTGGGGCTGGACCCGCATGCCCACGCTCCCCAGACGACGCCGGATGGCAAGTTCACCGTCGAGTTTGTGGAGTGCCTGGCCGACTGTGGCAACGCCCCGGTGGTGTTGCTGAACGACGATCTGCTGCCCAAGGTTTCAACGGCACAGGCCGACGAAATCATCGCGAAAGGGAAGGGGCTTTGAAGAATTGGCTGCCCGACATGGATTTGAACCATGACAAGCAGATTCAGAGACTGCTGTGCTACCGTTACACCATCGGGCAGGCCGGAAGCGGGCGAGAAACTAGTGACGTGAAGGTTTGAGTCAAGCATTGCCATGCCGGAACAGCATAAATTGATTTTGAAGCACGCCGATTCCCCCGGTTACACGCCGGACATCGAGTGCTACGTCCGTCACGGTGGCTACGAGGCGCTGAAGAAGGCGCTCGGCACGGCGCCGCGGGAATTGCCCGATGGCAAGAAGCTTTCGGCCCAGGAAGTTGTCCGCGAGGACGTGAAAGCCTCCGGCCTGCGCGGACGCGGCGGTGCCGGTTTCAGTGCGGGCCTAAAGTGGAGCTTCGTGGACCGCCGCAGCGGCAAGCCCATTTACCTGATTTGCAACGCCGACGAGTCGGAACCCGGCACGTTCAAGGACCGCCAGATTATCCACAAGGATCCGCACCAGTTGGTCGAGGGCATGATCATCTCGTGCTGGGCCAACGACGTGAAGCTCGCCTACATTTACATCCGCGGCGAGATGCCTCACGGCGCACGGTTGCTCGAAAAGGCGCTCGCCGAGGCGCGGGCGAAAAACTTCCTCGGGAAGAACATTCTCGGCACCGGTTACGATCTCGAAATTTACGTTCATCGCGGTGCAGGTGCCTACATTTGCGGCGAGGAAACCGGCCTGATCGAATCTCTGGAAGGCAAGCGTGCGTATCCGCGCATCAAGCCGCCGTATTTTCCGGCTGTGCTCGGGCTCTACATGTGCCCGACCATCGTGAACAACGTGGAGACGCTCTGCCACGTGAAGCACATCGTCACGATGGGGCCCGCCGAATACGCGAAGCTCGGCACACCCAACAACACCGGCACCCGCATCGTCAGCCTCAGCGGCGACGTGCAGAAGCCCGGTTATTTTGAGATCGAGGTCGGCAAGGTCACGTTGGGCCAGTTGATTTTCGATGCCAACTTCGGTGGCGGCCTCAAGCCGGGGCGCTCTCTCAAGGCGATCATTCCTGGCGGCTCGTCCTCGAAGGTTCTGAAGGCTGGCGAGGTCTTCAAGCTGAACCGCAAGGGCGCCGACGGCCAGATGACCAAGGTGGATGTGCCGCTGCTGGACCTCCCCTACGATTTTGATTCGCTGCAGGGGGCCGGAACCATGTCCGGTTCGGGCGCCATCATCGTGATGGACGATTCCCGCAGCATGGTGGACACCTTGGCCAATCTCTCGGAGTTCTACGCGCACGAAAGTTGCGGCCAATGCACGCCGTGCCGCGAAGGTTCGCTGTGGATGGCCAAGGGGTTGCACCGGTTGGCGCACGGGGACGGGCGCAAACAGGATGTCGAATACCTGTCGCACATCGCCCAAAATATCCAGGGCCGCACCATCTGCGCATTCGGCGAGGCCGCCGCGTGGCCGGTCCTCAGCTTCGTGAAGAAGTTCAAGGACGAGTTCGTGGCCCGGGGCGAAGCCGACGAGGCCGCCAAATCGGCCGGTCCCAGCCGCGAACTCAAACTGGCCGCCAGCCCGAACCCGCACTGATTTCCGCCAACATGTCCAACGCCGCGACAACTGCCCCCGCGCCCGCTGCGCCGCCGCCGGTCGAGAAGATCCGGATCAAGGTGGACGGCCGTGACGTCGAGGTGCCGAAGCTGCTGCCCAACTGGCAGGGCAAGCTGGAGCCCACCACCATGCTCCAGGCCATCCAGATCGCGGGTGGCGAGGTGCCGCATTACTGCTACCACCCGAAGCTGCCCGTCGCCGGCAACTGCCGCATGTGCCTCGTCGAGTTCGGCACGCCGATGATCGGCCCGGACCGCAAACCGGTGCTCAACGAGGACGGCTCGCCCAAGATCGCCAAGTCCGTGCTGCCCTACGAGCCGTCCACGCCGCGCGGGGCCATCGCCTGCGCGACGCCGATCTCGCCGGGCATGGAGCTGTATCCGAATTCGCCCGCGACCAAGCAAATGCGCGAGGCGGTGCTGGAATCGCTGCTCATCAACCATCCGCTGGACTGCCCGATCTGTGACCAGGCCGGCGAATGCAAGCTGCAGGAATACTCCGTGCAGCACGGCCAGGCGACCAGCCGCTTCGTGGAAGCGAAGGTTCACAAGCCCAAGGCGGTGGACCTGGGCCCGCGTATCGTGCTCGATGACGAACGCTGCGTGCTGTGCACCCGCTGCATCCGGTTCTCGAAGGACATCGCCGGCGACGACGCGCTGGGCATCGTGAACCGCGGTTCCTACAACACCATTGCGGCGTGGAAGGAGGGCGCATTCGACAACAACTACACGCTCAACACCGTGGACCTCTGTCCGGTGGGCGCGCTGACCTCGAAGGATTTCCGCTTCAAGATGCGGGTCTGGTTCCTCAAGGAAACCAAGAGCGTCTGCACGAGCTGCGGCACCGGCTGCAACATCACGGTGGGTTCCCGCGAGGGCGCCATTCACCGCTATGAGCCGCGCGAGAACGACGCGGTCAACGGGCCGTGGATGTGCGATGCCGGCCGGCTGAACTACAAATGGGTGGCCCGCGAAGATCGCCTGAAGGACGTCCTGATCCGCGGTGCAAAGGCTGGTTGGAACACGGCCCTGAAGGAGATTTCCGCGAAGCTGGCCGCCGCACCGCAAGGCAGCGTGGCGTTGATCGCCAGCGCACGGCAGACGACCGAGGAACTTTTCCTGCTGGGCAAACTGGCTCGGAAGCTGGGCGCGCTCACAGATTCCGTGCCGCGCCTGGGGGAAGGGGACCGTCTGCTTGTGAATGTGGACAAGAACCCCAACATGAACGGGGCCTGGCTGACCGGGGTGGCCGCGGTTCCGGCGGCCGGCGGCCGCCTTGGGCTGATCGCGGAGGCGATTCGCAGCGGCCAGGTGCGGACGCTGATCGTGTTCGGCGAAGACGTGACAAAGTGCGGCATCGGAACGGACCTGCTCGCAAAGCTGGAGACGCTGATCGTCAGCGACATTTTGCCCAGCGCTACGACTGCCACCGCGACCTACCTGTTGCCGGGCTGCGCGCATGCCGAAAAGCGGGGCACGTTCGTCAATGCGAAGGGCCGCGTGCAAAAGTTCATGAAGGCGGTCGAGCCGAAGGGCGACGCCCGCGCCGAGTGGGAGTTCCTGCACGAGTTGGTTCACAACGTCACCGGCCAGAACGGCTTCAGCACCATCGAGGGGCTGTTCAACCAGATGGCCGCCGAGGTGCCGGCGTTCAGCGGACTCGAATGGGCCAAGCTCGGGGACACCGGTGTCACCGTGCAGATTTAACGCGACATGGATTCGATCAAGTATCTCGACCCCACGACGCAGTTCGTGCTCTTCAGCATCCTGAAGGTGATGCTGGTCTTCGCCGTGGCGATGACCGGAGTGGCCTATTCGGTGCTGGTCGAGCGCAAGGTGTCGGCCTGGATTCAGGACCGGCCGGGTCCCAACCGCGTGGCGCCGTTCTTCGTGGAGTTCATTCCGGTGATCGGCCCCTGGCTCACCCGCCTGGGCATCTTCCAGCCGATGGCGGACGGACTGAAGTCTTTCCTCAAGGAGGACTTCACACCCAGCTACGTGCGGAAGGTCTATTTCTGGCTCGCGCCGGCGATCGCCTGCGTGCCGTCGCTGATGACCTTGGCCGTGATTCCGTTCGGTTCGACGCTGGGCAATGCGGCGAACAAGATGGTCATCGCGGACCTCAATGTCGGCATCCTCTACTCGTTCGGCATCGTGTCGCTGGGCGTTTACGGCATCGTGCTGGCAGGCTACGCAGCCAACTCCAAATACCCGTTCCTCGGCGGCATCCGTTCGAGCGCCCAGATGATCTCCTACGAGATTGCGATGGGCATGAGCGTCGTCGCGGTGTTTCTGCTGGTGGGCGATCTGAACCTCTCTTCGGTGGTGGACTACCAGCGCGGCGGACTGCACCAATGGCTGATCTGGAAGCAGCCGCTGGCGTTCGTGATCTTCATGATTGCGGCCTTCGCCGAAACGAACCGCCTGCCGTTCGATTTGCCGGAGTCCGAAACCGAACTCGTCGGCGGCTACCACACGGAATACAGCTCGATGAAGTTCGCCCTGTTTTTCATGGGCGAATACGCCGCGATGATCGCCGCTTCCGGCATGATGGTGACGCTGTTCCTTGGCGGCTGGAGTTCGCCGTTCGGCAGCGAGCCGGCCGGGACGATCCTCGGCGGACTGGTTCATATCGGCTGGTTCCTCGCGAAAGTGGCCGCCCTGATGGTAGTCTTTATCTGGACCCGCTGGATGCTGCCCCGCTTCCGCTACGACCAATTGATGGATCTCGGCTGGCGGAGGTTCATTCCGCTGGCGTTGGCCAACATCCTCGTCACCGCACTGATCGTCGCCTTCACCCACAAGTAAACCCGCATGAGCACCAAGGTTGTTGATCGCGCGCCGCTGACGTTCTACGAGCGCACCTACCTGCCGGCCATCCTCGGCGGAATCAAGGTCACGTCGAAACATCTCTTCAACACCCTCGTGAAGGGCAAGGCGGTCACGATGGAGTATCCTGAGCAGAAGTGGGTCGTGCCCGCCGGCTATCGCGGGGCGCCCTACCTGGTGAAGGATCAGGACGGTGCGACGAAATGCGTGAGCTGCCAGCTCTGCGAATTCGTCTGTCCGCCCAAGGCCATCAAGATCACGCCGCCCGGTCCCGAAGGCCAGCCCGCCGACCGCGCCAACGCGGAGAAGATGCCCCGAGAATTCGAGATCAATATGCTCCGGTGCATCTTCTGCGGCTTCTGCCAGGAAGTCTGCCCGGAGGAGGCGATCTTCCTGCAGAAGGACTACTCGCTTACCGGCCAAAGCCGCGAGGAGATGATCTACAACAAGGAGAAGCTCCTGAAACTCGGCGGCACCCATGCCGGTATCCAGAAGTGGAAACACAAGCTGGAGGAGGCGAAGGAACAGGAAACCTTCCCGGTCCCGACCCCATAGTTTCCCGCCATGCCCGCCCTGACTGACTTACTTTTCTACGGCTTCGCCGGACTAGCCCTCCTGTTCGGGTTCCTGTGCGTTGCGAACCCGCTCAGCCGCAATCCGGTGACCAGCGCGATGTTCCTCGTGCTGACGATCTGCTCGCTGGCAGGGCTGTTCGTGTTGCTCAACGCCTTCTTCCTCGCGGCCGTGCAGGTATTGGTTTACGCCGGTGCCGTGATGGTGCTTTTCCTCTTCGTCATCATGCTGCTGGACCTCAAGGAAGAGGAGCGGCGCAAGCTGAACAAGGTCGCGCTCGGCGCCGGCACCGTGGCGGTGGCCGTCATCGCGGGCATCCTCATCCGGGCGGTCACTTCGGCGAAACCCGCTGCTGACAAGCTGGTGGAAGGAACGACCAAACCGCTGGGCCGGATTCTTTTCACCGAATACCTCCTGCCGTTCGAGATCCTGTCGCTGCTGCTGTTGGTTGCGATGGTCGGCGTCATCCTGCTGAGCAAGAAGGAGCTGAAATGAGCCTCACTCCCGGACTTCACCACTTCCTCGTCGTCAGCGCCCTGTTGTTCAGCCTCGGGCTGCTCGGCGTGCTGGCCCGGCGCAATCTGCTCGTCATCTACATGGGCCTCGAGCTGATGCTGAACGCCGCCAACCTGGCGCTGGTCGCCTTCTCCCGCTTCAACGCCAATCTTAACGGGCAGGTGATGGTGTTCTTCATCATCACGGTGGCCGCCGCCGAGGTCGCGGTCGGTCTGGCCCTGATCGTCGCGCTCTACCGCAAGCGCCAGTCCGCGCACGTCGAAGACCTCACCAGCCTGAAACTCTGACTTTTGGAACCGCAGATGAACGCAGATAAACGCAGATCAAGGATCGCTGGAACTGGAACGGCCCGGCCCTCGGGTTTCCATCTGCGTCCATCCGCGTTCATCTGCGGTTAAATTCCCTTTCCTGAAATGGACGTCCACGCCGCCCACAACGCCGTCACCGCCGCCGCCCCGGCCTTCAGTTCGCGGCCGGAGGACATTGCCTGGTTCATCCTGCTGCTGCCGCTCCTCGCGGCGGCCGGCATCACCCTGATCGTGCGCCGGAGCAACTTCCTCGCGGCAACCTTCTCCATCGCGGCGACGGTCACCGCCTTCGTGCTCAGCTTCGTGCTGTTCCTGATGTTCGGTGTGGGAGATGCCGCCGCGGTCACGTCGCCGTTTGCGTGGCTGCATGCCGGCGAACTGGCGGTGAATCTCGGTGTGACCGTGGACAAGCTGTCCACGCTCATGCTGCTGGTGGTGACCGGGGTTTCGGCGCTCGTGCAGGTTTACAGCGTCGGCTACATGCACGGCGACCGCAGCTTTCCGCGCTTCTTCATCGGCCTGAGCCTGTTCACCTTCTCGATGCTCGGCATCGTGCTGGCGGACAACTTTGTGATGATGTTCCTGTTCTGGGAACTCGTCGGTGTGTCCAGTTGGCTGCTGATCGGCTTTTGGTATGAGAAGGAATCCGCTGCTGACGCCGCTAAAAAGGCCTTCCTGACGAATCGTCTCGGCGACTTTGGCTTCCTGCTGGGCATCATCATCATCTGGGCGGCGGCCGGCACGGTGAACTTCGCTGAACTGAGCCAGAAGCTCGGGGCGCATCCTGATCTGCTCGGCAGCCTCGCTTCGGTGGCCGGCCTGCTGGTGTTCATGGGCGCGATGGGCAAGAGCGCGCAATTCCCGCTGCATGTCTGGTTGCCGGACGCCATGGAAGGCCCCACGCCGGTATCGGCGCTGATTCACGCCGCGACCATGGTGGCCGCTGGCGTTTACATGCTCTGCCGGGTGTTCTTCCTGTATCAGGTGGAGACCGCCTGGCCGGCGGCGTTGGCGTTCTTTGGCAGCATTTCGGCTTTGGACATCATCGGCGGCATTGGTGCCTTCACGGCCCTGCTCGCGGCGCTGATGGCGATCCAGCAAAACGACATCAAGCGCATCCTCGCCTACTCGACGCTGTCGCAGCTCGGATACATGGTGATGGCGGTCGGCTGCGGCGGTCCGGATGCGGCGATGTATCATCTGACGACGCATGCCGGCTTCAAGGCTCTGCTGTTCCTCGGCGCCGGGTCCGTAATCCATGCCTGCCATCACGAGCAGGACATCTGGAAGATGGGCGGGCTGCGCAAACTGATGCCGAAGACCTTCCTGACGTTCGCGCTGGGCACGGCAGCCCTGGCCGGACTGCCGCCGCTGAGTGGGTTCTACTCGAAGGATGCCGTCCTGTTGGCCGCCCTCGACAATGGTCATCCGGTCCTTTTCGGGCTGGGCGTGCTCATCGCGGCGATGACGACCTTTTACATGCTGCGGTTGGTGCTGGTGGCGTTCTTGGGAAGCGGCCGGAGCGAGGCCGCGGGGCACGCTCACGAATCTCCCGGTGCCATGACTTGGCCCCTGGTCATTCTCGCGGTGCCGAGCGTCATGCTGGCGTGGGTGCCGCTGGGCGATTATCTGACGCACCATTTCTTCACCGACCACGGCCATGTCCACGGCCACGGCAGTGAGGTGATTTCGTTCGGGGCCACCATTTCGGCGGCGTTCGGTCTGGTGAACCACATCCTGTTCGAGCCGTTTAACCACGCCCCGCTGCCCGCCTTCCTCGGCACCGGTGCGTTGATCATCGGCGCGTGGATTGCGGTGACGCTTTACTGGAATGCGGAACGCGATCCGCTGCCCAAGCTGTTGGGTTCCTTTGCCCGCGGCATGCGGAACCGCTTTTACTTCGACGAGATCTACGAGGCCATTTTCATCCCGTTGCACGACCTGGTGGCGCGGTTGGCCGACTGGTTCGACCGCTGGGTGGTCGGCGGACTCGCGGTTCGCGGGGCACATGGCAGCACCGAATTGCTGGGCCGGGCCCTCCGCATTGTGCAGAGCGGCAATCTGCAGACCTACACCTTCTTCTTCGTGGCCGGCGTCGCGCTGGTCGTCCTGATCGCCCTCAAGTAGCCCGCCATGTCTCCGCTCACCTCGCTGCTCCTGACCCCGTTTCTCGGCGCCCTGCTAATTGCGATTGTGCCGGGCAACTACCGGGTCGTGCATCGCGCCCTCGCGCTGTTCACCGGACTGCTGATGCTGCTCCAGGCGCTCGTCATCTTCGCCGGGTTCCAAGGCGGCGGGACCGGACTGCAGTTTGAGCAATTCGCGGAATGGATCCCCTCGGTCGGGCTCAATTACCACGTCGGCGTGGACGGGCTGAATGTCGGCTTGGTCCTCATGGCGGCGATCGTCTCGTTCGCGGCCATCTGCGCCGCTTGGGAGGTCGAACGGCAGGTGAAGCTGTTTTATCTGCTGCTGCTCTTGACCACCGGCGGCGCCATCGGGGCGTTCATCTCGCTCGACCTGTTCTTCCTCTACTTCTTCAATGAACTCGCGCTGGTGCCCACCTTCCTGATGATCGGCATTTGGGGCCGCGGCGAGCAGCGGAACTACGCGACCTTCCAGATCACGCTCTACCTGACGCTCGGCGCGCTGGTCGCGCTGACCGGCCTCATCGCGCTCTACGTGACCTCCGGCGTGAACACCCTGGATGTCGTAGCACTCAAGGCCGTTCTGGCCGAGAAGCCGCTCGCGGAATCGGCGCAGAAGCTGATTTTCCCGCTCCTGCTGCTCGGCTTCGGGACGTTGGTCGGCCTCTGGCCGTTCCATTCGTGGGCGGCACCGGGATATGCCGCCGCTCCGACGCCGACTGCCATGATGCACGC
Organism: uncultured Verrucomicrobiota bacterium; assembly: GCA_903910585.1. GTDB lineage: Bacteria > Verrucomicrobiota > Verrucomicrobiia > Limisphaerales > UBA9464 > CAIWAH01. The sequence goes on from CAIWAH010000376.1 coordinate 17,434, forward strand.
GGGCGTGCTCAAGAAAGTCGGCCTGTATGTGCTGATCCGGGTCGCGTGGCCGTTCATGCCGGTCGGCGTGCAGGAATGGCTGCCCGCGCTGGCGCTGCTCTGCCTCGGCAACATCCTTTACTGCGGCTGGGTGGCCATGCGGCAGCGCGACTTGGCCCTGCTGCTGGGCAATTCCAGCCTGGCCCACATGGGTTTCTGTTTCCTGGGACTGGCCAGTCTGAGCGTCGTGGGCATCACCGGCGTGGTGCTGATCATGGCGGCGCACGGCCTGTTGGCCGCCCTGAGCTTCGCGCTGAACGGCTACCTGCACACCCGCTGTGGCACGACCGACATGGACAAGCTCGGCGGACTGCTCCGGCAAATGCCGTTCATCGGCACCGCGATCGTGATGGCGTTCATGGCCGGGTGCGGCTTGCCCGGCTTCGCCAATTTTCCGGGCGAACTCAGCGTGATGTTCGGCGCCTGGAAGACGCTGCCTTGGTTCGTGGTTGCCGCAGCCTGGGGCGGACTGGTGATCGGCGGCGTTTACATGCTGCGGGCCATCCGGGCGGTCGTTCACGGGCCGGCGAAGGCTGACTTCAACCATGTGGGTGATGCCAACTACTGGCGGCGTCTGCCGTTCCTGGTCCTGCTGGCGGCGCTCATCTGGTTTGGCATCCGGCCGGATTCGCTTGCCACCTCCATCCAGCCGGTCGTCGCCGAGATTGTGAAGTCGGCGGCTCCCACCCAACCGACGCCGGCGCCCGCTGCGGTGGCCGCCACCCACTGACCCCTTTCGCCGATGAACTACTCGCTTCTGACCATCGAGATTCTGGTGACGCTGCTGGGCCTGGGCGTCCTGCTGGCTGACCTGTGGGTGCCGGCCTCGTTGCGGCGTCTGATTGGCTACGGCGCTGCCACAATGGCGGGAATCATCCTGACCTACGCCATCGGCGGGGCTGCCCCGGAAGATGGCACGGCGTTCGGCGGCATGTTCGTTGTGGACGCCATGTCCAACCTCTTCAAGGGCCTGTTCCTGCTGGCGGCGGTCGTCGTGCTGCTGCTTTCCCTCGACTGGTCGGAAAAGCTGGTCGGTTATGCTGAATACTGTGCCCTGACCCTGTTCGCCCTCGTCGGAATGCTGTTCGCGGCCTCGGCCAACGACTTCATCCTGATGTTCGTCGCGCTCGAGTTGATCACGATCACATTCTACATCCTGGTCAGCTTTCAGCGGAACAAGGCCGGCTCCATTGAGGCTGGCGTGAAGTATCTGATCCTCGGGGCGGTTGCCTCGGGCTTTATGGTCTTTGGCGCCGCGCTGATTTTCGGGGCTGCGAACACGACCAACTTCTTCTTGATCGCCGCGAAGCAGATGGAACTGGCGAAGTCGCCGCTGTTCCTGACCGGACTGCTGCTCACGGTGGTCGGCCTTGGCTTCAAGATCGCCGCGTTCCCGTTCCAGATGTGGGCGCCGGACGTTTATCAGGGTGCACCGGCGCCGACCGTGGCGTTTCTGGCCACCGGCTCGAAGGCGGCCGGATTCGTCCTGTTGCTTCGCATCGCCTTCGGCGTCGTGCCGGAACTTACCGCGCAGTGGAGCAAGCTGTTCTTGGGCTTCGGGGGTGGTGACGATCCTCTACGGCAGCCTGTGCGCCATCCCGCAGCGCAGCGTGAAGCGCATCATGGGTTACAGCTCGATTGCCAACGCGGGCTATCTCCTGCTCGGCATCGCGGCGGCGAGCCTGAACGGTTCCGCTGCCGTGATGACCTACCTCGGCGGTTATGTCTTCACCGTGCTGACGGCCTTCGCCGCGATCAGCGTGGTGGCGGCTCACACCGACAGCGATGACATCAGTGCGTTTGCCGGGCTCGGTCAGCGCTCGGCGTGGCTGGCGACGGCACTGACGGTGGGCATGGTCAGCCTCGCAGGTATTCCGCCGCTCGCCGGCTTTTTCGCCAAGTTCTACCTTTTGCGTTCTGTCGCGGAACACGTCGCGTCCGACCGCGCCTATCTGGTCGCACTGTTGATTGCCTGCGCCGGCGTGGTCATCTCGCTTTATTACTATTTTGGCGTGCTGCGGTCCGCGTTCTTCCCCCGCCAAGCCGTTGACCTTTCCCGCATTACGGTCAGCGGAACGACCAAAGTCGCCATCATGCTGGCGATCGCCGGCACCGTGTATCTCGGCTTGGAACCCGAGCCGTTGGTGAAGAGTGCGAAACAGGCCGCGGCCGGTCTCACGACGTTGCCCGAAGCTGCGCAGACCGCGGCCAAGTAAGCTGAGAGCATCGGTGGCGCTGTCCAGTTGTGTGCTGGCCGCCAAAGCCGGCTACTTGGGCTGACACTCCCTCAGTAAGAGTCATTGCCGGCCGAAGCCCCTTTGACAAGGGCTACGCCGGCGCTGGTGCCGAGACGGTTCGCGCCGGCTTCGATCATCGCGAGGGCGGTCGCGGTGTCCCGGATCCCGCCGGCCGCCTTTACGCCGAATTTCGGGCCCACCAGTTCCCGCATCAGTTTCACGTCGGCGATGGTGGCACCCCCGCTGCTGAAACCGGTGCTGGTCTTCACAAACTTCGCCTCCGCCTCCACGGCCAGCGCAATTGCGCGGCGCTTTTGGTCTTCGGTCAGCAGGCAGCATTCGAGAATCACCTTCACCGGGGCGCCTTGGCCTGCCTCGACGACGTCGCGGATTTCACGGAACACGTAGCGGTCGTCACCGTCCTTCAGGCGGCCGACGTTGAGCACGAGGTCAATTTCCTGGGCGCCGAGATCGATGACGTTCTCGGTTTCGTAACGCTTGGCGTCGGCATCCATCGCGCCCAATGGAAACCCGACCACGGCGGCCACCTTAACGTCGCTACCTTCCAGCAGGTGGGCGGCCTGGACAACGCGGGAGCCGTTCACGCACACGCTCGCAAACTGGTGGGCGCGCGCCTCCGCGCACAGCGTGGCGATGTCCGCGGCGGTGACGTCGGCCTTGAGAACGGTGTGGTCGATGTAGCGGGCCAGTTCTGCGGCGGTCAGTTGCATGGCGGCAGGATGCGCCGGAGCGCCGGGCGGGGAAAGTGGGAAGGCGCTACTCCGCCGTGTCCGCCGTCTCCAGCACCCGGAGAATCTTGTCGAACGCCTGCCGGACTTCGCTGAAATCCCGGACGTCCACCGTGAACCGTTCGCTGCGGTTGGCGCGGGACACGGCGTGCCCATCGGCGAAGAGAAGATTCGCGGTCCGGCGCCGGTGGTGGGTCTGGGTCCGGACGTTGAATGACTCCAATCCGGGCGGGGCGAGGAACTGCGTGTCGAGCACCAGCGCCCGCACCGCGTGACCCAGCCGGTTGGTGCCCAGATCGTCCAAGCGGAGGTTTCGTGGCATCTCGGCAACCGTTGAATTGTCGAAGAGTTCGGTGTTGCCCGCGTGACGGTAATAATAGCTGCCGCGGGACTGATGCGTGCCCACGCGGGCGAGTTCCACCCCGGCATCCAGCGGTTGGTCGGCTCCGGGACAGAACAGCACCCGTGGCTGTGAGGCCAGATGCTGGGGCAGCAACAGGCCCAAGCCGACGACCGCGCCGCCCTGCAGCGACAGCAGGCTCGTGGGCGATCCCGTCGAGGGATAGAAGCTGGCCGGGCTGGTGAAGGGCGGGGCCTTGGGGCCGTAGGGAATCCTTCCGTCGAAGTCCGCCGCGTAGGAGTGGATGGCGAGCCCGATCTGGCGCAAATTCGAAAGGCACGCCGTGCGTTTGGCGGCCTGATGTGCGGAGGTCATCGCGGGCAGCAGCAACGCCGCGAGCGTCGCGATGATCGCGATCACGACGAGCAGTTCCACCAGGGTAAACGCCCGCCCGCGCTGGCCGCGCCGGTTCATGGAATGGGAATCTTCCAGCTGCGGTCGTCCAGACAAGCGGGATTCTCCGGATGGTCAGGGCGAATCGGGCGCCGTGACGACCCGGAAAAACGCGCCGGTGTCGGACCAGGGCACAGTGACGCCGAGCTCTGCGCCAGTTCCTTCCACTGCAGTCCCGGTCGCCGACCAGGCAGCAAAATCCGCCGAGATCTCGACCTGGTAGCGGGTTCCTGCCTGCGAGGGCCAGGTCAGGCGAAGTCCGGATTCGGTGGCCATGGCATGGGTGGCAAACGGGGTTTCTCCGAGCGCCGTCAGGCGCACCCGGTCGAGATCCCAGTAGCCCCCTTGAAGTTCTTGGCTGACGGTCGAAAGAAAACGAATCCCGAGCGGGCGGCCGGCCCACGGATCGCCGGGCTGCACGACCGGAGTTCTCAGGCTGAGTTCAGTGAATTCGGTCCGGTTCGGAAACTGTTCCTTGGTGAAGACGATTTCCCGGCGAGCGACCGTGAGGGGCTGGTTGCTTTCGTCGAGGGCGTAGAGCGCGGCCTCGATGGTGACGCCCTCCAGCATGTTGGCCCCACCGCCGACGACGCCAAATGTCAGCTCATAGGCGCGGCCGATTTCAAAGCGGGCGTTGAACGAGTGGGACGGTTCGGCATCATTCCAGTCCAGCGAACTGTAGTCCTGAAAGATTCCGACCTCCGGAACAGCGAACAGGTAGAACGCCTGCTCGCCGTCGCAGTTGACGAGGTGGTCGTTGGCTCCGGCAGGCGGGTTGCGAAACACGCCGGTCAACTGGTCCCACTCATACCCGCCCCCTTCCTGATACCAGGCGGGTTTGGGTGTTTCCTGCCACTGCTCGACCCGGGTATTGACGAAGAAGGTTGCCGGCAGCTCGAACGATCCGTTGGGCACCGTCACCGGTTCCGCGGCCCCCTGACTGGCCACGAACAGGGCGAACGTGGCCAGAACAGCCCAATTGGTAACGCGGACCATGGCCCATTTCCGATTTGAGCACCGGCCGATCGTTACGACTGACGACGGCAGCGCCGCCAGATGGCGCATCCCAGCAGTCCGGCGCCGGCCACCAAGGCGTAATCCTCGGGCTCCGGAACCGCGGCAAGACGGACGTTGTCGGCCTCCCAGTAGGCTATGCCGGCCACGCCGTTCTGCGACGTGACGGCTAACTGGATGCCGATGTTCTTGCCGACCGCGGGATCGCCCGCGGACAACGCGGGGACTTGGACGGTGATCTCGCTCAGTGCCGTGGCGGTGGCGTAGTCGGCGGTGGCGGTGACCGGGGTTGATGCGACGGTTACCGGGTTGGCGCCGTCGAGATAGAAGAGTCCCACCAGGAACGTGCTGCCGGCGGTCAAGGCGCCGCCGCCGCGCAGCCCCACGGTCAACGTGTAGGCGACGTCGGCGCTGAAGGTGGAGCCCAGCACCTGTGAGATGGCGACCTGCGGGACCGCGAAGAAGTAAGCCACCTGATTGCCGTCCGCATTTGTGATGTGCCGCGAATCGCCTTCCGGAGCGTTGGGGAAAATCCCCGACAGGCTGTCCCACGAGACACCGAAGGAATCCGGATCAAACCAATCGGGCTGAGGGGACTGCTGCCAGATGTCGATCGCCGTGCTCACCCCTGTCGGACTGAACGGTCCCGCCGGGAGTTCGAAGGAGGGGTTGGCGACCTCCAGCGCGCTGGCCGGAAGCGTCAGGGCGAACAGGCCGGCGGCGAGCACGGATTGCACGAGGGAGTCAGGTAGTGTCATGCGCGGGAATGAAGTCGATTTTGCGGCCGCGGCAAATGGATGCCCCAAGAATTTCACTCAGGACCGATCCTTCATGACCGGGGCACTTCTCTCCGGACGGGAAAACAAAAAGGCGCCCGTGAACGGGCGCCTTCTTGGCTGAAACTGACCGGCGGGTTACGCGGCAGCGGCCTTTTTGGCGGCCAAATAGGCCTTCTGGCGGCCGCGGGGAGCCTTGGTCACAAGCCCCTTCTTGATCACGCTGGCGGCCACCCGCATGGTCTTGACCGTGCCGTCGGGCAGGAGCACCCGCACGCGCTGGAGGTTGGGATAGAACCAGCGCTTGGTCTTGGCGGTCACGTGCGTGCCGATACCGCCCTGCTTCTTGGCTTTACCGGAACGCCAGATGTGACGGCCGCGCACGGGGCGCTTACCTGAGATCGGACAAATGCGGGACATATGCTGCCTTACGTCTAAAAGGAGCGGCGTAAGTAACGGTCTTCCTGCGACCCTGCAAGCCCTTATTTCGGAGGCCACGGGCAGACCGGGCCTTTGGCGCCCCGATTGGCCGGCCAGATTCCTTCGGGAAGTGCCGGTGGCAGATGGCCGATTTCGGGGCTGGCACGGTGCCGGCACTTTGGCAGCCTCAGCAGCAACTCCCGGTTGCCACCCATGAAGAGACTTTCCCTTGGCCTGCTTGCCCTCAGCGCGTTCCTGACATCCCTCGCGGCCGCCGATGGTCAGGTGCCGGAACTCCAGCCGCTGCGCGCCCAAATCAAGCGGGTAGTGGAGGCCCTGGATTACGTCGGAACACCATTGGCGGAGGCCCAGCGGGCGACGGTTGAGGCGGCCTTGACGGAGGACAATCCCGAGCTGGCGGTGGCAAAGCTCCACGCTGCGCTCGCTCCGCGAACCCTGTTCCGTGTGAACATCAACCCGGAGATGCGGGTGAAGGTGGCGACGGGTGAGGCGAAACCGGAGCTGGTGGAAGGCGGTTGGACGACCTTCCTCGTGCGGGTGGATAACGAGGCGGGCACGACCGCGGAGTTGCGTGCCACCAGCCCCCAGGCCCAGCGCGTCGCGAACTCGCCGGCCGACCGGACCGCCGACCTCTGGCTGGACCTTGAGATCTTCAAGGGCCAACCGCTTCGGAAGGAGCTGGGCGGCCTCAGCCTCGAATACCGGCTCATCCAGCTCTATTCCCGCGATGCCGGAAAACGGGAGGCGAAGATTTCCTTCAACGTGGGCCAGGGCACGCAGGATCTCGGATTCCGCAGCGAAGCCGACGTGCTGTTCACCTGTGCGCCGGCGCACGAGGTCAAGCTGCGCATCCTCGACGAGGCGGGCCAGCCCGTGACCGGCCAGTTGGTTGTCACCGATGCCCAGGGCCACGTTTTCCCCGCGATGTCCAAACGCCTTGCGCCGGATTTCTTCTTCCACCCGCAGGTTTACCGGGCCGATGGCGAATCCATGAAGCTTCCGGCCGGCAAATACTCGGTTCAGTTCGCGCGCGGGCCGGAGTCGCTCGTCGAGAAACGCGACGTAGAAGTGAAGCCCGGTGCCAACGAATGGCGCTTCCAAGTCCGGCGCTGGATTGACCCGGCGAAGCTCGGCTGGATCTCCGGCGACCATCACATCCACGCGGCGGGTTGCGCCCACTACACCAGGCCCACCGAAGGCGTTCACGCGCCCGACATGATGCGGCATGTCCTCGGCGAAGATCTGAAAGTCGGCGCGAACCTGACCTGGGGCCCGTGCTTTGATTACCAGAAACAGTTCTTCACCGGTGTGGACGACAAGGTGTCGAGGTGGCCCTGGATCCTCCGCTACGACGTCGAGGTGAGCGGCTTTGGGTCGCACCAATCCGGCCATCTTTGCCTGCTGCGGCTGCGTGAACAGATGTATCCCGGCGGCGATTCGATGCACCACTGGCCGAAGCTCTGCCTCAACACGCTGGCCTGGGGCAAAAAGCAGGGTGCCCTCGTCGGCCCGGCCCACAGCGGCTGGGGGCTTGAGCTCAATTCCACCGAATTGCCCAATTTTACCGTGCCGCCGTTCAACGGCATCGGTGCCAACGAATACATCGTGGACGTGACCCACGAGGTGCCGGGGCCGGACGGCAAGCTGGTGCCCGCAGTGGACTTTCTGTCGACCGTGGACACGCCGTTCCCGTGGGAGCTGAACATCTGGTATCAGACGCTGAACGCCGGCTTCCGCACCCGCATCAGCGGTGAAACCGACTTTCCCTGCATCTACAGCGAACGGGTCGGCCTGGGCCGCAGCTACGTGAAGCTGCCGGCGAAATGGACCTACGAGGATTGGTGCGAAGGCATCCGCGTCGGCCGGAACTACGTCAGCGACGGCTTCAGCCACCTGCTCGACTTCAAGGCGGATTCCGCGGTGATGGGCGAAGCCGGCAGCGAACTGAAACTGCCGGCGGCGAAGACCGTGAACTTGAGCGTCCGTGTCGCCGCGCGGCTGGACGAGACCCCGCAGTCGAACATCAGGCAGCGCAAGTTCACCGAGCATCCCTACTGGCACCTGGAGCGCGCCCGGCTCGACGGCACCCGAACGGTTCCCGTGGAACTGCTACAAAACGGGTTCGTGGTCGCGAAGACGAACTTGGTGGCCGACGGCAGTTTCCAGAATCTCACGTTTGCCCACGAGGTCACGCGGTCTAGCTGGTTCGCGGTGCGGATTCTGCCGAGTTCGCACACCAACCCGATCTTCGTGGAAGTCGGCGGCAAACCGATCCGGGCGTTCCGTCGCAGTCTCGAATGGTGTCTGAAGAGCGTGGACCAGTGCTGGCAGGAGAAGGAGCGCTTCCTCAAAGGCGAAGAGCTCGCCCAGGGCCGTGAAGCCTACGAACACGCCCGCGAGGTGTATCGGCGGCGTTTGGCAGAGTGCGAGTGGGATTGAGCTCATGCCTTGCGGCGGGTTTTTGAGCGGGGCGAAAGCGTGCGGAGTCTCGGAACCCTGCGGCATGCACCACGGGGCCGTCCGGTGGCGTCGGCCGTTCACGGAAGGGAAACTGCCCTGCCCGAAAACAGGGACGGCGCAGGCCGGGCTTGCCGGAGGCGCCGGAAAAACGCGAGCTTGGCCGGAAGCTGACATCGGGTCGGCCGACGCATGAATCCGCTTTCCCCGTTCACCCGCTGGCTGGCCCGGAGTCCGGTGGCGTTCACCCTGCTCGCCTCGGCGTCGGCGTTCGGGGCCTACACCTGCATGTATGCGTTCCGGCGGCCGTTCACGGTGGGAACGTTCGAAGGGCGCGAACTGTGGGGCTTCAAGTTCAAGGTGCTCCTGGTGGTGGCGCAGATGCTCGGCTACGCACTGTCCAAATTCACCGGCATCAAGTTTGTCTCCGAGGCCAAACCCGGAACCCGCATCACGATGATCGCCGTGTTGCACGCGGTGGCGTGGCTGGGGTTGCTCATGCTGGCGCTGCTGCCCCCGGAATTCGCGCTGGTGGGGATGTTTCTCAACGGCCTGCCTCTCGGGATGATCTGGGGCTTGGTCTTCAGCTTCCTTGAAGGTCGTCGGGTGACGGAGTTTCTCGGCCTGGGCCTGAGCGTGAGCTTCATCTTCGCGTCCGGTTGGGTGAAGTCCGCCGGCGCCACGGTGATGAAATCGTGGCAGGTCGGTGAACTTTGGATGCCGGCCGTGACCGCGGCGTTGTTCGTGCCGCCCTTGGCTTTGTGCCTGTGGGTGATGAGCCAGTTGCCGCCGCCGGACGAACGCGACATCGCGGAACGCGTGAAACGGGAACCGATGGACAAGGCGGCTCGTCGACGCCTGCTGCGGGAGCTGGGACTGCCATTGGCCGCATTGGTCGGGCTGTATCTGCTGCTGTCGGTCTATCGCGATCTGCGGGACACGTTCATGGTGGACGTGCTGAAAGAGCTGGGGCAGACGGTGAAGTCCGATTTCTTCGGCCGCGTGGAGACCTTCGCCGGACTGGGAGTGATCGTGGCGTTGGCCGGGCTGTGGTTCATCCGCGACCATTGGCGGGCGCTGGGGACCTACCTGGTGATCATCCTTGGGGGGACCACGCTGGTGGGCGCCAGCAGCGCCCTGTTCCGGGCCGGCACGGTGTCGGCGTCGTGGTGGATCGCACTGACCGGACTCGGCGTTTACCTCGCGTATGTGCCGTTCAACAGCATCCTGTTTGACCGTCTGCTGACCGCCACCCGACGGGTGGGAACGGCCAGTTTCCTCATCTACGTCGCGGATGCCTCCGGATACGCGGCCACCGTGGCGCTGTATCTTGGACGACTGTTTGGCCTCAAGGGCGTGGGCTGGACCCAGTTGACGATGATGCTCGCCAGCGGACTGGCCTGGGTGTCACCAGTGCTGCTCGCGTTGGCCTGGATCGGGCTCAAACGCCAGCGGCACGCGCTCAGCGTAAACCAGTCCGCCTGAGCGGACGCCCGGAGGCGGAGAGCCGCCGGCTACTTTTGGAGGAACTTCATCACGGCCTCGGTGCGCGTGTGGGCACCGAGCTTCTCGAAAATCCGCTTCAGGTGCGTGTGGACCGTCTGCGGGCTGATGCCCAGCACACTGGCGATTTCCTTGTCGTGAAGGCCCTTTTGGAGGCAGCCCAGCACGTCCGTTTCCCGGGGGGTAAGCTGGTAGGGGCTTCCCGCAGGAGCCGCATCGTCGCCGGTGGCGAAAAGATTCTGGAAATACCGTCGAACCCGGAGGTGCAGGAGCTCGCGGGAATGGGGCAGGGGTTCGTGGGAAAGCCCGAGCGGTTCAAGCAAGTCCAGCGGGTGACGGCGCCGCAGGTAATAGCCTTCCTGCCCGCCGCCCATCTGGATGAACACATCGTCACTGGAAGGCAGGATGCTGTAGCCGAAGACGGGCACACCCGGAGCGGTCCGGCGCCAGGCTTCCCGCAGCGCGGCAAAATTGAGCGCGGGCGAGTAGGCGTTGACGAGCAGGACCTGGACGCCGGCCCGGTGTTGGTCCACCACCGGCGCCTGACTGAGGGAAATCGGGGTGACGCCGGGAATGCGGGCCAGCCAGAAGCAGGCGGCCTGGCGGAGCGCCAAATCGGGTTCCAGCACGCCTACCTTGATTCGGGGAATGTCCCCGGTCGGAACCGGCGGCGCGTGCTTGTCCGGGTGGGTGCACAGCGTCGTGTAGGTGCATGACTGGGGGCGGTCGAGCCAGTAAACCGACATCGTCAGCTCACGGGAATATCGCGCGGCGACGGTGTTGAGGGATGATTCCTCGGCCAGCCGGGCCAGTTCACTCGCTCGGCGGGCGGCTATGGACGGCTTGTCGGTGCCCAGCAGAAAGAACCAGGACTGGCCGCGTTCACCCAAACGGACGGCAAGCTCGCGGTCCCCCAACTGGCGGATGGGGCCGAGGTATTTTCGGCGCACCACCGGCGAAAGGCTCAGGGGGGGCAGGGGCTCGCCAGGAGCGCTGCCCTTGATGGGGGATTTTCCGTGATTGGAGGGCTCTGTTAGCGACATGAGTGAGGGTTGGGTGAAGAGTTGATCCGTAGGCTGTGCGTTACACAAACGTCGCTGGTCGTTTCGGTGTCAGTGTCTTAATCCAAGCCCGGGAGTTTTAATCGAACCACGATTTCGGATGCTTACACCACTGGCCGTATTCACCCAAGGCAAGCCGCGGCCCGTTTCGCGTGAGCGGGGCTTTACCCTGATTGAACTGCTGGTGGTCATTGCGATCATCGCGATTCTGGCGGGAATGCTTTTGCCGGCGCTGAGCAAGGCCAAGGAAAAAGCGAAACAAACCCAGTGCCTCAGCAATTTGCGGATGGTCGGGCTTGGCACAACGATGTATGCGGCTGACAACGTCGAATACTACCACCATCGGCTCGGCGGGTCGGCCTCTTCGCCAGAGTATGGCATCCCCAACGACGGCCAGTGGACGCTGAACCCGCGGGTGGATGTGCTTTTGCCTTCCGATCATCCGCTGGCCTACTGGGGTATCGCCTACCAGAGCTATACCAAAGGCACTCGAAAACTGTTCCGCTGCCCGAGCGCCAAGACCGTGGACGAATGGCGCGAAGACGGCCGGCGATTCCCGACGCCTTGGTGGTTGGACTCAAGCTACGGCATCAGTCAGTTCGTGGTGAATGGGCTCAACTCCGCCGGGACCGGCACAGTGGGGACGACCCGCCGGAAGATCACCAATTTCAGCAATCCCTCCACCACGATCTTTGCCGAGGATTCGGCGGAGCAAAAAATGGAGGGACCGGACGACTCCATCGGTCTCTTCCCGGGCCAGACGGAATGCCTGACCCAGTGGAAATATTCCCTCGCCCCACTTTACGGTGGCTACAAGTTCGAGTTTGAGTGGTTCCGGCATAATCGTCGCGGCAACATCATGTGGATGGACGGCCACTCCTCCACCGCGCCGCTCACCAAAAAGGGCGTGGACTACCGCTGGTATACCGGAGAGGCGCCGCTCCAAAATCCGTGATCCCATGCGAATCCAAATTATGAAGACCCCCATCCTCGCAGCGATTTTCGGGGTGATTCTGGTCGGTTGCGGCCCCGGGAGCAGTGAGGCCCCAGCCGCCCTGTCGACCGCCGAAGTTCCGCGGACGGTGGAAGCCGCCTTTGCCACCGCCCCGGCGGAGACCCGCAAGGCGGTGACCGAGATCGCCGCCGACATTTCCACCAATCCCGACATGGCGGTCCAAGGGTTGGAGCAATTCTCGAAGCGGCCCGACCTCTCGGCCGAACAGCGCGAGGCTACCGCCCAGGCAATGGCTGCGGCCATCGCTGAGCTCCAGAAAGCCGCCGCCTCGGGCAACGCCCAGGCCAAGGAGGCCCTCGAAGCTCGCGCCGCACGGAAATAGACTTTTCTCGCTCCTGTCCCCATCTGTCTCCCTCAGTTTCCATACACACACAGTCCAACATCATGAAACACACCCAGGCATTTAGCATTCGCTCCTCCTTGCTAGGAGCGACGCTGCTTGGAGTCGCCACGGCATGGGCCCAACAGCCCGTCGGTCAGTGGGACTTCAACAGCGGCAACCTCAACGGCGCCCCCGGAACGGCTTTGGCCTACCGGGATGGCGTGGGCACCGGGTTCCAGTTCGGAACGACCACCGCGCTCGGCATCCCGGATATTGGCGGCACTGCTGCCAATGTGCTGAAAGTGCCGGCAGGCGCCGACACGAGTTCCGGGCTCAACATGCCCGTGGCCGCGGCGCCCAACGGCGGCAGCGTCGCCGGTTTGGTCAATGACTACACGCTGGTCATGGACGTCCTGTTCCCGGCCAGTGCCGACAAGCTCGTCCGGGGTCTGCTGGACTCCGACGGCGGCGCAACCGACCCCGACTCTGAAATCTTCATCACCGCCGCCAACACCTTCGGCGCGAAGAACGCCGCGTTCGGCGCGGTGACCACCAACAAGTGGTATCGCCTCGGCCTCGTCGTTGATGGCACCGGTGGCAAGGTCCGCCTCTACGTGGACGGCGCAGAAGTGGGTTCGGCCAAGCCGGCCAACCAGATCGACGGGCGCTATGCGCTGGCGAGCGGTGCTGTCGCCGGCTTGTTCACCGACGACTCCGGTGAAACCGCCATTGCCTACGTCAACAGCATTCAGCTGCGTGACGTCGCACTCGCCAAGCCGCAGATGCTGGCCCTGGGCGGCGCGCAGGCCGCGGGCATCCCGACGACTTTGCCCCCGGTCCCTTCGTCCGTGGAGAAATGGATTCCTGCGGGCGAATTCGCGAGCCGGAGCACCGATGTCGGCGCCGTCATCAATGTGGGCGACACCACGGTGCAAAACGCCTCGATCTCCCTGAAGCTCAACGGCGTCGCGGTGGCTGCGCCGAGCATCACCCGTGACGGTAGTCTGATTACGGTCAAGACCACTCCGGCACCGTTCACCCCCGGAACGGAGCAGACCATTGAAGTGACCTACACCGACAGTTTGGCCGGGGTGAAGACCCTGACCCGCAAGTTCGGCGCGGCGCTCTTCTACGAAGACTTCGACGGTTTGGCGCTGGTTCCCCGCAAGGACGAGAGCAATGCCGCCACGGAGGCCTTCGAGCAGGCTTGGACGAATCGTCCTCCCGCCGGCTGGATCGTGGACAACAGCCAGTTCCTGGCGACGATCATCAGCGCGGAAAATCCGGACGACGACGCGGATGGCTACGCTGACCTTGACGGCCGCACCGAGTGGGCCGGCTGGAGCTTTGCCAACAAGGACTTCTGGCTCGCGGCTGACAACCAGACCCGTGACCAGTTCACCTTGGCTTCCGGCAACGTCGCCATCGCCGATCCCGATGAATGGGATGACCAATCTCACCTCAAGGGTCTGTTCAATTCCTTCCTGAAGACCCCGGAAATTTCCCTCACGGGCATCGCCCCCGGCACGGCCTTCCTCAAGTTCGTCTCCAGCTGGCGTCCGGAAGGATTCGACGACACAAGCCCCGCCGACTCCACCACCGGCCATCCGACCCTGAACAACGACGGCGTAACGGCAATCAACAACCAAACCGCGATCATCACGGTGCAGTTCGACAACGGCGCCCCGGCGCAGATCCTCAAGTATGATTCGAAGGACGGCAGCCCGACCTTCAAGCCGGATTCCCAGAATGAGCAGGTCTTGTTGCCGTTGAACAATCCGGCCGGTGCCACGAAAATGGTGCTGTCCTTTGAAATGCGCGACGCCGCCAACGACTGGTGGTGGGCCATCGACAACGTCGTGGTCAGCGCGGGCGCGGCGCCGCCGACCATCGCCACCCAGGCAACCGCCATCGAAGCAAATGAAGGAACCGCCGCCGCCCTGACGGTGGTCCCGACCGGCGACTCGCTGGCCTTCCAATGGTATAAGGGATTTGGGGTAAATCGCACCCTCGTGGCCGGTGCCACCACTGCCACCCTGAGCTTCTCGCCTCTCAAGGTTGAAGACGCGGGATATTACTCGGTCGAAGTGAAGAACACTGTCGGGACCGTGACCAGCAACCCGACCAAGGTGGCCGTGCTGCCCGTCACCGAAGGCCGCCTCACGCTGCTGACCGAGGACTTTGAGTCCTTGGTGCTCGGGCCCAATCAGGACGAAACCACGGTGGATGAAACCGCCTGGACTCACACGACTCCCGCGGGCTGGGTCATCGACAACGCCGGTGTTCCCGGCGCGGGCACGGAAAATGATGGCGTCACTGAGTGGGCCGGTTGGAGTTTCGCGGACAAGACGTTCTGGGCCGCTGCGGGCGGCCAGAACCGCGCCGCGTTCACCAAGGGCGTGGGCGCAGTCGCCGTGGGTGACAGCGACGAATGGGACGACCAAGGTCATGAAGCCGGCAACATGGCGACCTACCTCAAGACCAAGGAAGTCTCCCTTGATGGCGTCAAGGCTGGCTCGGTGATCGTGAAGTTCGATTCGAGCTGGAACCCAGAAGAACCTCAGAAGGGCAACGTCGTGGTGTCATTCGACGGCGGCGCGCCCGTGGAAATCCTCCGCCTTGAGTCCGGCAAGGACAGCGCCGGTTATCGCCCGGCGGAACTCAGCGAGACCATCGCGCTGCGGGTGAACAACCCGGTCGGCGCGAAGAAGATGACGATCACCTTCGGCTACTTCGACACGTTGAACAACTGGTGGTGGGCGTTCGATAACTTGGTGGTCCTCGGCTCTCCGGCTCCGGTGTTCGCGGAGAACTTCGACGGGCTGGTTCTCGGCCCCAACGTGGAGGAGGGTATCACTGTCAGCCCGACCCAGCAGTTTACTGCCGTCTGGACCAAGACCGCTCCCGTCGGTTGGGCAATTGACGACACCGGAGTTCCCGGCGTGGGTAATCCGGCTACGGATGGCGTGACGGAATGGGCCGGTTGGAGCTTTGCCAGCAAGGACTTCTGGGCCAATGCCGGTGGTCAGGATCGGGCCAAGTTCACCAAGGGCACCGGGACAGTGGCCGTTGCGGATTCCGACGAATGGGATGACAGCACGCCGAAACCGAATGCCGGCAACATGGCAACCTTCCTTGCCACGCCGGCCATCAACATTGCGGGTAAGACCGCGAACTCCCTGCATCTGACGTTCAGCTCCAGCTTCCGGGCGGAGGATCCTCAGAAGGCCTCGGTCAAGGCGTCGTTCGATGGCGGCCCGGCCGTCGACGTCATCCAGTGGGTTTCCAGCCCCGAAACCGATCCCAAGTTCCACAACAACTTGGACGAGACGGTCACGGTGCCGTTGTATAACCCGGCCGGGGCCAGCACGGTGAAACTGACGTTTGGCTACTTCGACACCCGCAACAATTGGTGGTGGGCCGTCGACAACATCGAGATCAACGTCGGCGCCGTGGTGAATCCGCCCGCTGGCCCGACGGTCAATCCGGCCCCGAACATTCCGGGACTCACCGGTGGGGCATTTACCGATGTCCAGACGGACACGGGTGCCAAGACCATCTCGGCCAAGCTCCCTGCGACCGGTGATCAGGGCTTCCTGACGATCACGCCGGGCGTGACGGTCAAGAGCGTCCAAATCGTCGGTGACCGGTTGGTCATCAGCTACGAGTAGTGGCTGCACCGCCTGTCGGAGCGAGTCGCTCCGGCAGGCGACATTTTTCCGCCCCTGAGTGGGGGCGGTCACTGGCGGGCTCGGGCGGTGTAAACCGTGTGTCACCCCCGAGCCCGCCTTTATCTTTTCACGATTTCCCCGAGCGATGCCCTTTCAAGCCAACTGGTCCACCGAAGGCGATGTGAACACCGCAGACGCCCGGCGTCAGTGGTCGGCTACCCACGTCGGCGCGGACACCGCGGCGCTGTTGCAGGCGGACTCCGACTGCTTCCTGCATCAGTCGCTTTCCTCACCGTGCCTGAACGCGCTGTCCGGAGCCGAGGGAGCTTGGCTGATTGATACCGAAGGCCGACGTTACCTGGATTTTCACGGCAACAACGTCCATCAGGTCGGCTTCGGCCATCCAAAGGTCATCGCGGCGGTCAAGGCGCAGTTGGATGCGCTCCCGTTTTCGCCCCGCCGCTACACCAACGACGTGGCGGTGCGCCTCGCTCAGGAGCTGACGGACCTGGCTCCGGGCGACCTGAATCGGGTCCTTTTTGCGCCGGCCGGCACCATCGCGGTGAGCATGGCGCTCAAGATCGCCCGCCTCGTGACCGGGCGCTTCAAGACGGTCTCGCTCTGGGACGCCTTTCACGGTGCCACCTTGGATGCGATTTCCGTCGGCGGCGAAACCCAGTTCCGGCAGGGCGTGGGCCCGCTGCTCCCCGGGGCCGAGCATGCGCCGCCCTGCGAACACCGTGGCTGCCCGTTCCGTTGCGGCACCGCATGTTCTCTCGCGTGCGCCGATTACATCGAATACATCCTCGAACGGGAGGGCGACGTCGCGGCGGTGATCGGTGAAACCATTCGCTGCACTCCGGCCATTCCGCCGGCCGACTATTGGAAGCGGATTCGCGCCGCCTGCGACAAGCACGGTGCCCTGCTGATTCTCGATGAGATCCCCATTGGCCTGGGGCGGAGCGGGAAGTTCTTTGCCTTTGAGCACTACGACGTCGTTCCAGACATGGTCGTCCTCGGAAAGGGTTTGGGCGGCGGCGTGATGCCGTTGGCGGCGGTGATAGCCCGCGAGGAGTTGAACCGCGTCGGGCCGTCGTCCATCGGGCATTTCACCCATGAGAAGAGTCCGGTCGCCTGCGCCGCCGGGCTCGCAACCTTGGAAATCATTCGGGAACAGGACCTGGTGGGACGCGCGGCGCGGTTGGGGGAAGTCGCACTGGCCGGCCTTCGCCGGTTGGCCGAAAAGCACCCGCTCATCGGCGACGTGCGCGGGCGCGGACTGCTGCTGGGTGTGGAATTGCTGCACGGCCGGGACCCGGCGCGGCCGGCCCGTGAGGAGGCCAACCGCGTGATGTATGCCGCCCTGCGTCGCGGGCTAAACTTCAAGCTGACCCGCGGCAACATGCTTACGCTGACGCCGCCGCTGATCCTCACGGATGAGGAGTTGGCGTTTGCCCTGAACGTGCTCGACGAAGCGATTGGCGAGGTTGAGCAGGGCTGAACCGGGTCACTCCTGGATGCTGATCGGTCGCCGGTCGCGCTCGGCGACCAGCCGATTCACCGCCGCAGTCACTGGTTTCCCGGCTGGGTCGAACAACGCGAGGCCCGCCGGAACCGGCAGGCTGAGGGATTCCCAGTGGCGCGTGGCGCGAGCGCGATCCGCGTCCCGCTGCGGCGCCGGCGCGAGGAAATCCGTCTTGAATTCGGCGAAGCCCGGCAGCGAACCCAGGGAGCGGGCGCCCACGAACCGAACCGGGCCGTAGTCGTCGTTGAGCAGCTGGGCTAGGAAGGGGGCCGGCCAGTTGGTCCCCGACGCCTGTTGCGCCGGCGCCCAGCCGAAATGCCAGGCGGTGATGATCCGCTGGGCAGCGTTCCCTTTGAGCAACCAGAGCAGGGAGGCAGGGATTGACGATTGTTCTGTGGTCAGTGCCGCAGGTGGTTGGCGATACCACTCCGTCAGGCGCTGCTGGGTCCAGTCCAGGGTGCGGTCGAGGTGGCACAGGTTGCAGGCGTTGGGGACGCCGTGGCGGGCGCTCGAATCGGCCCTCGGAGAATTGATCTGGTGCGACCGGATGCCCTTGAACAGGGCGTAGGTTGTGTGGGGCATGTGGCAGTTCAGGCAATTGCTGCCGCTGGAACCGGCCGGGTGATGGGTGTGCTCGTTCAACCGGGTGCTGAACCGCTCTTCCTTGTGACATTGTGTGCACGCCGCAGGACCGTCCCGGCCGCGCTTGAGCTGGTCGTTGGGGTCGCTGTCATGCATCGAATGACACGACAGGCAGGTCATCGTCCCCCGGGTGTGACAGGGCGTGGCGAGCAAGGCGGTGAATTCGCGTCCACCGGCCAGCACGGTGCCGTCGTCCCACCAGCGCGTGGTGTAGAATTCCTTGTTCCGCTCAAACTCGGACCGCTGGGCCGCCGTCGCGTTCGTGCCCGGATATTGGATGTAGTAACGGGTGCGGTGGAGGTCTTCACCGGGTTGGTAAAGGGGGCCGTTGCGGGCGAACTCCAGAGCGAATTCCTCCCGCATGATGTAGTTGCCGTGGCACTGCCCGCAGACCTGGGCGGAGCGCACCGGATCCAGCCGCGCCGGGTTCACGATGGTGGGGTCGGGCGTGCGCTTGCCTTGTGGGCGGGCGCCAATTCCGGCGGCCTGTTGGTGGGCGACGTGAGTTTGGCCGGGGCCATGGCAGGCTTCGCAGGAAATCCCCAGTTCACCGACCTTGGTCCGGAGATTGCCTTTGTCGTCGAGACCCGGATTGCCGCCGGTGCTGTGGCAGCGGATGCAATGGTGATTCCACTGTGTGACCATGCGCTCCTTGTCGTCGGGAGCCCGTAGGAACGCCGCGTCGCGGGGGATCCACTGCTTGGTTTCGGGCAGGTAAACCAGGGGCAAGGTCTGCAACAGGCCCGGGTAGCGGGAACTGGTCACCCAGTAGGTCTGGTAGTTGTGCGAGCCGGTCGTCATCACCACCGGGCGCTTCACCCGGGGAATCTTTTCCAATGCGAGCTTTCGGCCCCCCTGAACGACATACATCAGCACATCCGGGTCCGGCATTTCGGCGACGAATTGGTCACCCTCCTTGAAAACCCGGTATGCGAGCCCGCCGCAGTTGACCGTCGAGCCATCGAATGGACCCAGCACCGTTGAGGCAACGGCGGGTTGGGTCATGGTCCTGTGAAACGAACGGTGCCAGGACGCGTGTTCGTCGCGGTGGCAGGGTTGGCATGAAGTCGAACCAACATAACCGGTATCCGGACGTGCCGCGGGGAGCTGGTTGGTCAGCCAGGCTCCGTAACTGGAATCTCCGGTGCTGGGCCGGCTTTCCGCTCCAGAAGCCAGCCACACGAGGCCACCCGCGAGAAAGAGGTGTAGGCAGCCAAACCGAACTGCCTTTGCAAAAAGTGACGGCCAGTGCATCGAAAACGATAGGCTGCCCGTCGCCGGGCGTCTGGGGAACACTGAAGCATCCGTTTGCCTGAGTCAGGTTAATTCCCCGAGTCGACCGTAATCTTGGGCTTAAGAATCCCAATTCTGTCTGATGTGCGTTCGCGGGGGCCGTGGCAACTTCGCCGCGACCAGTCGTCTCACCATGTATCTCGCGCCCATCACCTCGCTTTTCCATCCGACGGACTTCAGCCGCAGCAACGGAGGGGCGTTCGCCCATGCCCTGCGGATCGCTCTCGCGGCGAAGTGCGACCTGTCCCTGCTCCATGTGGGCCAACGGGGCGAGGAGCACGGATTCGACGGCTTTCCCAGCGTGCGCGAACACCTGACCCGCTGGGGAGTCCTGCCCGCGGAGGCCACGCACCATGACGTGACCGAACTGGGTGTCCGGGTGACCAAGAGCCAGAAGGTCAGTTCGGATCCGGTGGAAGCCATCGGCAAATACGTCGCGGAGCATCTGCCCGACCTGGTCGTGCTTTCCACGCACCAGCGTCAGGGTCTGGCCCGCATTCGCCGGCCGGCCGTGGCGGAGCAGATTGCCCGGACGGCCCGGGTGCGGACGCTGTTTGTGCCCCGGCGTGTGAACGGCTTTGTGGACGCCGCTTCCGGAGCCGTGCACCTGAAGCGGATTCTGGTCCCGATCGACCACGATCCGCGTCCCGCGGCCGCGATTGGCGCCGCGGCGGGATTGGCCCGCATCTTTGGGCTGGGGGAGGTGCACTTCACCCTGCTGTTTGTCGGTCCGGAGCATGAGTGCCCGTCGGCCGCGATTCCGGAACAGCCGGGCTGGACCCGGGAAGTCGTCTGCGAGGACGGCGACGTGGTCGAGGCAATCCTCAATGCCAGCGACGAACGCGAAGCGGACCTGATCGTGATGGCCACCCATGGTCACGACGGGTTTCTGGATGCGCTGCGGGGCACGACGACCGAGCGGGTGCTGCGCGGCGCGAAGTGCCCGCTGCTCGCGGTGCCGGCGCAGTGAGCGTCAGCGCGCCGGCGATTTCACCACGTGAACGGGCCGATGGCTTTGGGCGACGATTTCGGCGGCCACGGAGCCGAACATCGCCCGGGTAAGCCCGGTGCGACCATGGGAGCTCAGGCAGATGACCTGGGCGCCGAATTGCTCCGCCTGCCGCAACACCGCCGCGGCGACATTCACGGCCGGTTCCACCGCTACTTCCACGCTGACGCCCCGTTGCAGGGCAGCCGACGGAACCAGGGCGCCGAGTTTGCGGCGTGCGGCCTGACGGAACCGGTTTTGCTCGCCCGGAGAAAGTGCGGGCCTTGAGCCGCTCTGGAGAAACCTCGGCAATGGCGACTGCTTCGGTGTGAGCGCATGGAAGAGGCGCAGGCGGCCGCCATTGGGGAGGAGGGCACAGGCCGCGGCCACCGCGCGATTTCCCGCCGGGGAAAAGTCCGTCGTGACCAGGACCCGGCGAAGTTCCGGCACGGCGGACGGAACCGGTCGGGCGCCCCCGGCCGGCACGCAGGCGACGCTCATGGGGGCGTCATTGAGCAAGTCCCTGGAAGTCGAGCGGTGCCACAGGCGGGTGAATCCGTGATGCTGGTGGGTGCCGGTGACCAGCACGTCGGCCCGGGCGGCTTTGGCCATCTCGATCAGCACAGCAGGCCGGGTCGGAAGGGCGGCGGCGACGGCCAGCCGCACCCGGGTTTCGCCGAGCACGGACGCGACCTTGTCGCGGAGATCCCGGCGCAAGGCAGTCTCCAGCGCCGAGGAATCGGCGTCTGCGGAGCGTTCGTCGAGATCCACGCCCAACCGGTCGGCGTCTGCCAGGGGATCGTCGGCGTAGCCCGCGGTGATTTCGCAGGGCCCTACCGCGGACAACTCACACGCGAAAGCCAGTGCCACCTCGCTGCTGAGCGTGAAGTCGGTGGCCACGAACAGCCGGAGCGGTCGGACCCCGGCGGCCCAGTCGCGAAAGGCCGCCGGCGAACGGACGACCAACGTGGGCACGGATGCCGACTCCGCGATGCGCTCCGCCGTGCTGCCCAGAAACACCCGGGTCAGCGCCACCCGGCCCACCGACGAGACCACGATCATCCGGGTATGGCCGGTCCGTCCCAGTTCGCGGAACACCTCCTCCGGAGTTCCCAGTTCCACGGAACCCGAAAGTTTGCCGCCCGGGCTTCCTGCGTGGGGCAGTTCCTTGGCCAGCCTCTCCTGGAGCTGGAGCAGGGTGGGTTCCCACAACGGGTCCGGCTCGCCCTCGGCGAGCAACGGTTGGGCGCTGTGGACCACGTGGACGTGATCGTTGAGGCGCCGGGCAAGCGCGCTGGCCGCCTCGATCGCTTCGGCGGAGTTGGGACTGAAGTCGGTTCCCACCAGGATTCTCATGGCAAATTCCTTTCCGGTTCCATTGCGGCTATACGCCCGGAGGTGGCTCCCGCCAATCCCCGATTCATCCCCCAGTCGGAGGCGCGGACTGAGCCCGGCATTGTCACGATGGCCTGCCTTCCGCTAGCAACGGCCCGTGACCGCCGACTATCTCGCCAAGTGCCGTTTGCTGATCGATGCCGTGGAAGCCCAGGCAACAGCCGTCCAGCAGGCGGCCGATTGGTTTGCCGCTACCATCCTGGCAGGCCGCATGGTGCATGTGTTCGGCTCGGGACATTCGCGGATCATGGTCGAGGAGATGTGGCCACGTTACGGCTCGTTTCCCGGGTTCAATCCGATCGTGGAACTGTCGCTGAGCTTCCACAATCTGGTCGTCGGCGCAAACGGCCAGCGCCAGGCGATGTTTCTCGAAAACGTTCCCGGCCTGGCGGCACGTATCCTCCGCAACTTCGACCTCGCGCCCGCTGACAGTGCGCTCGTCATCTCGTCGAGCGGCTGCAACGTCGTGCCGATCGAGATGGCGGAGGAATTTCGCCGCCGCGGCGTGAAGGTGGTGGCCATCATTTCGCGGGCACACAGTGACGCTTCGACCAGCCAGCGGACGGACGGAAAGAAGCTCCAGGATTTCGCCGATCTCGTGTTGGACACCGGTGCGCCGGTCGGTGACGCGATGGTGAAGATCCCCGGGCTGGACACACCGGTCGCTCCCGGTTCGACTGTTGGCGGCTGCCTGCTGGTCAACTCACTGAAAGCCGAAGTCGCCGCCCGGCTGACCGCAGCGGGCCAGCCGCCGAAGGTGCTCACGGCCGGGGCCGTGGTCGGCAAGGCGCGGGCCACGGAGCTGTTTGAAGCGGCCTATGACGAGCATGGACGACGGTTGGCGAAGCTTTACGAGCGGTTGGGACTGTGAGGCGCCTGTGGAGTTGCTGATGCCCAGATTTGGAATGCCCGGGTGGCTAACGGAACCCCGGTGCAATTGATTGCTGTGGCGCCGGCCCCACACGGATCCTTGGAATGACGGGCGCGGTTTTCGGGCCGGCCTGAGGCGGGCACTTCTTGGCAGTGCCATCGTCGGCGCCCCCTGTCCCACGCTCCGCTGCGGGGAGAGATTCCATAAGCTGCCAAGGCTCGCGGTGGGTGTCCCTGAACCGGCGGTGCGACCGCCGCGAGCAGATTGGGCGGATCTATTTGCGCCGGTCGGTGCCGCGGGCAGACTGGCAGCCAGTCCCACTGTCGGCTCAAGGGGCGGGAGTTGGAGGCAGTGTCAATGTGCGCCCGTGACGAATGTGCCGCTTGCCAGCGGGGAGCGGTCGCGGTCTGGTTGCCGCTGGTTTCCAATTCCCATGAGTGCCCACGAACTGTTTCGCGCCGGCTCGTTCTCTGCGGTGGTCGCCGGATTGTGCTCCCTGATCCTGCCGGCGGGCTTGCAGGGGCAGACCGATGATTTCAACGATGGCAACGATTCCGGTTGGTCCCGTTATGAGCCGCTCAAGTCGTTCGGGGCGGGGGGGACGTTTTCCGCTGCGGGTGGGCTCTACCGGATGACTGCGCCGCCCAGTCCGGCCCCGGCCGACCTGGGTGTCCAGCGGGTGGGCAGCCTGCGGTTGGAGAAGACCTATGCGCGGGTGCGGGTTGAGGCCGACATCACCGGCTGGCGCGACGACCTGAATCAGGCGTTCGGACTCATTGGCCGGGCGGCAGACATGGGGCTGGGAACGACGACGGGCTATACCTACAACTACAACACCCTTTCCGGCTTCCACCAGATCAACCTGGTGCAGGGCGAGCAGGCCACCCGTCAGGTCAACGAGTCCCCGTTTCGCCTCAACCCTGCGCACCGTTACCGCATGGTGTTCCAGCTCGTGGACACCCTGATGCTGGGGCAGATGTTCTCCGTGACGAATCCGGCAGTGCCGCTTCATTCGGTGGTCGGGACAGATGACAATTATTCCGCCGGGGTTTCGGGACTGTTCGCCTTCGCGTTGGCGGCCGATGGCAGATTGGACGTGCAGTTTGACAACTATGCGGCGGCGGCGGCCGGTCCGCTGCGCGCCACCATGCTGGATGCCACTCCGGCGACGGGTGAGTCGCC
The DNA here is from genome assembly GCA_903910585.1 of uncultured Verrucomicrobiota bacterium. Classification (GTDB taxonomy): domain Bacteria; phylum Verrucomicrobiota; class Verrucomicrobiia; order Limisphaerales; family UBA9464; genus CAIWAH01. Next base: position 41,408 of record CAIWAH010000376.1, read on the forward strand.
GACGGAGCCCATCGCGCAGGTGGACGTGCGGGTGGCCAATCTGGAAACCGACATCGTGCCCGACTCGCTGACCCTCAGGGTGGATGGTGTGACCGTGGGCTTCGAGGCCCAGGAGGAGCCGGCCTCTGTGCGGCTGGTGCACCTGCCTGCGGTTCCCTTGGATCCGGCGAAAGCCCACACGGCCCAGCTCACCTTCAGGGATGCGGTGGGAGAGCAGGTCTTTTCGTGGGGTTTCGGGGCGACGGTGGCAGCGCCGCCGGCGCTGCTGGCAGCGGATGTTCCGGGCGGGCCATTTGTGGCGTTGGATGGGGTGGAGCTGAATGGCGGCAGCCGGACATTTCTGGTCCCGCTCACCGGCGACGCGAGGTTTTTTCGGATCAGCGATGCTGTGGAGCGCCGGGTTGTCGGTGTGGCTCTGCAGGGCGACCGCGTGGCGATCAGCTACCAGTAGCAGTTTTCGGTCGGGACAATCCCGGACGCTGGCGGCAAACTTCGCTGCGCGGGGGCACCTGTCGGTCGCTTTCCCGATACCTGCATGAAGTCCGCCCCCCATCCCCCGGCCTCCACTGTGCTTCTGGTCCGGTGCGCCGACCGTCCTGGGCTCGTCCACGGGATCACCGGCGTGTTGTTCCGCCTCGGCGTGAACGTCGTGGGCAATCAGGAGTTCGTGGACCGGCCATCGGGGCGCTTCTTCATGCGCACCGAGTTCGACGGGGCGGTGAACGGCCCGGAATTGCTGGCGGCGGTGCGGGCGGTGGTGCCGGAGGGCTCCGAAGTCCGGTGGTCGCATCTGGAGCCGAAGCGGGTCGTGGTGCTCGCTTCCAAGGAACACCACTGCCTCGCGGACATTCTGGTGCGGCATTCGTTCAAGGAGCTGAATGCCCACGTCCTTGCGGTGATCGCCAATCACGCCACGTTGGAACCGCTGGTGCGGAAGTTCGACCTGCCGTTCCACCACCTGCCGCACGGGGAGCTTCCCCGCGAGGTCCACGAAGCCGAGGTGCTGACGATGGTGCAGCGCTACCGGCCGGACTACGTGGTGCTGGCGAAATACATGCGGGTGCTGAGCCCGCGGTTCGTTGCTCAATTCCCGGCGCGGCTGGTGAACATCCACCACAGCTTCCTGCCAGCGTTCGCCGGCGCCCGGCCGTATCATCAGGCCTTTGACCGCGGCGTGAAGGTCATCGGCGCCACCGCCCATTTCGTCACCGACGAGCTGGACGCGGGGCCGATCATTGTCCAGCAGGTCGTGCCGGTCGACCACACCCATGCGGCGGAAGACCTCGTGCAGTCCGGGCGAGACGTGGAGCAGATGGTGCTCGCCCGGGCGCTGCGCCTGGTATTTGAGGACCGCGTGTTCCTTTGCGGAAACCGCACGGTCATCTTCGACTGAGCCGACGCACGGCGCCGCCGAAACTCAGTCCTCGGCCCGCATCTACGAAGCGCTTCGGTGACAATCTACGAAAGTATTCGTATTAAACGTGCGTGCCACCGAACACCATTCCCAGACCGACCGAGTCGGAGCTGTCCATCCTGCGGATCCTTTGGCGGCGGGGCCCGAGCACGGTGCGCGAGGTCGTCGGAGAACTGGGCGCCGACACCGGCTACACCACCGCGCTCAAGCTGCTGCAAATCATGACGGAGAAGGGACTCGTGAGCCGCGACGATGCGGAGCGCACCCACATTTTTGCGCCGGCCGTGCCCGAGGAAACGACCCAGCGCCAGCTCGTGACTGACCTGCTGGATCGCGCCTTTGGCGGCTCCGCCCAGAAACTCGTCCTGCAGGCGCTCGCCGGCCGCAAGCCATCGAAGGCCGAAGTCACCGAACTGCGCCGCCTGCTGGATTCACTCGAAGGGAAATGAACATGAACCTGATCCTTGAACTCGTTCGCAAACCCGCCGCCATCCTATGGGCGGAAGTGCTCCTGCATTTCCTCTGGCAGGGCACCGCGGTGGCAGCGCTCTTGGCCCTGACATTGAGGCGGCTTCGTCACGTTTCGGCACATGCGCGTTACTGCCTCGCCTGTGGAGCACTGGCTCTGATGGCGGGGTTGCCGGGCGCAACCTGGCTGGTCCTGGTCACGGGCGGAGGCTCCGGTTTGTTGGCTTTGCTCGGGGCATTGTTTGGCGCAGTTCCGGCAATTCCCGCGGTCCACCCGCTGAGGGCGCAGGCGGCCGCGGCGGCACTGCCGTGGCGCGGTTGGCTGATGCTGGTCTGGGGATTGGGAGTGGCTGCCGGTGGACTCCGGCTGGCTGGCGGTTGGTGGCAGGCGCAGCGTCTGTGCCGCCGGAACGTCACTCCGTTGGACGAACCCTGGCCGGCCAGACTTCGGGCTCTTTCAGAGCGTCTGGGCGTCTCACGGCCAGTCCAACTGCTGGAATCGGCCCGGGTGACTGCGCCGCTCGTGCTCGGTTGGCTGAAGCCGGTCATCCTGGTGCCGGTCGGCTTCGTCACCAGCCTGAGTCCGGACGAGGTGGACGCGATCCTGGCCCATGAACTGGCCCACCTGCGCCGGCACGATTACCTGGTGAACCTGTGCCAGCGGCTGATTGAGGCGTTGCTGTTCTATCGCCCGGCGATCTGGTGGGTGTCGGAACGCATTCGCATCGAACGGGAGAATTGTTGCGATGATCTGGCCGCTGCCGCGGTGGGCGATGGCCGGGTGGTTGCGCGCGCGCTCGTCGCGCTGGCGGAGCGGAGCGTCGGAATTCCCGCGCTGGCCTTGGCCGCCGATGGCGGTGCCTTGGGTGAGCGCGTGCGGCGGCTGCTGGGCGCGGAGTCCGTTGGCGGGAAGACCGGGATCGGACGCCGGTTGCTTCAGGTTGCCGGCGTTGGGCTGCTGGTGTTGGGCGGCGTCTGGGCGATTTCCCAAGCCATGGCGCCCAAGCTGTTCGTGGCGATCGCGAGACTGCGTTTGGATGCGCCCTCGACGGCTGGTGAACCAGGGAAATCCGGAGGTTACGACCCCTACTTCATCCAGACCGAGTTTGAAGTCATCCGTTCTCAGACCGTTCTGCGTGAGGTGGCTGACCGGTTTGGTTTGGCCAAATCCACGGAGGCGGGTTCGCCGCTGACACCGGAACAAGCCACAGCATGGCTGCGGGAACGGGTCCGGATTACCCAAATCCGCAATACATCCCTGGTGGAGGTCCAGGTTGCCGCCGGCAATGCCGAACTCGCTGCGAGTCTCGCCAATGGGGTTGTTGACGTTTACCTCGCCCGCAGCCGGGCTCGGCGGCTGGACCAGGGAGCGAGGGAACGGGAGATCATGGAACGGGCCGCACAACAGCGCCGTAGCGAGGCGGAGAAGGTCATGGTGCACCGGTTGGAAATCGAGGGAAGGCTCGCGCGACTGGCCCCGTCCGATCCCGAACGTAAGCTCATCGGCGAGCGCGTCGATAGCCTGCGTCGAGACTACGAAGCCGGCCGGGCAAGCTACGAGGCATTGGCAGAGAGAATTCGTGGGCTGGATCTGGCGCTCCAGACTGCAGGTGGAGCCGGAGTGGTCATCGATAAAGCGGTGCCTCCGCCCCGCGCCCGCCGCTGGCGACCAGTGCGGGACTGAGCTCGCGGCAGGGAGTAGTGAGCGCTTACCGTTGGCTGAGTTTGTCTCGGAGGTCGGGCGCAAACGCAGAAAAGTGCCGCAGGTTGAGCGTATGGATCCGGTCCGCGCCGCACTTCCTGGCCGCCGCCAGCAGCAGCACGTCGTAGATTGCCCCGCCGCGCGCCCCGACGCCAACTGCCAGGTGAAGAGCAGAGGTGTATTCGGTCGGAGTCAGGGAAACCAAACTCAGGCGCCGGGCTACGTTGACTTCGACGAGTTCGGCGGCGGTTTCAGGAGCCAGGCGGACGGGCAGTCGGCCGCTGGTCAACGTGGCGAAACACTCGGCCAACGAATGGGTGGCGGCATATCCGTGCTCGGCTCCAGAAAGTGCGGCGAGTGCGGCTTCATGGCTGGGATCGTCCTCAACCATGGCGGCCAGCAGGGTGGACGTGTCGAAAAATTCCTTCACGGGCGCGAGTCACGCACGGCGTTGAGCGCGCCCAGGGCGTCAAAGGGTTTCCCGGAACGGGGCACCACCAACAGGCCGGACTTCCGTTTCGGCTTCGGACCGGGAGGTTCCACGGGGGTGAGTTCCAGTCGGTTGCCCACCACGGCTGGCCGGAGGGCGGTGCCGGCGGCGAGGTGAAGGAGTTTGCGGATTTCCTTCGGGATCACCAACCGCCCGCTCCCGTCCATGGTGATGATGGCATCGCTCATGGGAAGAATCGTGGCACGAGACATGGCAGGATACAAGGCGCCTCAAACATCCCCGTTCGCCGACCCCGTCATTGATACACTCCAAACCATCGCTGGCTTGCGTTCGCGGAGCCGGTGACTTCGAGTGCATTGGTTCCGTCGGGCTTCAAGAGGTTCGCGACGACTTCCAGTTCAAGCACGCCGTTGCTGTCCTGGCCGCCGTTTTCGCGGACGAGGTAGCGCAGCACCGCGCGGCCGTCGGCGCTGCGCCAGATCGCGTCGTCGAGGGCGACGTTGAAGTCGAGCAGAGGCATGCCGTTGAGCCGGAGCGTGAACTTGCCCGCCGGCTGTGACACGAAGCCCATCCCGGCGGCGAAGCGCAGGAGCGCCGTTTTGCGGGAGCCGGCCGGTGCATCGAAGCGGACCGTCAGTCGTGACCGGCCATCGGTCTGCCGGCAGTAGTGCAGCGGCAGGGTGCCGAGCCAGGAGGCGTAGGGCAGGGGATCGTAGGGCGACTCCAGCGCGGTGATCCTGACCGGCCGCAGACTGGCGAATTGGCGTCGCGCTTCGGCGGCCTGCTCGGCGCCCGCGCTGCCGAAGGCGGCCGGGGTGGACTTGATCCAGGCGATCAGGTCCGCGAGGTCGGCGGGCGTGAGTCCCTGCTCCAGGCCCTCGGGCATGAGCGAGTGTGCGTTGGGCGTGAGGCCGGCGAGGTCACCGCGACGGAGCGATTCCGTCTGGCCGCCCGGTTGAAGCAGCTTCAGGCCGGTGGCCGATTCGTCCCGCACGATGCCCGTGAGCGCACGGCCATCCTTGAGTTCGGCGGTCCACGCGAGGAATCGCGGCTCGATGGCGGCGTTGGGATTGAGGATGGCGGTGAGGAAATCGCCGACCGGTTTGCCCCGGAACGGCGCGAGGTCCGGTCCCACGTCGTAACCGTGGCCGCGCAGCCGGTGACAGCTCGCGCAAAGGCGGTCGAAGTGACCGGCACCCCGGGTCGGTTCGCCGGACAGGGGCGTGACCTCGGTGAACTTGGCTACGAGGGCGGCGCGGTCATTCGTCGTGGCGGGAAACAGCACGGACGCCTTTTCACGGATGGCAGCATTCGCATGTTGGCGGAGTTGCTGGCGCTGGGCCGGGGAAATCTCCGCGGGCGCGACGGTGCCGGCGGCGGCGGCCGCCAGCAGCGGCAGCGTCCAAACCTCCCGGCCGAGCAGCAGGCCGACTAGTTCGGCGCGCTGGCCGGCCGGGCGTTGCGGCCAGCCGGCCAGCAACTGGGCGGCGAGCTCCGGCGCTTCCTGCCGGCGCAACCCTGCGAGCAGCGACTGCTGGACGGCTGGGGGCAAGTCAACCGTGAGGAGGGAAACGAGCTCTGCGCGTCGCTCGCTGCTGCTGCGCGCGGACTCGGCGAGCAGCGTGACGGCGGCGGCCCGGATGCGGTCCGGTTGCGTGGTGTCGGTCGCCAAGGCCCGGCCGCGATCGGCGAAACTCCGCCGCCAAGCCGCGAGCACCGGCCCGGCAGCTGGATCGGCTTCCAGCGTGGCGGAGAGCCCGGGTCGGGATTGCAGGGCCGCGAGCAGGCTGAGCGCTTCCGCGGTGCGCTCGGGCGAACCTGCCGGATCGGGTGCTGCGGGCAGCCAGCGGGCGAGTGCGGGAGCTTGGTCGGCAGCGATGAACGTCGCGAGCGCGGCGTCACGCAACGCGGCGAGCGCCGGATCTGTCTCGGGAGCCAGCGCAGCGGCGAACGATTCCGGAGCGGCCAGGGCGGAGCTCAGGATCGCCGCACGGTGCCACGGGCTGGCGGCGTCGCGGCGGGCGAGGGCGACCAGCGCGGGACCGACGGAAGGTTCGTGATATTCGCCGAGCGAGAGCGCGAGCTGGTAGCGGACGCGGGCGTCAGGGTCGTTGGTGAGTCCGGCCACGGTGCGAAGCCGCGCTTCGGGTTCGGCCAAGCGAACGGCGACACGCCGGACCTTTGGCTCGCGATCCCGGAGGCTGGTGATCAGAGTTTCGTCTGTCAGCGCGCTCAATTGGGCGAGCACAGCCAACGACTGGCCCCGGCTGGCGGGATGACGGGAGGTGGTCGCCACACGCCCGAGAACAGAAGTGGCTGCTTTCAGCATTGTCTGCGCACCCACTTCACCCCGGCCCTCTCCCCCCGCTAAGGCGGGCGGAGAGAGAGAAACTACTTCGCCGGATGGCTTCACCGACGAGACTTGCCGGAGCAATTCAGTGTTGGTCGAGGCGGCTGCATGGTTCTGGACGAGCCACCGATGCGCGAGGTCACGTTCGACACCGTTGGGCGAGTCCAGCACTTCGGCGAGTTGAGGGGGAGATGGCTTGGTCAAGTCGCGGATGGGGCGCGGCCTCTGACCGGTCGGAAACACCCGCCAGATGCGGCCCAGGTTCGCCCCGGCGCGCGGATCGAGTTCCTTGAGCCGTTCGGCGGGAATCCACTTCGGATGCTCCACGACGAAGCGGTAGAAATCCACCACCCAGAGCGCGCCGTCGGGGCCGGTGCGGACCTCGACGGGCCGGAACCAATTGTCGGTGCTGGCGAGGAACTCCGAGGCCGTCTCGTCCACCGCGCGATGCGTCTTGAAGCTGAGGCCATCAGCTTCGAGCACCGCGCGGCGGACGAGGTTGTGGACCGGTTCACAGACAAAGGCGTTGCCTGCAAATTCGGGCCCGAGCAGTTCGTCGCGGTAGATTTCCGGGCCGCAGGCGCTGGTGAGGCGGTTGGCGGCGTGCGGATCGTTGAAGCGGGTCAGCGTGCGGCTGGCCGGATAGACGCGGCCGATGTCCTCGCCGTTTACGGCGGGCAAGATGATACGGGATGACGGCGGGACGACGTGAGGATTGCGGCGGGCGTAATGGTCGGGCAGCGGGAAGTGCCAGAGCAAGGTGCTGTTGTCCTGGCCGAACCATTCGCCGAAATCGTCACGGACGCGGCCCTGCTGGCTCACACCCGCGAGCGGTTCGAACTCGCCGGTGTCGGGCTTGAAGCGGAAGTCGCGGTTGGAGCAGTCGTAGGTCTTCCCAGTTTGCGCGACCGTGATCTTGCCGCCGAACAGACCGCCGGAACCATAAACCCAGCCGTCGAGGCCCCAGCGCATGCCGTTCACGCGGGCCTGGAAATTGTGCGTGGCGAAGCCGGTGAGGAGCTTGGCGGCGTGCCAGCCCTGCTTGGGTAGTAGGACAGGCGCCTCGCCTGTCTCAAGTGGTTCGGGTGCCCCCGCCCGAACATTGCCAGGTTCGACAGGCGAGGGCGCCTGTCGGACAGAGACAGCCGGGGGCGGCTGTCCCACTACCTGGCCGCCTTCGGTAACCAATGGACGGATTAACCACACGTCTGGCGCGGCGCAGACGATGACCCCGTCGCGCCACGTCATCAGTCCAGTGGGAAAGGGAAGTCCGTCGGCCACGAGTTCAGCGCGGTCGAAGCGGCCATCGCCGTTCGTGTCGGTCAGCACCTTGATGCGTCCGCCGGGCTGGCCCTGGCCGTCGAGGCCGCTGGGGTAGTCGCGCATTTCACAGACCCACAGCCGGCCGTCGGCACCGAAGTCGATGGCAACAGGCGATTCGATGAGCGGTTCGCTGGCGACCAGTTCGATGTCTATGCCGGCACGGAGTCGGAACGCGGCCTTGGCTTCCGCCGGTGATTTGGCCGGCGGATTCTCGGCGCGCTTCTGGTCGAACAGGAACGAAGCGGGCAACTGCTCCCGCACGGTGCGGACGATCAGGTCTTCGGTCTCGGGCGCGAGCTGCTGCGGGCGGTCGTAATACCAGAGCGAGGTTTCCGCCTCGTAGCCGCCTTCGCTCAGGATGCGGCGCGAAGGGATGTAGCAGGGCACGTCGTTGGCGTAGGCATTGACCCAGAGGCGGGAAGCGTCCAGTTCGCGTTTCAGGCGCAGCGAGTAGTCCACGACCACTTCGCCCCCGAGGAACACCATCGCCAGCTGGTCCCCGAAGCGCCACGTCTGGACCGGATAGGGCAGGGTGGGCGCAGGCGCCTCGCCGCGGTCCAGGCGGGCGAGCCACTTGCGGGCGTGGTAGCCGACGATGCCGGAGTTGGTGGCGCGGGTTGCCCACTGGGCGCGGGTGAAGTGCGGTTGGAACGGGAGTTGAACGGTTTGCAGACGGCACGTCGGCGCATTGGTCAGCTCGGTGAGCGTGGTCGCGAGCAGGCGGTTCACCTCGGCGGCAAGGGCGGTTCCATGCTTCTCCACCAGTGCCAATGTGCCGCGGGGATCGGGATTGGCATCGGCACCGGCACCGATGGCAACTAGGGCCACGATGCCGGGATGGTCATGCTCCAGCGCCTGCGCGGCAACGCCGGCCCAGTCTCCGTGCACGGCGTTCAATTCACCTCCGAGGGTCGTGCAGTGACAGGCGTAGCTGGTGAACACGGCCCGGAGAATTCCATCGGGTGAAGTCACCCGTAGCAGCGGCAGCGCATGGTCCACTGGGCCGCCGGCAGTGCGCCGATTCTTGGCGAAGCCAACGGAACCTTGGCCCCAGGCGAGGCGAGCGGGCCGGCGATCTTCGAGGGCCCGGGCTGCCGCCAGTTCCAGTTGGTCGATGAGGAAATCGGTGTAGCGGGAAATTCGCTCCAGATTTTCGGCGCTTTGGTCGGCGGCGAAGATGTTGGGCGCAGCCCCGCGAAGACAGGGGGCGCTGTGGGTATGGGTGACGCTCAACGCAATGCCTTCTGGCGAAATCCCAAACCTCAGCTGGAGTCGTTGGCGGACCTCCTCGGTTACCTCTGCCGGCAGGATGCAGTTGTCTAGCGTGAGGAGCAGCGCGGTTTGTGGGCCTTCTCCGATTGCCAGAGCTCGGGCGTGAATCCGTTGGACGATGTTGGTCGGTGCCGGCAACTGGGCCCGGGCGGCATAACCCATCAATCGGACGGGATGAGTCGGCGAAACGTCCACCCGGGCGACTCCGACCATCGGCAAGCCGGGATGGCGTGGCCAAATTGCACAACCGAGCAGACACAGGAACAGGGCGGCACCCAGCCAAATGCCGAAAGGGGGACGGGCTGACTTGGTCATGCCGCAGGTTGGTTGGGTATTGGGCGACAGGGAAGCGTCAAGCGGCCGAGTTTGGCCAGCCTTCCGATGCGCGCTCGACGCGTCCGCCGAGTGAACTAGAGTTGGCCCCGACATGTCTGCGCCTCTGCCGTCCGAAACCAACGGGATCTCCGTCCCAAGAAAGGTGAACTTGCGTCGTCCCGACGTGATGGAGGCGGTTTCCGCCCAGGTGGTGGCCCACTACCGGAGCGAATTGGTGGAACGTATCCGTGCCAACGGCGGCGTGATTTCCCAAGGAGAGCTCACGGTCAAGTTGGCGAAGGAGTTTGGCTTTTGCTACGGCGTCGAACGGGCCATCGACCTTGCCTACGCGGCGAGGAGGGTGTTTCCCGAGCCAACCCGGATTTTCCTGCTGGGCGAGATCATCCACAACCCCGAGGTGAACGACCAAATCCGGAACTTGGGAATCGTCTCAATTCCACCGAAGCCAACCGATGACGAATTGTCGGCGTTGGACCTGACCGCGGACGACGTGGTGATTATTCCGGCGTTCGGAACCGAAGTCGCCACCCGGCGCCGTTTGGAGGCGATCGGGTGCCAGACCGTGGACACGACCTGCGGCGACGTGATGAGCGTGTGGAAACGGGTCCGGCAGTATAGCAAGGACGGGGTCACCAGCATCATCCACGGTAAGGCCAAGCACGAGGAAACGAAGGCGACCACTTCACAGGCGACAGCCAACGGAACCGGTCACTATCTGGTGGTCTTCAACCTCGCCGAGACCGATTATGTCTGTGACTACGTGGTGAATGGCGGCGACCGGCAGGAATTCCTCCAGCGGTTCAAAGGCGCCCATTCCCCCGGCTTTGACCCGGACCTCCATCTTCGGGCGGTGGGTGTGGCCAACCAGACGACGATGCTGCGCGGCGAAACCGAGGAGGTTCAGCGCCGGTTTCGGTCGGCGATGGAGCGGCGCTTCGGAGCAGAGCGACTGCAAGAGCATTTCCGTGTGTTCGACACGATCTGCGGGGCGACCCAGGACCGGCAGGATGCATTGGAAAAGATGCTCCGGGAACCGATGGATTTGCTGATCGTCGTGGGCGGATACAACTCCTCAAACACGTCCCACCTGGCGGAAATGGGTGAGAAGGTTCTGCCCACCTACTTCATCAAGAACGCGGCAAAGATGGAGTCAGCCGGCCGCATTGAGCACTGGGACCAGCACATCGCGGAAGAGGTTCAGACAGCCAACTGGTTTCCGACCTCGGGGCGGGTCACCGTCGGAGTTACCGCCGGAGCAAGCTGCCCGAACAACCTGATCGAAGACACCATCAAGCGACTCTTCGAACTGCGGGACATTCAGCTGCCCCTAAGCAAAACCTCGTAGGTCGGAGCCAAGCTCAGCGGTTGGGCAGGAGCTCGGCGATCAGCTTGAGCTCTAGCGGTCGCAGCTTGTTGGGCGCGATTTTCTCCGCTTGGAGCCGCGCATCCCGGAACTGGCTGTTGCTGGCGAGGATCGCCGCGTAGATCGCGCGGTGATGAGGTTCAGCTTGGTTCCAGTCCACCGGCTGCTTTTCGATCAGGCTCAGCGCCTTCTCGGGCTGGTTTTGGCGAAATTTGGAAAAAGCCAACCCGAAAATGAGGTTGGGAGCGTCTGGATACAAACCGCCTAGACGTTCAAACGTTTGGGCCGCGAGATCGGTTTTCTCTCCCGCCAGCAAATCCAGATAAGCGTTTTGAGCTTGGATCTCGGCGTCTCGGGGTTGTAGCCGGGCCAAGGCCTTCACCGCCCTGCGTTCAATCTCCGAAAAGGTGGTGTCGGGAAGCGTTTTGAGGATGCTTGAGGCTGCGGCAAACGCGAACCGGGGTTCGTCCAGCAGCCGGTTCCAAGCTTCCAAGGCAATTCCGACTTGGCCGAGGTCACTGGCGTATCCGGCCAAGAATTCCAACCTGCGCCAGCGGGTTCCGGCGCTTTCCATTGCCGATTTCAGCTGCGTTGCGACCTCGTCCGCCCGTCCCTGCCGATGAGCGAGATGCGCCTTGGCACACGCAACCGCATCCGGCGGGTGTTGACGGCCGACTTCCTCAACCAGTTTCGCGGCTTCATTCCACTGCTGGGCGTCTGCCAAAACTTCGATTCGGGCGAGGAAGATTCCCTCGCTGGATTTCGCGCCCGCGGCCGGCAACAGCGAGTCCGCGATTTCAATCAGTCCATGCCGCCGCAGCCATCCGGCGACTTCCACCAAATCGCCTTCGGTCTGCTCGGCGCCCAAGAGCCCCTGTGCCTGCTTGGCAATCTCGGATTGCGATTCCGGGATGGCACTCCACAGAACGTCCAGTGCCCTCAATCGATCCGAAACCAGCGCCCGCTCATCGCTGGCCAGCATTTCGGCCCACGGCCGCCGTTCTGGCACCGGGAGATGGGTGGCGCTCACAAGCACCCGGAGTGCTGCCAACTTCGCTCCCGGTTGGCTGGCCACCACTTGCTTCAAGGAATCGATCGCTTCCCGGGAATGGTCGAGATTGGTGCCGGACAATTTTGCCTGCGCCTTGATGATGGTTGCCGGTCCTGACCCCGGGAACTGCTTGAGCACTTCGAGAGCCGCCGCTTCCGTCGCCTCCAGATCTCCGCTGGCTGCAAGCAGTTCAAGGGCGAATTCCTGGTTCTGCTGGTTGGTCGGATTGGCGCGCAGGAGGTCAACCACTCCCGGCTGGGCGATATCGAGGCGATTGAGGTCCAAGGCCAGGCGCACCATTTCCTGTCGGTCGGTCAAAGTGGCGTGACCGCCGGCAATGAGTTGATCCCAATAGCCGAATGCCCGGTCCTGTCCATTCATCGACAGAAACTTGGCGGCGACCCGAAGGACCGCAGGATCTGCCGGTGCAAATCGAAGCGCGGCCTTGATCTTGTCGGATGTGGCGACAAACAGGCGCTGGTCCATTGCGGTGTGGGCTTCCGCCGCAGCTTGTCGGGCACGGCTGACCATCGTCCAACGTTTGGCCGGACCGTAAGCCAATCCTCCAGCGACGCCCAAGAGGACCAAGGCGCCAGCGGCAAGCCAAAGCCATCGGGAACTGTCTCTAAACGCTGGTAATCCGGGCATGGCGATGACTATGTGAAGGAGTGCCGAAGTGCAAACTCAGCATCCGCCATTTGACATTGGGATTACAAAATTTTTCTTGCTCGCTCGTCGCCCCAAGCCTCTACTCGATTCGCTCCAAGGGGGAGTCAGCCAAGTTACATGAAAAAAGTAATCATTTTTGGGGGTGCACTGCTCGGTTTCACGCTCCTAGCTAATGCGGCGTGGGTCCGTGATGGTAGCGTGAAAAGCACTGAAAAATCGGTGTCGTCGTTGGCGACGCTGGTCGAAGAGCGCAGTATTGTGCTGGGAAGCCTCAAGATTGCTTCGGCGCCGAAGGAGGCTTCAATTGGGGCTCTCGCCGGCAAGTTCAGTGGGTCGGTGGGGGCCAAGGCTATCTCCACTGTCTGGAAAGACTCTGGTTCAGATATGGCGTCGTTAGTTGAAGTCGGTGGGTTTGAGGCCAAGCAAGGGCAGCCGTTGCCTGAAGCGGGCACTTGGGCTGCGGTCGGATTTGTTGCGGTGGTCGCCTTTGGAAATTGGCGGATGCGACAAGGCCGGAGATAGGTTTCCAGTTTGAAGTTGTTTTCATTTAAAAGACGCCTCGGCGTCTTTTTTTGTTTTTGGAAGGACAAATGTGATGCTCTCCACGACTCCAACTTGACCTCCGAATCAGCGGCGTGTTTCCTGTCGCCTGTCGCGGAGAGGTGGCCGAGTGGCTGAAGGCGCTGGTTTGCTAAACCGGTTTACGGTCAAAAGCCGTAACGGGGGTTCGAATCCCCCCCTCTCCGCCATTTTACGCTCGGACTTCATCCCCTTTTCCGCTCGGTTCCTGTGCCGGTTCGACATTTTGGGAGGTATTTGCTGACCAGTTGACAGTGCTTGCCTCCGTGCGGCTCTGGACTTTTTTCACGCGGATTCCGCAATCTCCTTGTGCATGCCAGCCACCGCACAACGCCTTGCCGGTTTCACCGAATCGGTCATCCGCGGAATGACCCGGTTGGCCAATCGGCACGCGGCAGTTAATCTGGCGCAGGGATTTCCGGATTTCGACCCGCCTGAAGACCTGCTGGTGGCGCTTGAACGGGCAACTCGGGGGCCGTTTCACCAATACGCGGTGACGTGGGGGGCGCCGCGTTTTCGGCAGGCATTGGCCCGGAAGATTCAGCAGTTCTCGGGACTCGAATTGGATCCGGACCGGCACCTCGTGGTCACGTGCGGCAGCACGGAGGCGATGTTGGTGGCCATGATGACCGCCTGCGATCCCGGCGACCGGGTGATCGTGTTCTCGCCATTTTACGAGAACTACGCGGCCGACGCGATTCTCGCCGGTGCGCATCCGGTGTATGTGCCGCTGCGACCACCCCATTTTGATTTCGATCGGGATGAACTGGAGGCGGCGTTCAAGAGTCACAGGCCGCGGTCGATCATAGTCTGCAATCCTTCGAATCCAACCGGCAAGGTGTTCTCGGAAGGTGAGCTTCGGTTTCTGCTCGAATTGGCGGAAAGGTTCGACGCGTTCGTGATCACGGACGAGCCGTATGAACACATTGTCTTCGAGCCCCATGGCCACGTGCATGCCGCGGCCCTGCCCGGGGCGGGCGACCGGGTGATTGTCTGCAATTCCCTCTCCAAGACCTACTCCATCACCGGTTGGCGCCTCGGCTACGTGCAGGCCGCCCCGGCAGTGATCGAACAGGCGCGCAAGGTTCACGATTTTCTCACCGTGGGGGCGGCCGCACCATTGCAGGAGGCGGCGGTTGCCGGGTTGGAGTTGCCGATGAGCTACTACTCGGAACTCCGTGACGGCTATGCTGCCAAACGCCGGCTGTTCCTCGACCTGTTGGCCAGAACCGGGCTCCGATTCACTGAACCGCAGGGCGCCTACTACGTGTTGCTCGACATCTCCCCGCTGGGGTTTGCGACGGATCACGACGCCGCCGAATGGATGGTCAGGGAGCTCGGGGTGGCCGGCGTGCCGGGATCGAGTTTTTTCCGGGAACCGGAACATCGATACGTTCGTTTCCACTTCGCCAAGCGCGAGGAAACCCTGCGGGCGGCCGGGGAACGGCTGGGCCGGCTACGGTTGGGACGGTAGCTCGGGGTGGGGAAGTTCCATTGAATTCCCGGCGTTGTCGGCAGTCGGTTTTCGCGCTACCAACCTGCCCATGAAATTCCTGACTCCAGCGCTTGCTTGCGGAATGGCTGCGTCCGTCCTCCTTCCGGTCTTGGCGGGCGACTGGCCCAATTGGCGGGGACCGGAATTCAACGGTTCGGCCCGCTCCGGTCCGCTGCCGGCGCAGGTCACCAAGGAGACTGCCGCGTGGGCGGCCCAACTTCCGGGCAAAGCCGGATCAACCCCGGTGGTGTCCGGGAAGCGGGTGTTTCTGACGTCCCCCGACGAGGCCAAGAACCTTTCGGCGCTCTGCCTCGATGCGGATTCGGGCAAAGTGCTTTGGTCACGCAAAGTCGCGGAGGGTGACAAGGAAGCCGGCCGCAACAATATGGCGTCGCCGTCGCCGGTGACGGATGGCAAATCGGTGTTCGTGATGTTTGGCACCGGGGATCTGGCGGCTTTCGATTTTTCCGGGACCGAACTCTGGCACCGCAACCTCGCGAAGGACTTCGGCAGTCTCGGCAACATGTGGATCTACGGGGCCAGTCCGGTCCTCGTCGAAGGGGTCCTGTATGTTCAGGTGTTGCAACGGGACGAAGTGCCGGCGGATTACCCGCTCTTTGACGGCAACCCGCGGCGGGAATCTTTCCTGCTCGCACTGGATCCGGCCACCGGCAAAACCCGCTGGAAGCAGACCCGCAAAACCGACTCGACCAAGGAAAGCCACGAGTCCTACGCCACGCCTTTCCCGTTCCGGGGCAAGGCGGGCACTGAATTGGTCGTGGTCGGTGGCGACCATGTCAGCGGGCACCGCCTGGAGGACGGCGCGGAGTTGTGGCGGGCGCGGCTCTACGAGAAGCGCGATGACTGGTATCGGATAGTCACCTCGCCGGTGGCCGCGGATGGCCTGATCTACGCTTCCGGGCCCAAAGGCCAGCCGGTCGTGGCCTTCCGTGAGGGCGGGCGCGGCGATGTCACCGGGAGTCACCGGGCATGGGAATTTCGGACGGCTCCCACCGATTGGGCCACGCCTGCGCTGGCGGGCGGGCACCTGTTCGTTCTCGATGGTGGCAAACGGGTGCTGACCAAGCTGAACGCCAAAACCGGTGAGGCGGCGTGGAGCGGTCGCCTGGAAATTCCCGATACGGTCTGGAGTTCGCCGACCGTTGCGGACGGAAAGGTCTATCTCCTTTCGGAAAGCGGCACCGTGGTAATCTGCGATGCCGGAGCGGAGTTCAAGGTGCTTTCCAAAGCCGCCTTGGGTGAAGGCCCGGCGAAGTCCTCCATCGCTGTGGCCGATGATGCGCTGTTCGTTCGAACTGCCAGCCGGCTTTACCGGTTCGGGGTCCGCTGAACGGGTGCCGGCAAATTCCCGTGGCCAGTTCTTGTTCCTGCGGGGAGGTGCCGGCACTGTCCGCGCGCATGCTGTGGTTGCGCCTGCTGTGCTGCCTGATGTTGGCCTGCGAACTCGCGGCCGCGTCGGCCCCTGTGGCGCGCCGGAGCGAATTCGTCTCGATCCGTGGCCGGTTGCATGTTGACGCGGGGCGTTGGGCTGAACGCCAGAAGCTTGTGCTGCGCTGGAATCCCGTCTCCGGCGACCTCCGCCTCACCAACCGCTGGACTCGCCTGATCCTCAAGGCCGATACGGCCCGGGCGGAATTGGACGGGACCCTCATCTGGATGGGGGCGCCGTTGGCGCAGGCCGGCGGCCGCCCACTGTTGCCGGTTCAGGACGCGGACCGCGTGCTGGCTCCTCTGCTGAATCCCCCGCGCCTGCCCGACGGCCACAAGGTCAAGCGGATCGCGATCAGCGCCGGGCATGGCGGCAAGGACCCCGGCAACATGGAAGGGGGGCGCAAGGAGAAGGACTACACCTTGAAGCTCGCGTTTGAGTTGGAGCGCCAACTGAAGCGGGCCGGATTCGACGTGCTGCAGGTGCGCGACAAGGACCGTTACATTCCTCCGGAGGAGCGGCCCGTCATCGCCAACGGGAAGAAAGCCGATCTCTATCTGGCCCTGCACTACAACGGGCGACCCACTGCCCGCGGGTCTGCCCAAGGATTGGAGACCTACTGCCTGACGTTTGCCAATGGCGAGTCCACCAATGGTGGCCAGAGCCGAGGGTTCATGCCCGGCAACCGCCATGACCGCGAGAACCTCACGCTGGCCTACCAGGTCCACCGGTCACTGCTTGGCGAACTCGAATTTGCGGACCGCGGCGTGCGCCGGGCCAATTTTGCCGAGCTGCGCCTGGCCGAGATGCCCGCGGTGCTCATCGAGGGAGGCTTCATGGATAGCCGGGAAGACGCCCTGAAGATCTACAGCGACTCTGCCCGCGCCAAGTTCGCCACGGCAATCGTGGATGGCGTGCTCGCCTACAAGCGACTGGTGGAACGCGGGCAGCCGGAGCAGTAACCGAAAAGGTTCGCCCGCCTAGCCGGCGCTTCGCCATCTTCCGCCCATGCGTTCAATGACCGGTTATGGGCGGGGAGAACGGGCGGCCGAGGGCGTCCGGGTCACCGTCGAGATGCGTTCGGTGAACCGCAAACAGGCGGAGATCGGGCTGCGTCTTCCTTCCGAACTGGAGCCGCTGGAAAACCGGATCCGGGAGGAGCTCGGAAAGGCCGTGGCCCGCGGTCGCGTGGAAGTCGCCATTTCGTTGGAACTTCCGGCCGGCAATGCCAAATCCCTGATCAACCGGGAACTTGCGGCCGCCTTTGCGAAGGAATTGGCAGCGCTCGGCACGGAGCTCGGATTGGCAGGCGGTGTGACCGTGGATGCCTTGATGCGTTGCCCCGGCGTGGTTCAGCCGACGGCCGCCGTGACCGATCCGGACCCGTTGTGGCCCGTGGTGTCCGGGGCGTTGGGCGCGGCCATCCAGACGTTCAACGCGATGCGGGGCCAGGAGGGCGCCGTTCTCGCCGCGGATCTGGCCCAACGGATCCAGTCCTTGCGGCAGGCGGTGGATCGCATCCGGGTGCAGGCTCCGGAAGTGACGCGGCGGTTCCGCGAACAGTTGCTGCAACGGATCCGGTTGGCGGGCTTGGAGAATGTTTCCGCCGAGGACGAACGGGTGCTCAAGGAAGTTGTTTTCTTCGCCGACCGCAGCGACATCAACGAGGAGCTGACCCGGCTCGTCAGCCACTTTGAGCAGTTCGAGGGCTGCGTCCGCAGCGGCGATCCGGTCGGTCGCAAACTCGATTTCCTCGCGCAGGAGATGAACCGCGAAATCAACACCATCGGTTCCAAGGCCAACGATGCGCTGATCGCCGCCGATGTCGTGCTCCTCAAGACGGAGCTGGAGCGGTTCCGCGAACAGGCCCAGAACGTCGAATAAGCCATGGCCGCGCCGATCATCCTGCTCATTTCGGCTCCATCCGGGGTTGGAAAGACCACCGTCTGCCAAGGGCTCCTCGGGACGCAGCCGGGGTTGCAACGGGCCGTGACCTGCACGACCCGGCCACCGCGGGCCGGGGAAGTTCCCGGCGTGGACTATTACTTCCTGTCGGCGGAGGACTTTGGCAAGCGGGTGGAGCAGGGGGGGTTTTTGGAGCACGCCGAGGTGTATGGGCGGCGCTACGGCACCCTGAAGTCCGAGGTTCGCTCGCGGCTGGATGCGGGCTTTGACGTGCTGCTGAACATTGACGTCCAGGGGGCAGCCTCGGTTCGGTCTGCTGCCGCCACCGACCCGGTGCTGGCGGCGGCTCTGGTCTCGGTGTTCTATACGACCGCGACCCGAACGGAGATGGAGGCGCGATTGCGCGGACGGGCGGCGGATTCCGAGGAAGTGATCCAACGGCGTCTTGCCGAGGCGGGCGTGGAGGCGGCCCGGTGGCGGGAATTCGACTACCTGGTTCTGAGCGGCTCCCGGGAAGAGGATTTGCGTCGGATGCGGGTCATCTTTGAGGCCGAGAAGTTGCGGCGGCACCGGTCCGCATTTGAGTTCGGTGGCTAAACCTGCACGCTTCCGCCATGGCTGCCGCCCCTCTGATTGTCCTTGGCGTGACCGGTTCCATTGCCGCTCACAAGGCGATTGACCTCGCCAGCCTGCTGACGAAGGGCGGCGCGGATGTTCACGCGGTGCTGACCGCGGAAGCGCAACGTTTTGTCCAGCCGCTGCCTTTCAAGACGCTGACCCGCAACCCGGTGGTCACCAGCCTCTACGACGAAGAGGAAGGCTGGAAGCCGACCCACATTCGCCTGGCAGACGAGGCGGCGGTGCTGGTGGTTGCGCCTGCCACCGCCAATTGCCTCGCGAAGCTGGCATTGGGGCTGGCCGATGATGCTCTCGGCTGCATCGCCTTGGCCCTGCGGCCGGACGCCAAGCTCGTGATCGCCCCCGCCATGAACGGGAAGATGTGGCTGCACCCGGCGACCCAGGCCCATGTGGAAACGCTGAAGTCCCGGGGAGCGGAGTTTCTCGGGCCCGACGGAGGGCTGCTTTCCTGCGGTTACGAGGGAATTGGACGGCTCTGGCCGGTGGAAAAAATCGCCGTCCAAGTCCTGCAAAGTTTGGGCCGGGCGTGACGTCGGCACGGAAACTGCCAAGCTGAAGCCGTGCTGTTGACCGACCTCGGGCGCAAGGCTCGCGAGCTGCTGGCGGCCGTTTCGCCCCCCTCCGAAGCGGCCGGTCCGGACCTCTCGATCTTTTTGGACCGGGTTCGCTTTGTGGAGCGCGGGCTGGCGATTCCGGTCAAAGTCCTGATCGTTCCCCTGCTGGCTTATCTTCTGTTCTTCTCTAACTGGATCGCCGATCCGCTGCCCCCGCGGGATGTGGCGTTGCAGGCGCTGCGTAATTTTTTCGTGCTGTATTTCGCCCTCAGTGTGGGCGGTGGCCTGATGGTGTGGGGAATGGATGAGGTGTCACCGCGCCTGCTTTCCCGGGTGGTTTACACGGTGGCCATCCTCGACGCGGCCATGCTTGGCGGCATCACTCTGGTAAGCGGTGGTTTCGACAGCCTGCTGTTCTGGGTCTTTCTCGGCCTGATTGTGCGGAATGCGGCCGTCATCGCCTATTCGGACGTGCAGATTACGGTCAACCTGCTCATCAGCGTGATCTACGTCGTGGCCGGCATCCTCGACATCGCCCTCGAACGTGCGGAAATCGCCGGTGTCCGGTCCGTGGGGCTGGGGGAAGTCGCCCGCGAGACGGACGACCTGCCGCCCAACCTGATGGTCGAGGCGCTCCTGCTCCGCGTGCTGCTGCTTCTCCTGATGACAGCCTGTTCCTACGGCGTGCAGGTGTTGCTGGACCGGCAGCGGCAGAAGGAAAGCGAAGCCAGGGAGTTTGCCATCAAACAGGAACAGCTCGAGGCGGCTGGGCGCCTGGCGGCCGAGATTGCCCACCAGCTCAAGAACCCGCTGGGCATCATCAACAATGCGGCCTTCAACCTCCAGCGGACGGTCAAGGAGGGCAAGACCATCACACAGCAGATTTCGATCATCCGCGAGGAGGTGGACCGGTCCGACCGGATCATCACAGAGCTGATGGGCTACGCCAAGCTGGCGGAAGGGAGAGTGGAACGGCTGGCCATCCCGCAATTGCTGGACGAGGCGCTGCAGGAAGTGTTTCCCGTTGCCGCCAAATTCGAGACCCGTGTAACCCATCACTACGACGCTGCGCTGCCGGTGTTGCTGGGGGCGAAGGTTCACTTCATGGAGATCTTCCGGAACCTGCTCACGAATGCCCGGGAAGCGATGGAGGGCAGGGGGGCCCTCCATATCGAGGCAAAGTCAGGACCAGACTTCAGCGTTGAAGTCTCCGTCGCCGACACCGGGCCCGGTATTCCTCCCGAGAACCGCGAGCAGATCTTTGAGCCCTACTTCACGACCAAGGCGAAGGGATCAGGGCTCGGCCTGGCCATCGTGAAACACAATGCCGAGATTTACGGCGGCCGGGTGGCTGTCACCTCCGAACTTGGCAAGGGCACCCGGTTTACGGTCACGTTGCCCGCCCGCTCCCTGTTCCGCCTGCGAAAATGAAACTCCCTCCACTGCTCGTCGTTGATGACGAAAAGAACATGCGGCTTTCCCTCGAGACGGTGCTGGCCGGGGAAGGCTACGGAGTCCGTTCCGCCGATTCCGCGGAAGGCGGCCTGAAGCTGCTCGAAAACGAGGATTTCTTCATGGTGATCAGCGACGCCCGCTTGGGCGGCATGAGCGGATACGAGTTCCTGAAGGAGGTCCGCAAGCGCAAGCCGGAGCTGCCGGTGCTGATCATGACCGCCTACGCGACGGCCAAGCTGGCGGTGGAGGCCATCAAAAACGGCGCGATCGACTACCTGGCGAAACCCTTCGATCCCGAGGAACTGCTCCATGCCGTCAAGCGGTGCGGGGAACGGCATCAGCTGCTGACCGAAAATGCCGCCCTCAAGGCTCGGGCCGGCGAGTCCTACCGGCTGGAGCAGATCATTGGGGAAAGTCCCAAGGTGCGGGAACTGCGTGACCTCATCCGCACGGTCGCGCCCACGGACGCTACCGTGCTGATCCTCGGCGAAAGCGGCACGGGCAAGGAGCTCATTGCCGGCTCCCTGCATTCGCTCAGCCGCCGGGCTGGCGAGGCGTATATCCGTCTAAATTGCGCGGCGATTCCCGAGACGCTGCTGGAATCCGAACTGTTCGGCCATGAACGGGGAGCCTTCACGGGTGCCCATCGCACCAAACGCGGTTACGTCGAGGAAGCGGATGGCGGCACGATCTTCCTCGATGAGATCGGCGACATGAGCCGGCCGTTGCAGGCCAAACTGCTGCGCTTCCTAGAGGATGGGACCTTTACCCGCGTCGGCGGGACCCAGGAATTGCAGGTCAATGTCCGCCTGATTGCGGCCACCAACCGGAACATCGTGGACGCCATCCGGGCGGGCGAATTTCGGGAGGACCTGTTCCACCGGCTGAACGTGATGCAGTTCCGGCCGCCACCCTTGCGGGAACGCAGCTCCGACATCGTTCAACTGGCCGAGCATTTCCTCAAGCTGTTCGCCTTCCGCCTGGGCAAATCCGTCGGCGCCATCACCGAACCGGCGAAACTGGCCCTTCTGGCGCATTCCTGGCCGGGCAACGTGCGGGAACTCCGCAACGTGATGGAGCGGGCAGTGATTCTGGAAGCAACCGAGGCCATTCGGCCGACCAGCTTGCCGGACTTTGAGGTGGAATCCCGCCTGCGGGAGGGCGCCGGCAAGTCCCCCGGGAAATCGGGGCTTCAGCCGCCCAAACTGGAAGGCCCGGTGTCGCTCGGTGAGGCGTTGGTGCAGTTTGAACGGGAGCTGATTCTGGCTGCCGTCGAGCGGTGCGGCGGCAACCTCACCCGCGCCGCGCAGCAGCTCGACCTGTCCCGGCACGCGCTCCGGTATCGCATGAGCCGGCTGAATGTGACCGTTGATGGAACCGTTGACGAAGAAAGCGATTCGTCTTCAAGCTCGTCCGTCCGATGACTGGATTGTCCGCCAATTTGATGCTCGCCGCCCTGCCCGATTTGCCCGCCTCGTCGGCCGGGCAGGGGCTGGATGGACTGGGACACACCTTGGGCAGTGCCACGATCACCCTGCTGGTGGTGCTGGCCATCGGGGCGGTGTGCGTGATTTGGGCGGTCTTCTTTCGGAAATCGGACCGCAACCCCGGCCGGGGCGCGTTGGTTGAGAAGACCAGCAGTTCCAACGGTCGCCGCCGCCGGCGCCGGAAGGAACGCCGTCGGAATCCGACCCGGGCGGAAGTGGGCGGCCTGCCCCCGATCGGCGCCGGCGATTCGTCCAAGACGCCGTTGTGAGCACCGAGGTCAGTTCGGAGATCACCCGGAAAAGCGCCTCCAACCTCGCGCTGGCCTTCATACTCCTGCCGGCGCGCAAGCGGGCGGCCATGAGCGCCCTGTATGCCTTCTGCCGCGAAGTGGACGACGTCGCCGACGAAGACACGCTCCCAATCCCCGAGCGCCGCAGCCGCCTGTTGACCTGGCGAAATGACATCCGGGCCACGTGCGCGGGCGAGACGCCGCTGCTGCCGGTGAACCGGGAATTGCAGCCGTTCATCCGCGAGTTTCAGCTGCCGCTCAACCTGTTCGAGGCCCTGCTGGACGGCGTGGAGATGGACTTGGAGACCTTCCGCTACCCGGATTACGCCACCCTGGAGCGGTATTGCTACCATGTGGCCTCCGTGGTGGGCCTGCTGAGCATTGAGATCTTCGGATACCGCGACCCCAAGTGTCGCGATTACGCGGTGGCACTGGGGCAGGCGTTGCAGTTTACCAACATCCTCCGGGATGTGGGCAACGATGCCTTGCGGGGGCGGATTTACCTGCCGCAGGAAGAGTTGGACCGGTGCGGGGTCAGTCCGGAATCGGTTCTCAATCGGCAGGCTTCCGCCAATTTCCACCGCGTTTGCGAGGCCGTTCATGGCCGGGCGGTGGAGTTTTTCCGGGAAGCCCGGCGTTTGCTGCCCGCCTCCGACCGGAAAGCGATGATTGCAGCGGAGTTGATGGGCAGTGTTTACTGGCGGCTGCTGGTGAAACTGGAGCAGGAGGGATTCCCGGTGCTGGACCAGCAACCCGCCCGCCTGAGCAAGGGGCGCAAGTTGGCGCTGATCTTCCTCGCGTGGAGCCGGGTCAGCTTGGGATTTCCCTTCGCCAACTATGGTGAGTGAACCGAAACCGAAAAAGATTCGCCTGATCATCAACGCGGATGCGTTTGGGACTTCCAAGTCCGCCAATCGCGCCGTGGAAAAGGCTCATCGCGAGGGCGTGCTGACGAGCGCGAGCCTGACGGTGACGGCTTCCCAGGCGGACGATGCGGTGGAAGTGGCAAAGCGAAACCCGGCGCTCGGTGTCGGATTGCACCTGGTTCTGATCGGCGGCAAATCGGTGCTTAAGGGAACGGAACTCGGCGGTTTGGTGAATCCCTATCAGGAGTTTGGCGAATCCGCGGTGCTCACGGGGGTCAATTATCTGGTCAGCCGCGGCCTGAAGGCGCCCATCCGGCAGGAAATCGATGCCCAGATCAAACGCTTCCGGCTCACCGGCCTGCCGCTCGACCACGTCAACGGTTACCGGAATTTCCATCTGCATCCGTCGGTTTTTGATGCGATCCGGCGGGACTACCACAAGTGGGGAATCGCCCGGGTCCGGCTCCCACGTGATCCGCTGCTGACCAATCTGCGTTTGGCTTGGGGCCGCTATTTCTACCGGCTGAGCCGGGCGATGGTTCTGTCGCAACTGACCGCGCGCGCGGTCGGGCCGCTGGAGCGCCGCGGAATCCGGCACACCGACCTGGTCTTCGGCGCCCTGCAACGCGGCCGGATGGACGAAAAATTCCTGCTGCGCCTGATCGAAAACCTTTTCCCCGGAACCTTCGAAGTCTTCCTGCATCCCGACGAGGAAGAACACGAACACGAACTGGAGGCGCTGCTGAGCGCGAAGGTTCGCGAGCTGATCCGCCAGCGCGAAATCGAGCTCATCCGTTACGGTGATTTATGAGCGCCATGATGGGCGCTGCTGACAACAAACTGCCGTCATCGGGCAGTTCGTGATTGGAACGGTTTTGGGCGGCCGATAGCTTCTGCCCCAGTTGACCCGGGGTGATTTCGGTGGAGTTTCGCCGGTCGCCGGTGCCTGAACTGAGTCGGATTGGAAGATGAATTCGCATCCTTACCTGTTCCTGACGGTGTTCTTCTTCGTGGCCGTGGCGTTCCCGTTTGTGCCGTTGGGCTTGGCTCGGCTCTGGGCGATCACGTTCTCGCCGCAAAAGCCGGGGCCGCTCAAGAACGCGACCTACGAATGCGGTCTGGCTTCACAGGGCGATCCCTTGGTGCGCTTTCGCTCCGACTACTACCTCTACGGCATCCTGTTCCTGATCTTCGACGTGGAGTCCATTTTCCTCATCCCCTTCGCGGTGAAGTTTCTGGAACTGCCGGTCGGGGCCGTGCTGGCCATGCTCGTGTTCGTGCTCCTCCTCGTGGAAGGGCTCGCGTGGGCTTGGCTGAAGGGAATTCTGAGTTGGAAGTAGGCAACGGATGTTGAGTCGCGACGAACCAAACCATCTATCCCCACCGCGCCATCATGATTGACGAAGGCCTCCGGACTGAACTTGCCAAACAGGGCGTCGTGGCGACGTCGCTGCAGGAGCTCTACAACTGGGGCCGCAGCAATTCGGTCTGGCCGCTCTCGTTCGGTCTCGCCTGCTGCGCCATTGAGATGATCGCGGCCAGCATGTCGAAATGGGACATCTCCCGGTTTGGCTCGGAAGTTTTCCGTCCCTCACCCCGGCAGGCCGACCTGATGATTGTCGCCGGCACGGTGACCAAGAAGATGGCCCCGCAAGTCGTCCGGCTCTACAACCAGATGGCCGAGCCCAAATACGTCATCGCGATGGGGGCGTGCGCGATCTCCGGTGGGCCGTTCAAGCAGGGCTACAACGTCCTCAAGGGAATCGACCGGCTGCTGCCGGTGGACATCCACATCCCGGGTTGCCCGCCGCGGCCGGAGGCGCTGCTGCACGCGCTCGTGACGTTGCAGGAGAAGATCGCCAAGCAGGAGCTCACCGGCCCCAACCGTCCCCGTCACCTCCGGGCGGATGTTCCCAGTGAATTCCCGGTCCCGGAATACGGCGAACACGATCTGGTGCCGGCCAAGAACGAAGCACTGTGGAAACCCGAGCCGGTGGTCCGCGCCGGCTAAACCGCCATGCCGATTCTCACTCCAGAGGAACTCAAAGCCCGCCTCGAAGCCGCCCTTCCCGGTGTGCGGATCGAGGTGCTGGCGAACGCCGCAGTTCCAGCGCAGTCGTCCTTGCTGGTCGCCCCGGCTCATGCGCTGGCGGTTGCCCGATTCCTGCGTGATGACCCACAGTTGCGCCTCGACATGTGCTCCAATGTCACCGGCGTGGACTGGCCGGACCGCGAGGAAAAGGTGAAGGTCAAACAGCTCGTGGACGGCGTGGAGAAAGAGGTGGAGGAGATCCGCCGGCATCCCGGATACCTCGAAGCCGTCTATCACCTCTACTCCGTGGCCCTGAAGCAGGGACCGGTGGTCCTCCGCCAGCGCACGGGCAACCGCACGGATGACACCGTGGTGGCATCGCTCACGCCGGTTTGGCGCGGCTGCGAATTTCAGGAGCGGGAAGCCTACGACCTGTTTGGCATCGGTTTCACGGGCCACCCCGACTTGCGCCGCATCCTGATGTGGGACGAGTTCAAGGACCATCCGATGCGGAAGGACTACGTCGAGCCGGACGACTACGAATACGAGCCCACTCCGCACGAAGAGGTGCTCGATCGGGCCAAGGCGCATTATCCAGTGCCGGAGGCGAAGGCATGAGCGACGCCCGCAACCAGCTTTATCAGATCCGTCCCAAGGTTTCTCACGATGGGGCCGAACTGGACGGGGAACTCCTCGAGGTCTCGATGGGGCCGCAGCATCCGTCCACTCATGGCGTGTTCCGTATGGATGTCGTGCTCGATGGCGAGACGGTGGTGAAGCTCAAGCCGGTGTTCGGTTACCTGCACCGGAACCACGAAAAGATCGGCGAGGGCACGAGCTACCTGTCCTCGATGCCCTACACGGACCGGCTCGATTACTTTTCCTCGCTGACGAACAACTGGGCCTATGCCCTCGCGGTGGAAAAGCTGTCCGGGCTGATCGTGCCTGAGCGGGCCGAATACATCCGCGTCATCACCGCCGAACTGACCCGCCTCCAGAACCATACCAGCCTGTGCGGGTTCCTGTTGCAGGACATGGGTGCCCTCGGCACCCCGCTGATGTGGGCTTTCCGTGAGCGCGAAAAGGTGCTCGATCTGTTTGAGTCTCTCACCGGCGCCCGGATGATGTGCAATTACATGCGCTTCGGCGGCTGTCGCTGCGACCTGCCGCCGGGCTGGCTCGAACAGGCCCGGAAGCTCGTGGACGAATACCCGCGGTTCCTGGAGGAGTTTGAGGCGTTGCTGTCGGGCAACGAAATCCTCATGGCGCGCTCGCAGGGCGTCGGTGCCCTGTCTCCCGAGTTGGCGGTTTCCGCAAGCATCACCGGGCCGATGCTCCGGGCGAGCGGCGTGGATTACGATCTCCGCAAGGTGGACCGCTACGGCATCTACGACCGGTTCGAATTCCGCGTGCCGTTGGGCGACCACGGCGACGTGTTTGACCGCTACATGATCCGGGTGCTGGAAATGCACGAGTCGCTGAAGATTCTCCAGCAGGCCCTGAAACAGATTCCCGAAGGCCCGATCATCGATCCCAAGGCCAAACTCCGCGGCTTCCGGCCCAAGGTTGGCGAATCCTACGGCCGGATCGAGGGCCCGAAGGGCGAGATCGGCTTCTACCTCATCAGCGACGGCACAGCGAACCCCTACCGCTACCGGGTCCGTCCGCCGAGCTTCATCAATCTGACCATTCTCGAAGACATGTGCCTGGGCCGCTCGGTCGCCGATGCGGTGATCATCCTGGGCAGTGTGGACATCGTTCTCGGGGAAGTGGACCGCTAAATACCATGATCGGCACCGGCATCGCGAAAGGACTGGTTCTCACCGCGAAGAACCTGCTGAGCACATATACCGACAAGGAGCGCCTGCCGACCATCGAGTATCCCGACGAAAAGCAGCCGCTGCACGAGGCCACCCGGCAGTTTCCCATGCTCGTCTTCGACGGCGAGGACTCGATGAAGGGCCTGCGCTGCACCGCCTGCCAGATCTGCGAGAAGGAGTGCCCGCCCAAGTGCATCTACATCGTCAAGAGCAAGGACAAGCGGGTGGATTACAAGGGGCAGAACCAGTTCTACCCGGCGATCTTCGACATCGATTACTCGGTCTGCATGAGCTGCCAGATCTGCGTCGAAGTCTGCCCGTTCGAGTCCATCAAGATGAACACCGAGTTTGAGCTGGCGACGCCGGACCGGTTCGGCGGACTGCTCGTCCACAAGCAGCAGCTCGCCCACTCGAACGCCCACTACCAGAAGATTCACCCGACCGAAGCCGCGGCTTCTGACGCCGCGATGGCCATTGAAAAGGCCAAGGCCGAAGCCAAGGCCAAGGCGGATGCCGAAGCGAAAGCCAAAGCTGCCGCGGCCGCCGCCGCTGCGAAGGCAGCGCCCACGCCCACGGCTTCGCCCGAAGCCAGTCCCGAGGCCCCCAAACCCGCCGTGGCCGCGCCCAAGATGCCGATGTAACCCCGCCCCGCATGGCTTCCCTCGACCAGATTTTCGTCACGCTCAAGGCCTGGATCCTCGGCTTGCTGCCCGAGGCCGTGCAGCCGTTTGCGAGCGTGATGATTTCCATCTCGGCCATCATGGCGGTGTTCCCCGGCATCTTCGCGCTGACGACGGTCGTCGAGCGCAAGCTGCTGGGGCGATTCCAGAACCGGCCCGGCCCCAACCGCGTGGGCATCCCGCTCACGAAGATCCGCCTCGCGGGCTTCGGCCAGTTCATCGCCGACGGCATCAAGTCGCTGACCAAGGAGGACGTCGTGCCGCGCAATGCCGACAAGGTGGTTCACTTCATTGCGCCGTTCGTTTTGGTGGTGCCGTCGTTCCTCGCGCTGTCCGTCCTGCCGGTCGGGCGCAACATGGCCGCGCTCAACTTCACCGAAACCGGCCTGCTGTTCTTCTTCGCCATCGGCGCGGCGACCGAGATCAGCGTCTTCATGGCCGGCTGGTCGAGCCGCAACAAATACTCGCTGCTCGGTGCGATGCGCGGCATCGCCCAGATGCTCAGCTACGAAATCCCCCTGATCCTGTCGTCGCTCACGGTCGTGATGATGGTCGGTTCGCTGTCGCTGGTGACCATCGTCGAGAAGCAGACCGGCGTGCAATGGGGCGTCTTCCACAACTGGCATGTCTTCACGCCGTGGGGATTCGCCGACTTCCTGCTGTTCCTCACCGCCGCCTGCGCCGAGGCCAACCGCACCCCGTTCGACCTGCCGGAGGCCGAATCCGAGCTCATCGCCGGTTACTTCACGGAATACTCCGGCTTCAAGTTCGCCCTCTTCTTCCTCGGCGAATACCTCGGCATGTTCGCCATCAGCGGCGTGGCGATCACCCTGTTCCTGGGCGGCTGGAGCGCGCCGTTCACCTTCCTCGACTGGGTGCCGTCGTGGCTTTGGTTCTTTGGCAAGCTGGTCGCCTTCATCCTCTTCTTCATCTGGCTGCGCGGCACGTTGCCCCGCCTCAAGGTGGACCAGCTCATGAACCTCGCCTGGAAGTTCATGCTGCCGATGTGCCTGATCAACCTCGTCGTCGCCGGCATCTGGCACTTCACCGCGGGGTGGAACGACCTGCTGCGCTGGCCGCTCGGACTCGCCCTGCTGGCGCTGCCCTACTGTATCTTCAGCCGGCGTTTCGAGAGCCGCTTCCAACCCCGCACCTACCGCTATGCGAGCTGATCCGCAATTCGCCATCGCCGTAGCGCAGACTGGCAGTCTGCCGTGTCGCCGACCGGCAGTCGGCAGAGCCGTGCCGTGTCTCGCGCGTTGGAGTGACTCGGGTGCCGTGCAGGTTGCCAACCTGCGAAACCGCAGGCTGCCAGTCTGCGCTACCAACACGCCGCAATGACCCTCGCCTTTGCCATCCTGGCCGGACTGACCGTCGGCGCCGCCGTCGCGGCGATGACGCTGCGGAACCTCGTCCATTGCTCGCTCTGCGTGACGGTGTCCCTCGTTGGTCTGGCGCTGCTTTACCTGAACCTCGGCGCGGAGTTCGCCGCGTTCGTGCAGATGCTCGTCTATGTCGGCGCGGTCGCGATCCTGATCGTCTTCGCGGTCCTGCTGACCCGCAGCGGCGAAGCCCCGGCCGGTCGGGTCAGTTATGGGCTTTGGACCGGTCTGGGTGTGGCCCTCGCGGTTTTCGGTTCCCTGGCATGGGCC
>CAIWAH010000377.1 GCA_903910585.1 uncultured Verrucomicrobiota bacterium
AAGAACAACGCGGTCGCCACCGGTTTCACGGTCACGCCTTCCGTGGGCGCCACCATCGTCACCGGCCTGACCCTCCAGTCGGCCAACGATGCGCCCGAGCGCGATCCCTCAACCTACAAGCTCGAGGGTTCCAATGACGGCACCGCCTTCACCCTCGTCTCCGAAGGCTCCGTTCCGGCGTTCTCCACCCGGTTTGAATCGGTGCAGGTGTTCTTCAGCAACACCCGCCCCTACAAATCCTACCGGCTGACGTTCCCGACCACGGCCACGGCCAACGGCTGCTGCATGCAGGTCGCCGAAGTCGAGCTCCTTGGCACGGTCGCCCCGCAGGACGTGACCCAGCCCGGCGACGCCATTACGGCCACGTCGAGCAACAGCCCCGGCTCCGAGGGCGTCGCCAATGCCATCGACAACAAGACCACGAAGTATCTGAACTTCGACGGCAAAAACAACGCGGTCGCCACCGGTTTCACGGTCACGCCTTCCGTGGGCAAGACCATCGTCACCGGCCTGACCCTCCAGTCGGCCAACGACGCGCCTGAACGCGATCCGGCCACCTACAAGCTCGAGGGTTCCAATGACGGCACCGCGTTCGCGCTCGTGTCCGAAGGTTCCGTCCCGGCGTTTACCGCCCGGTTTGAGACCGTCGAACTGTTCTTTGAGAACTCGACCGCTTACAGCACCTACCGGCTGACGTTCCCGACCACGGCCACGGCCAACGGCTGCTGCATGCAGGTCGCCGAAGTCGAGTTCCTCGGCTTCGCCGCCGGCAGCAGCGCCCTCCCACAGTTCAAGACCCAGCCGAAGGATACCCCGGTTCTCGCGGGTGCCAGCGCCCGGTTCTACGTCACCGTCAACGGTCCCTGGCAGGTCCAGTGGTATCGCAACGGCCAGATCATCGCCGGCGCCACCCAGCTCGCTTACGTGACCCCGGCGGTGGATGCCGGCAACACTGCGGACACCTACTACGCGGTGGCCAAGAACGGTGCGCTGACCAGCCAGAGCGACACGGTCCGTGCCGTGCTGTTCACGCCGTCCGCCACCAAGAGCGTCGGCATCAACTTCATCGGCAGCGGCGCCAACGGTGCCCCGACATCGGTGGATGCGACTGACATCGCCGGCGTGCAGCCGCAGGCCTACTGGAACAACGGCACCGGCAGCAACGGTGACTTCCCCGGCACCGATGCCGACGGCAATCCCGTTCCGCTGCTCAACAGCGACAACGCGGACGCCTCGCCGATCACCGTGAACTTCACCTCCGGAGGCTCCTGGGGCACCGGCACGGGCACCGACAACGGCAATGCCAAGATCCTCAACGGTTACCTGGATGACAACGACGGCACCACCATCACGTTCAACAACGTGCCCGCCGGCAAGCACTCGGTCATCGTTTACACCATCAACCGCCCGCTGGCCTTCAGCGATGCGGACTACACCGTGACCGACGGCAACGGCGCCACCTCGACGATCTACATCCGCGACGAAAACGCCGACGAATACAATGCCGCCCCGGGCTTCCGCCGCGGCACCTCCACCGATCCGAACTCCCGTTCGGTCGCCAACTACGTGCGGTTCGACAATGTCGCGTCCCCAGCTAACGGCACGATCACCCTTGCCGCGACCTCCGGCAACGGTGCGGCTCCGGTCAACGCGATCCAGCTCGTGATCAACCCGCCGGACCTCGGAACCCCGCCGCAGTTCACGGCCCAGCCGGCCAGCCGCAACGTCGTTGCAGGCGCCAGCGCCACCTTCTCGGTGACCGCCACCGGCACTGCCCCGTTGACCTATGAATGGCGCCGCAACGGCACCAAGCTCACGGATGGCGGCAACATCAGCGGCGCCACCACGGCCTCGCTCACCGTCGCCAACGTCCAGGCCGGAGACACCGGCAAATACACCGTCGCGGTGAACAATGCCGCCGGTGGCGTCGTCAGCGCCGCCGCCGTGCTCTCCGTCTATGACGGCACCATCGGTGACCGCCTCGTCGGCCACTGGACCTTTGACGAGACCTCCGGTCTCGCCGCGGCCAACACCGTGGCCGGTGGCCAGCCGGGCGCCCTCAAGGGCTATGCCGGCAACGGCGCCTGGGGCACCGGCAAAGTCGGTGGCGCCCTTGCGTTCGACGGCGCCAGCCAGTTCGTGGTCGTGCCCGACTACACCAAGGCCAGCGCCGCGGTTTCCGTCAGCACCTGGGTCAAGGCCGACGGCGCCAACCAGGACGCCACCGTCATCGCCAACGCCGGCATCAACGGCAATCAGGGCATCCGCCTCAGCCAGTTCGAGCTCGGGCTAAACGGCACCGACGGTGACCCCCGCGCGTTCATTGCGGCCGGCCCCAACGGCTACTCCGCCCGCGCCGGCGCCGCCAATCCGATCGCCCTCGGCGAATGGACCCACCTGGTGCTGACCGCCGACGGCGGCCGGCTCACGCTCTACCGCAACGGCCAGGCCGTCGGCAGCCTCGACTACACCGGTGACATCACCACCGCCACCGCCCAGTGCCTCGGCATCGGCGGCATCCTCGACAACACCGTGGATCCCGCGGTGGACCCCAACGAGCTCAAGTGCGACCACGTCCTCGAAACCAACCCGGGTCTCTGGACCGGTTCCATTGATGATGTGGCCGTCTGGACCCGCACGCTGGGCGCCGAAGAAGTCACCGCGATCTACCAGGCCGGTCTCGCGGGCAAGAACGTGAAGACGATCGCGCCCGTCACTCCGCCGGTCACCATTGTCGTCACGACCGCGCTGCCCAGCGGGCTGAACGGCGTGCAGGTGACGGATGTGGTGGTGGATGCGCCGAACAAGAAGATCACCGCGAAGGTGCCCGCGGGCGCCGCAACGGCCTTCTTCACGGTCACCTCGGAGTTCACGATCAAGAACATCACCCTCGTCGGTGACGTGCTGACCGTCGAACTCGAATAACGCCTCCGGCCAGTTTGACTGGCCAGAAGCGACAGGGGTCGGGAACACTGGTTCCCGACCCTTTTTCTTTTCCCCGACCCGCCGCTCGCGCACGTTTTCGTGCGAGTGACGACCATCCGATTTGCCCTCCTGCGTTCCGCCTGCGGACACCGCTTCCGGCAGTTCGGTTGCCTCGTGCTCATGGCGTCGCTCCCCCTCCAAGGCGCCGACTGGCAGGAGATTCCCGGCGGACGCTGGCAGCCGCTGACCGTCCCCGACGGTGGTCAGACCGGGTTCGTGTCCCTGGACCCGGCTCGCACCGGACTGAACTTCACCAATGTGCTCCGGGAAGCCGACGGCGCGCAAAATCGCACGCTTTACAATGGCTCCGGAGTTGCCACCGGTGACTTCGACGGGGACGGACGGACCGATGTGGTGTTGGCCGGCTTGGAAGGCCGGCTCAGCCTTTTCCGCAACCTCGGTGGCGGACGCTTTGCCGACGTGACCACGGCTGCGGGAGTCATTGCCACCAACTTCATGGCGCGCGGGGTGGTGCTTGCCGACCTCGACGGTGACCGCGCCCCCGAGCTCCTGCTCAGCGCCAATGGCGCGGGCGTCCGCTGCTGGCGCAATGACGGCCGCGGCCGCTTCACCGATGCGACCGACACCGCCGGCACCGGCAGTCGCCTGGGCAGCATGACCCTGGCGTTGGCTGACGTGGACGGAAATGGCACCCCCGACCTTTACATCGCCAACAACCGCACCGACGACATTCGCGACCGCGGACAGGTCCAGCTCCAGCAGGTCCGCGGGCAGATGGTCGTGCCGCTGGCGCTGACCAACCGGCTCGTGCTTCAGGGCGGCCAGTTGCTCGAATACGGCGAACCCGACCGATTGCTGTTGAATGACGGCACCGGCCGGTTTACCGCCGTGCCGTGGACCAACGGCGTCTTCCGCGACGAACACGGCACGCCCCTGCCCGCGCCGCCGCTGGACTGGGGCCTTTCCGCCACCTTCCGCGACTTCAATGGCGACGGCGCACCCGACCTCTACGTCTGCAACGACTTCTGGACTCCCGACCGCTTCTGGCTGAACGACGGCCGCGGCCACTTCCTGGCGGCCCCTGCCCTCGCCCTAAGGAAGACCAGCGGCAGCTCCATGGGCGTGGACATGGCGGACGTGAATCGGGACGGCACGATGGACTTCTTCGTCGTGGACATGCTCAGCCGGAATCCGGCGTGGCGGAAACAGCAGATGGCCGCCCAACCGGAACCGCCCGGACAGCCCGGAGCCTTCGCCGACCGGCCGCAGGTGCTGCGCAACACGCTGCAAGTTGGCCGCGGCGACGGGACCTTTGACGAGGTCGCGGAGTTCGCCGGACTGGCCGCGGCGGAATGGGCCTGGCAGCCGCTGTTTCTGGATGTGGATCTGGACGGCTGGCCCGACCTGCTGATCACGACCGGCCACGCACACGATGTGCAGGACCGGGACGCCCAGGCCGCCGTCGAGGCCCGCCAGCGCAGCTATGCCAATCTCGCCACCCCGGCGGAACGCCGGCGCGCCTTCACGCGTGACCTGCTCGCCAACATGCGGCTCTACCCGCCGCTGGCGACTCCCATCGTCGCCTTCCACAACCGGGGACAGCTCCGCTTTGACGACGTCACCGCCGACTGGGGCACCGCTGCCGGCGGCATCCATCACGGCGTGGCCACTCTGGATTTCGACGAGGACGGTGACCTGGACCTCGTCGTCAACCGGCTGAATGCCCCGGCCCTGTTACTCGAAAACCGAACTTCCGCCCCCCGTCTCGCCGTGCGCCTCCGCGGGTTGCCGCCCAACACCGAGGCCCTCGGCGCATTGGTGACCGTGCGGGGCGGCCCTGGCGGGGAGCAGCGTCAGGAAGTCGTGGGCGGTGGCCGTTACCTCTCCGGCAGCGACCCGTTGCTAATGTTTGCCGCCGGCGCCCACAATGCCGACCTGAGCCTGACTGTCCGTTGGCGCAACGGCTCCGAACGCACCGTCACCGGCCTGCGACCCAACCGGCTTTACGAATTCACCGAGACTTCCGGACTGGAACAACGCCCCGCGACGGTGACGGCAAATTCCGCTCCGCCGCTGTTCGCGGACTTCAGCGCGCGCCTAGGACACCTGCATGTGGAAACCCCGTTCGACGACTTCGTCCGCCAGCCGCTGCTGCCGCGCAAACTCAGCCAAAATGGGCCGGGCGTGGCCTGGTTTGATGCCGATGGCGACGGCTGGGACGACCTCGCTGTGGGCGCCGGTGCCGGTGGCGAACTCAGCGTGTTCCGCAATGACCAGCACGGCGGCTTCATCCTCGCCACCCATGTTGCCACCGCCCGGGACCAAGTCGCTCTCGCCGCCAGCGGAACCAATCTCCTGGTCGCCGTTTCCAACTACGAGGATGGCCAAACCAACGGCCCCGGCCTGCTTCGGCTCAGCCTAGGCTCGGCAGTCGTGCCGGAATTGCCCGCCAGCACGTCCGCGGGTGAAACCGTCGCGCTGGGAGACATGGACGGAGACGGCACGCTGGAACTGTTTGTCGGGGGACGCGTGCTTCCCGGCCGCTGGCCCGCGCCGGCCGACTCCGCCGTTTACCGGCGAGAAAATGATCAGTGGCAGTTGGCTCAAACATTCCCCCGGCTCGGACTGGTCACTTCCGCGCGCTGGACCGACCTGACCGGCGACGGCCGGCCGGAGCTGGCGGTCGCTTGCGAATGGGGACCGATAAAACTCCTTCGCCTTCAGAAAGGCCGGCTGCAGCCGTGGGATCCACCCGTCCGTTTCGATCAACCGCCCGCCAACCGCGAACTTCGGCTGAGTGACCTGACCGGCTGGTGGAGCGGAATTGCCACCGGTGATTTCGACGGCGATGGCCGGTTGGATTTGGCGGCGGCAAACTGGGGCGAGAATTCCCCCTTCCGAGCAAGCCTCAAGGCCCCGCTGACGCTGCTGGCTGGCGCCTGGGCGGGCGACGATTCCCTGAGCGTGGTTGAAACCGTCCGCCTGGATCCGACCGGAGCGCTGACGCCGGCCCGTTCGCTGCCGGAGCTGGCCACAGGAATTCCCTTTTTGGTTGGCCGTTTCCGCAGCTTCCAAGCTTACAGCGAGGCAACGCTCGACCAAGTTCTTGGAACTGAGCGGACGGCGGCGACTGATCACTCGGCGACGGAATTGCGGAGCGGCCTCTTCCTCAACCGCGGGGACCATCTGGAATGGCGCCCCCTGCCCCACGCCGCCCAACTGGCTCCGGCGTTTTGCCCCGTGGTCGCCGACTTCGACGGCAACGGAACGGAGGATCTGTTCCTGAGCCAGAATTTCTTCGCCACCCGTGCCGGACTGGCCCGGCTTGATGCGGGTCACGGCCTGCTGCTGGCCGGTGACGGTCACCGGAACTTCAAGCCCCGGTCCGCCGCCGAAAGCGGCGTGGACATTGCCGGGGAACAGCGCGGCGCGGCCACGGCCGACTTTGACCAGGACGGCCGCGCCGATTTGGTCGTCACCCAAAACGGCGCCGCCACCCGGCTGTATCGCAACACCGGCGCGCGGCCGGGCCTCCGGGTGCAACTCGTCGGACCGCCCGGCAACCCGGACGGACTCGGTGCCCGACTGCGTCTGTTGCAGGGCGAGAGCGCGGGCCCGGCCCGGGAACTTTCCGGCGGAAATGGCTCGCTGGATTCGGCCCGGACCATTCTCAGCCTGCCGCCTTCCGGCGCCGGCGAACTTCGCGTCGAAGTCCGCTGGCCGGGAGGACGGATCCAGACCCAGGCCGTCGCTCCGAACGCAACGCATCTGATTCTCCGGAGCGCCGCCAACTGAAGGCCAGAATTTCCAGGAAGTATCCGGCCCGCGGCCCCAAGCACTCGTGATTCTGTGGCTTTCCCGGCCAACCCCTGCCAATTCTAAAACGCAAAGAGCACATGAGTCCGACCTCTACAGAAATCCTGGCCACGGTGCTGTTCGCCGTGGCGGTGCTGCACACGTTCAGCGTCAAGCGGTTCGCCCACTGGGCGCACCGCTATCCCTCGGGTTCGATTCCCGAAAACCTGCTGCACTTCCTCGCCGAAACCGAAGTGGTGTTCGGCCTGTGGGGCGCGGCGCTGTTTCTCGGGATCGCCGCGCTCAAGGGTTCGATGCACGAGGCGGTGGAATACGTCGAGGGGCTCAACTTCACCGAGCCGAAGTTCGTTTTCGTGATCATGGTGGTCGCTGCCACCCGCCCGGTCGTGCGCCTCGCCGAGGCCCTAATCAGCGGCGTCGCGCGGCTGCTGCCGTTTCGGGAGAGTGTTGCGTTTTACCTGGCCGCCCTGTCGTTCGGCCCCCTGCTCGGATCGTTCATCACCGAACCGGCCGCCATGACCCTGCTCGCAATCCTCCTGAAGCGGCGGTATTTCGACCGCGACATCAGCCGTCGCCTCGCCTACGCCACTCTGGGGCTGCTGTTCGTCAACGTCTCCATCGGTGGCACCCTGACCCATTTCGCCGCGCCACCCGTGCTGATGGTGGCGACCAAGTGGCAATGGGGCACCGGCTACATGCTCGAACAGTTCGGGTGGAAAGCCGCCGTGAGCTGCCTCCTTTCGACGATCCTGGTGGTCACCACCTTCCGGAAGGAACTCAACGCCCTCGAAACCGTGGCCTCCCGTCAGGAGCCCGTGCCGGCCTGGCTCACCACGATCCACCTCGTCTTTCTCGCGCTGGTCGTTTTCTTCGCCCATCACGCCGACGTGTTCTTCGGGGTCTTCATGGTGTTCCTCGGGCTGACCACCGCGACGCGTGAATATCAGGACAACCTCAAGTTCCGCGAAGGGCTGCTGGTCGGCTTCTTCCTGGCGGGATTGGTCACGTTGGGTTCGCTGCAGGCCTACTGGCTGAAGCCGCTGATCCAAAGCCTTAGCGGCGCGGCACTCTATTTCGGCGCGACGGGCCTCACCGCCATCACGGACAATGCCGCCCTCACCTACCTCGGCTCGCTCGTCGATGGCATTTCCACGGACCTGAAATACGCCCTGGTCGCGGGCGCCGTGACCGGCGGCGGCCTGACCGTGATTGCCAACGCCCCGAATCCCGCTGGAGCCGGCATCCTGCAATCCGCCAAGGTGTTCGGCACGGAGGGCATCAGTCCCCTCGGGCTGTTCCTGGGCGCGCTTCCGCCCACGGTCATCGCCATCGTGTTCTTCTGGTTCTTGCACTGAGGCAGCCCGCTCCACCCGCCGCCCACGTCGGGATCCGAATTCACCCTTGCGGCACAGCCCCCAGTCCGTTATCCCATCGCCCGTGACTCGTTCGCTGAACCTCCGACTTACCGCGCTCGCGCTGCTGCTTAGCTGCGCGACGGTTGGGGTTTGAGGCGAGTCCAGAACACTTTCCCGCCCCACCGTCGCACCCGACGGTGGGGCTTTTTGTTTGTCCGCGTCGCCGGGTGCTTGCGTTGAGGCCGTCAAAACAGCGAAACAAAGTAGAAACATGTTGAAGAATCCCGCCGCGAAATACCGCCCGTTCCCGCCGGTCCAGTTGTCGGACCGCCAATGGCCGGCGCGTGTGCTCACCCATGCCCCGACCTGGTGCAGCGTGGACCTGCGCGATGGCAACCAGGCGCTCGCCGTGCCCATGAACGTCGCGCAGAAGCTCGATCTGTTTCAGGCGCTGGTGAAATGCGGCTTCAAGGAGATCGAGGTCGGCTTCCCCTCGGCCTCGAACACCGAGTTCCGCTTCAACCGCCTGCTGATCGAGAACGGCCACATCCCCGACGATGTCGCCATCCAGGTGCTTGTGCAGGCGCGCGAGGACCTGATCGAGCGCACCTTCGAGTCGCTGGTCGGCGCGAAGAACGTCATCATCCATCTCTACAACTCGACCTCGCCGGCCCAGCGCCGCGTCGTGTTCGGCAAGTCGAAGGAGGAGATCGTGCAGATCGCGGTGCGCGGCGCGCAGTGGATCAAGGACCGCCTGCCCAGGTTGAAGGGCACGAACGTCCGCCTCCAATATTCGCCCGAGAGCTTCAGCGCCACCGAGGTCGAGTTCGCCAAGGAGATTTCCGAAGCCGTGATGGACGTCTGGCAACCGACACCGGAGCGCAAGATGATCCTGAACCTGCCCGACACCGTCGAGGTCGCGATGCCAAACGTGTATGCCGACCAGATCGAATGGATCTGCCGGAACATCCGGAACCGCGACTCGCTGGTCGTTTCGCTGCACACGCACAACGATCGCAGCACCGGCGTGGCCGCCACCGAACTCGGCTTGCTCGCCGGCGCCGACCGCGTCGAGGGCACGCTCTTCGGTAACGGCGAACGCACGGGCAATCTCGACGTCATCACCGTGGCGCTGAATCTCTACATGCACGGCATCGACCCGCAGCTCGACTTCAGCGACCTGGGCGCCCTCCGCGACGTTTACGAGCGCAGCACCGGCCTGACCGTGCCGCCGCGACAGCCGTATGCCGGCGAACTCGTCTTCACCGCCTTCAGCGGCTCGCACCAGGATGCCATCAAGAAGGGCCTCGCTGAATGGGATGCCGGCGGCCGGTCCCATTGGGACGTGCCCTACCTCACGATTGATCCGACCGACATCGGCCGGCGTTACCAGGAGGTCATCCGGGTCAACAGCCAGTCCGGCAAGGGCGGCGTCGCGTATCTGCTCGAAAGCGAATTCGGCATCGAACTGCCCAAGGACATGCAGCGCGAGTTCGGCCCCATTGCCAACGACCTCGTGGACGCCCTCGGCCGCGAAGTGAAGGCCGAGGAACTCAAGGCGATGTTCTGGCGGGAATACATCGAGCGCACATCGCCGTGGGAGCTGATCCACTTTCACGCTGACGGCGTGGACGGGAAGTTCCGCTGCCGCGCCTCGGTCATCCATCAGGGCACCGAAAAGCGGGTGGAAGGCGAAGGCAACGGCCCCATCGCGGCGTTCGTCAATGCGTTGGCCGGCAGCGGCGCCCCGAAGTTTGAGGTGACCAATTACCGCGAACACGCGCTCAGTGCCGGCGAAGGCGCGAGCGCCATCGCCTATATCCAGATCCGTCTCGCCGACGGCCGTAGCCAGTGGGGCGCCGCGGTGGACACGAACATTGAACTGGCATCCATCAAGGGCGTGCTCAGCGCCCTGAACCGGCTCTGAAATCCCTCACTCCGTCGGCTGGGTTCATTCCCAGTCGACGGCGTCGCTCCATGTCATCGGTGGGACGGTCGGGCGGTATCCGATCCAGTCTTGGAGCCTGAACTTAAGCGCGAGCCACAGTTCCTGAATTCGGTTCGGCTTCCTGCCCCACCGTTCTGCCCTGCCCGGGAAAAAGCGAACGCCCACAGCTTGGCGGCTGCCGTCTTCACCGCTGGGGAGACCGGTGGAGAATTTCAAGGCCGTCCTGGGCTCAAGCGTCATCATGGGCAGGACGAAGCAACTTCGGAGATCATACTCCCACCAGCGACCAGCTTCCCACTTCCGAATGGACACTTCCGGGGCGTTCGTCCCGAAACCTTCGAAGCAAAACGGTGCGTCGGACCGGTTCACCATCTCGAAGACCAAGGACCGGTGCGTCCCGTTCGCAGACACACCCACGAAACGGATGTGTGGGTGCTCGGCCGGCTCACTCAGCCTCCTCGCGGCGGTGACGGCGAGGAGCAAGACCAGGCAAAGGACAGGAAGGTGCCACATCTTCATGCGCGCCGGGGACGGGGATACGCTGCCTGAGTCTCCTGACAAGCCCCGGTTTCCCGGCAGGAACCGGACGCTCCCATTTAGGCACTTGGGGATAATCGCCGCTCGACACCATCGGCTCCGCGCCAATTCTTTCCCCCTTCATGGCCGCCGACTTTGTCCATCTGCACCTGCACACGGAGTATTCGCTGCTCGATGCCTGCTGTAAGCTCGACAAGCTGATGGCCAAGGCCGCCGCCCTGCAGTTCCCCGCGGTGGCGATGACCGACCACGGCGTGATGTTCGGCGCGGTCGAGTTCTGGCAGGCCGCCAAAAAAGCAGGCGTGAAACCGATTCTCGGCTGCGAGGTTTATGTCGCTCCCGGCAGCCGCCTCGACAAGAAGCCCGGGGCGGGCACACGGGACATCTATCACCACCTCGTGCTGCTCGCGAAAGACCAGGTCGGCTACCACAATCTCGTGAAGCTGGTCACCTCGGCGAACCTTGAGGGCTTTTACTACAAGCCGCGCATCGACAAGGAAATCCTCGCCCTGCACGCGCAGGGACTGATCGGGCTGTCCGGTTGCCTCGCCAGCGAGCTGTCGGACCACATCCTCAAAGGTGACGAAAAAAAGGCCCGCGACACCGTGGATTGGTTCAAGCAGGTCCTCGGTCCCGAAAACTACTACCTCGAACTCCAGAACCACGGCATTCCCGAGCAGGCGAAGGTCAACCGCGCCCTGATTCCCTACGCGAAGGAGTTCGGCCTAAAACTAGTCGCGACCAACGACGTGCATTACGTCGAGGGCAGCCACTGGCAGGCGCATGACTGCCTCGTGTGCATCGGCCGCCAAAGCCAGCGCGATCCGGCCAAGTCGGTCTATCAGCCGCAGCAGTTCTACCTGCGCTCGGCCGAGGAGATGAAGGCGCGGTTCGCGGAGGTGCCGGACGCGGTTCTGAACACGGTTCAGGTGGCCGAGCAGTGCAACGTCGAGATCAAGTTCGGCAAGGGGGCCGAGCACTATCCGGTGTTCCAGCCGCCCGAGACGTGGACGCGCGAGGGTTATCTGCGTCTTCTGCTGTGCGACGGTCTGAAGAAGCGCTACGGCATCACCGCCCGGGTCGAAGGAAAGCAGATCATCGTCGAGTCGGTCGGCAACGTGGAGCGCCTGCGATTCCTGTTCCCGGCCGCGACGGAGAGCGATCCGGCGGCAACTGCGCCGGTGGAGATCCTGGACCGTGACGAAACCGACGGCGAAGCGGACGAAACCGAGCCTCACGAGGACGCCATCGTCGCCGTCACCGCCCCGCTGAATGCGGACGCGCTAAACGCGGAACGTCCCCTCAGCCATCCTCACGTCCAACACGCGCTCAAAGCCCTGCTCGACCGCCTGGAGCTCGAACTCGGGGTCATCGAGAAGACCGGCTACGTCTCCTACTTCCTCATCGTCGGCGACTTCGTGCGCTGGGGCCGGCAGAATGGCATCGCGTGCGTGGCCCGCGGTTCGGCGGCCGGTTCGATGGTCACGTATCTGCTGGAGATCGCGAACGTGGACCCGCTCCGTTACGGGCTCCTGTTCGAGCGCTTCCTCAACCCCGAACGCGTCAGTCCGCCGGACATCGACATCGACTTCGCCGACGACCGCCGCCAGGAAGTCATCGAATATGTCCGCAACAAATACGGCCGCGAAGCCGTCGCCCAGATCATCACCTTCGGCACGATGGGCGCGAAATCCGTCATCCGCGACGTCGGCCGGGTCATGGGCCTGAGCTTCAGCGACTGCGACCGGCTCGCGAAGATGATCATGGACGTGAAGTGGGGGCTGAAGGATGCGCTGGAGAAGAACCCCGACTTCAAGGCCGCCTACGAAGGCGAGGCCGTCACCCAGGAACTCGTGGACAATGCCCTGATCCTCGAAGACCAGGCCCGGAGCGCGGGCGTTCACGCCGCCGGTGTGGTCATCGGCGCGCAGCCGCTGGTAAACCTGCTTCCCCTCAAGCAGGACGACGATGGCGGCATCGTGACCCAATACGCGATGGGACCGGTCGGGGACCTTGGCCTGCTGAAGATGGACTTCCTCGGCCTGAAGACCCTCACGGTGCTGCGCAACACGGTCGAGCTCGTGAAACGGACCACCGGGGTTTCCATCGATCTCGACACGCTGAC
>CAIWAH010000378.1 GCA_903910585.1 uncultured Verrucomicrobiota bacterium
CAAAGCAGGCCAAAGTCGCGGCCACGGTTTGGAGGCTGGCAAAATCGGAAAACCGCCTCCACAGATGGAAATCGCCGGCCAACCGATAGTTCAGCAGAAAGTCCCGCGGTTGGGCCTCGGTCCACAGGGATCGCCGCCAAAACATCGATTCCTGCTGCATGAAACCGAGGCGGGCGGAGGAATACCAGCCTTGGCGGATCAATCCCCGGAGATACACGGGGGCAAAGCCGTTGGTCATCGCCGCGCCCGTTTCATCCCGCATCCAGGAAGGGATGCCCGCAAGCCACCGGACCTCGGGGCGCGCCTCCATGGTCGCTGCCACGGTGGCGAGGGTCCATGGCAGGTAGAGATCGTCGGCATTCAGGTAACAGAGGACCTCTCCACGGGCCTGTTGCATGCCATTCCAAACCCCTTCGTAG
The DNA here is from genome assembly GCA_903910585.1 of uncultured Verrucomicrobiota bacterium. Taxonomy (GTDB): domain Bacteria; phylum Verrucomicrobiota; class Verrucomicrobiia; order Limisphaerales; family UBA9464; genus CAIWAH01. Next base: position 420 of record CAIWAH010000378.1, read on the forward strand.
AGGCTGCGGTCGGGTTGGTGGACGACGCGGACCGGGTAGATCGACTGATAACGCTCGACGATCTCGGCCGTGCCGTCGGTGCTCCCGCCATCCATGACGATGTGCTCAAAGTCGCCCCGCTGAACCGCCACGCTCCGCAGCGTCCGTTCAATCGTCCGGGCGCCGTTCAACACGGGGGTGACGATGCTAATCAGCATGGAGGATATGCGAAACGGATGGGTTGGACCTGGAGCGCCGTCGCCGCAAAATCAAGCGTAGCCAAGGTCCTTGAATCCCGGCCAATCGCACCGGGCAAAAAACAGGTCGATCTGCCACAGGCGTCCATCCCGCGGCCGATAAAGTTGATCCACGATGTCGAAGCAACGGAACCCGAGCTGCTGCATCCGTTCGCACATCTGCCAAAACAGGAGCTGCCGTTCTGTTCCTTCGATCAAGTAACACTCCATCACGATGACGTCGGTCCGCTTCAGTGTCTCCGCGGCGCCCTCGAGGATGGGCAGCTCGAATCCGTGGGTGTCGAACTTGACCAAGTAGGGTCCCGGCAATTGATGCGACGAAACCAGTTCATCCAAGGTGAGCATCTCCACCTCGCGCATCTGCCCTGCCCGGGCCCCTTCCCGGGTCACTGCTCCGCTGCCGTCCAAATCATCGGTCACCAGGAACGACGTGCTGCCATGACGAGGTCCGGCCGCACAGATGTGATATTGGAGGCGGGGACCGGCATGCTGGGCTCTCTGCTGGAGGAGCGGCTCCCGTTCCCTGAGGGCTTCCACCATCAGAAACTTGGAATCCGTCAGTATTCCCGCAGCCATGGCGGTCCAGGTTCCGGACGCCGCACCGAGGTCAATCACGGCGCCGAAACGGAACCCCAGCCCGGGCAGGCGCGACACGGCCGTCTCCATCGTCGGTAGCTCGGCCCGGAGTGCCTCGTGGGACCGCACTACGGAGAAGCCGGTCGGCGCGAGGATGCGGTTCGTCATTTGCCGAATGGTTTTGAGTAATCCCATAATATGAATCGTAGCGAACTCAGGCTATTGGCGGCTGCCTTTCAGGCCATTCAAATCGACGCACTTGCTCAACCGGAACGAAGAATACAGCCGGAACAGAAGCATCCACCAACGGTTCGGGCGCGCGGAAGGCGCACGGACGCCGGCGTCCGCACAATACGCGGCACGATGTTTCTGGGAAAGCTGCCCCGGCATAATCGCAAAGGCGGCCAAGGGACTGCAGACTGTGTGCAGTTCCGCGTGGGCAGCGAATCGCCTCCACAGATGGTAATCCGAGGCCAAGCCCCGTTTCAGCCCGTGGCCACGAAGGATCTCAGCCCCTTTGCTTCGTTCCCAAAGGGAGCGCCGCCAAAACATTGATTCCTGCTGCAGGAATCCAAGCCGGTTGCCGTCATGCCAGCCGCGGCGAATCAGCCCCGACAAATGGATGGGAGTGAACTGCGCCCCAAGGACGAATCCGTGCTCCTCGTTCAGCCACCCAGGGAGGCCCGTGATCCACTCAATCTCGGGATGGGCCGCGAAAACGCATTCCACCGTGTGCAGTGTCCAGGGGAAGTAGGCATCGCCGGCATTCAGCCACGCGAGAATGTCACCCTGCGTGCGGTCAAACCCCTTCTGCACCGCATCATAGAGGCCTTCGTCCGGCTCGGAAATTACCCGGAGATCGTAGCGCGACGCAAACGACCCGGCGAGCGTCACCGTGTTGTCCGTGCTACCCGCATCCATGACCAGATGCTCAAACTGGGCCGACTGCCCCGCCATCGACTCCAAGGTGCGAGGAAGGTGGGCGGCGCCATTGAACACCGGCGTGACGATGCTGATCATCTTGGGTGGTTAACCACGGAAACCCTCTTTTCAGGGAGCCTGCAAGAATTCCGACAAGGGACAACGCCGGAAGATCTCCAGCTTGCCGCCCTCGGTGCAGTTGACGATCTCCCGGTCAAAGGCCTCGTAAACGCCCTTCGCCAACCGGTAGGCCATTTCGCTCACGTCCAGGTCCGGCAATTGCCACGGGACCCCATGGGCGAAGTAATTGGGGTCGAAGTGGCTCTTGTCCTCCCCTTTGCCCAACACGGTGGCGTTGGCCTTGCCTTGCACCGCGAAATTATGGTCGCAACCCACCAGCGCGACCCGGGTAAACCCGAGATGGAAGGCGACCTGAAGGGCGACAAACGTGACGGTGGCACCCTCATTTACGCTGCCGGAGATGTCCCGGGCGAACTTGTGCGAGTTTACCATGTGGAGGAACCGCACATTGTCGCGGAACTGAATCAGGTCCGCCGCCTTGTGGCTCAGGTAGAGCGGCAGCCCCGTCTCGTTGAAGAATGCCGCATTCTGCTCCAACACCAGGCGGTTGATTGAGACCACGCAGGAAGGCCGGAAGTCGCTCTTGGAAAAGAGCAGGTTAATCTTGTTCAGGCCGAACGTGAAGGTGCCCTTGAGCGAGCCGAAATCGGTCTTCAACAGGCTGGGGCCATTGCACAGGATCACGGCCTTCTGACCGCGGTTCGCCTCCCGTTCCGCCCGCAAGCGTGTCTTTGACTGCCGCGCGACCGAATTCACATCCCACTTCAAACGCCCAACCGCCTCCCGCAGCAATTCCTTCTGCGCGGAAAGCAAATTTCGATATGGGCTAATGTCCGGCCGGTGGTGCCTCAGATAGTCGGGGCTGAAGTCTGTCTTGATCATTCGAGTGAATCGTTCAGGAGTTTCATGCTCTGCTATCGCGGACTCAGAACGTGCGAGCGGGAACGCGCGGATTGTTCGTCGCCGGTTCGATGCTTCCTTCGTCCACCGACCACCAACTCCATTACAAACAGTGCAGCGATTCCGTATAGCGACGCTTGCATTGAAATCGCCTTCAGAATCGAGCTGAGTGGGAGAAAAAGGAGATATGCAATGATATAAACGTAGGCGAACTGAGCTGAATAGTAATTAGGGGCGGCGCGTTTGCACAGTGCCGCTATAGTTCCTACGACTCCGAAAGCTGCGACGGCTCCAAATAATCCGAAGTCGATACTCATCTCGCGAAGGCCGGTAGCCCAAACATTGTATTCAATTCCAAGAGCGGAGTAGAGTTGATCAACATCTTCCTTCAGTTCTGCTCCTCCGTAAATGTGTAGGCGAGTCGCGAGAATTGAGAATTGGTGGCTACCGCGAGCCGTAGGAAGTTCATTCACTTCAACGTAGAAATCCAGATACCTTGTAGGCCGAAACAGGTATTCGTCGATAATTGCGATAGGGATGGCAATTGGTGCCGGAGGGGAATCGATGCCTAGAGATTGCAAGATAGAGGTTCCCCGGGATTCGATCGCGATACCTTCCGCACCACTGCCTCCTCCTTTGAAGCTTGCGATGTTTAGCAAGACATTGCCCGTTCCCACTACTACGAGGGCTGTTACGGCGATGGCCACACCCCTCAAAATATTTGAAACAAGCAGCTCGCTTTGAAAAACAATCGCAGTCGCTATAGCAATCAGCAAAAGCGGAACCATTTCGTATCGAGCACCGGAAAAAAGCATCGCTGCGGCAAATGCCGAAAGGATGATTCCGTAGAATACCAGCGCTTTGGTGCGAAAGGCATTCCATCGCAGGCAGAAGAATGAACTCCCCAAAGCGAAAGGGCTGAGGATTTCATAGAACCGGTAAGCGTTTGTATTGCCAGACATTGTCTTTCGCAGATTCCGGGCCTCAGAAGTGTCCACGCCGATCAGGTCTTTTCGAATATAAAAATATGTCGCAACCATCAGCAGCAACGCGATGGTCGTATACATTAGATAGTCCGGTTGATTTCGCTCTGGTTTCTTCTGCAGGTGTGACCCGCCAAGGAATGAGTCAAACGCAGCGGGTAGTGGTTTCCCAAATAGCCTGCAAGGCACTACGAAAGCCAGAATACAACTCAGAATAAATGTTAGCGTCGTATTAGAGTATGGAACTCCGTCAAGCCAGTAGGTTAGCCAAGGTCCAGACAATCCGAAAGCCCACAGTAGACAAGGCCAGAAGACCTCCGGCCACTCGGTGGCGAAGCGCTTAATTCGTTTCATTGTTGATTGGCTTTAGAAGATGTTGGGTTCGGCACCATTGCCATCAACGCCAGAGTGAATCCGTCAATTTGAGTAGCATTACGAACGCGGAAAGAATGGCGAATAGTAAGGGGCCAGCGCTGTTCCGAAGTTCGAACCGGAAGAATCCCATCTTAAACTCCCGGTATGAATGTAGAACCGGATACCACGAATAGAACAGCCCATAACCCGTTAGAAGCCCAGCGGGCAATGCCATAGTTCCTATAATGGGAAGCAGCACCAAGGTGGCAATGATGACCAATATGCCCGTCACCCCGTTGGCGATGTGGGTAATGATGTGGTTGGTGGTGCTGTAGAGGTGCAGGTGCATGGCCGCATACCGTTCCACGAAGAACATTGCCCCGAGGATGACCCAAAATGCGGGTTGGGGGAACTCCACGTTGCTACGGATGCGGGCGAGGATCACGGGACCGATGAGGCCCGCGGCCGCGAAGCCGAGGGAATAGGTCCACAGGGATTTGCGCATGCCATTGCCGGCGACTTCGAGCAGCCCCTTGATGTTGCCCTCCGCCCGCAGCCGGGGCAGCAAGGACAATTTGCTGTAGAAGGGTGCCTGGGAAAAGGTGCTGATCAGTTGCATGATGCGCAGGCAAAGCATGTAGCTGGCGGAGTTGGCGGCCGTGGCAAACTGAGCGTTGACGAGGCCCGTCGCCTGGATAAGCCCGAAGGACATCAGCACACCCACACCGCTACGCCAGGTGGCGGGCCAGAGCGTGGCTAGCATTTCCGGGTCTTTTTGCACCCGGGGAAGCGGCTTGAAGCGCCGCCCAGCCACTTGCTGGCACAACCACCGGTTGCGCAGGGCCGCGATCAGGGACCAAAC
>CAIWAH010000379.1 GCA_903910585.1 uncultured Verrucomicrobiota bacterium
CTGGTCCTGCAGCAGCCGCACGGCCCGTTCCCGGTCGCGGCGGGCCTTGTCCACAGCTGCCCGGGCCTGGGCGACCTCCGCCTCAATCTCATCCGGCTTCAACCGGGCCAGCACCTGGCCGGCTTTCACCGTGTCCCCGGCACGGACCGTGACCTCGGCGACCACACCGCCGATCTTGAAGGCGAGTTCGGTTTCCTCCGTGCGCACCAGCAATCCCGTGGCCTCCAGAGGCAGGGACTCCCCACTGAACCGCACCGGCGCCACCGCTACCGGCGTCACCGCGTCAGGCGCTCGTTCCAATGCCTCCGCCTTCGGCGCCGGTTTGCAGCCGCCCGTTCCGATTCCCACCGCCAGCCACCCGGCCAGCCCCCAACCAATCCAACGTCCACTCATTGCTGACACAATGTCAGCGGTTGACACTATGTCAATTTCCAGACTGTAGCGAGCGGCGCAAAGTCGCAAACCCGGTGTCGCGGAACCGGCCGATGGGCGTGCCGTGGAGATTCTCGATCGTCGCGCGCTGGGTTGCCCCGAGCTGGGCCAGTCCGTGCGTGAATCCCCACAGGCAAAGTGAAACCGTCAGTGGATCGCCCACATCGGGCCGGATGGAACCGTCGGCGATACCGCGCTTCACCGCCGCGGAAACCAGACCCATGACGTCGAATTCCTGTTGGGCCAGACAGGCTTCCGGCGAATCGCCGTCGAGCAGCTTGCGGTCGGTGGCGGTGTTCGCCATCAGCAGGAAAAACAGTTCCGGCTCCTCCTCGTGAAAGGCGACGTAGGCCCGGCCGATGGCCTCGACCGCATCCAGGCCGGACTGGGCCGAAGCCGCGGCCTGCACGAACCGTTGCCCGAGCGATTTGCCCGCCCGCAGGCACGCCTCGACGAAGAGCGACCGCTTGTCCGGAAAGTAGAAATAGACCAGCGGCCGGCTCAGGCGCGCCTTTTTGGCGATGGCGCCAAAGGTGACCTTCTCGATCCCGTGCCGGAAAAAAAGGGCGGTCGCCGCCGCGATGATGCGGCCGCGGGCCTTCTCGCGGTCTTCCTGCCGGCGGGAAGCGGACTCGGTGGACACCCCGCGACGATGCGAACCGCTGACACGGAGTCAACGGCCGACCGTGAGGGGGAATCCTGTTGGGATGCTGTGTGTCGAAGGGCATCACCCCAATCATTACGATCCCGATCAAGTCTTCACCAAACCTGCCGGCAGGGAAGAGGGCGGCCATCCGTCTTTCACTTTGGCAGGACGCGGCAATCAACGAGCCAAGTGACAAAGCTTCGTAATGATTGGGGGGCATCATCGTTGGGGGGGATTGCTACTGGCAGATCTCCGAAGGCCGGGTCTCATTCGTTTACTGGAACGGCCGGGACGACTCATTCGGCACTTACGCCGAGACCAAGGATGGCTGGATATGGACGAACGACCATGTGAAGGGAAAGCCGAGCTCAATGAGGGTTCGGTGCACGTGGGCCGGGCTCCACTTCCACGATGAATCGGGCGAAGAGGTAGAGTTCTGGCGCAGGCGCCTTGTGCCGTTCCTGCGTCCCGATTGGCTGCCTGACGCGATCCAGTAGCAACCAGCTGCGACGCTTGGCTTCAGTGGGTCATTGGGCGCGGACGCATCAGCGATGGAGCGAGGAGACTCCTTTCGGCAGGCTTCGCAGGGCTTTCACTTCCTTGGCCGACAGGGCGCGGCTGAAGATCGCCAGGTCGTCCATCCAGCCGGTGTAGCTCAGGCCAAGCATCACCAGGGTTTCGTCGGGGTTCCACGTCCAGGTCTGGGCGCGGGGGCTGAGCTCGCCCCGGAGTTCGCCGTCCACGTAGAGGCGGGTGATCCCGTCGGGTTTACCCGTGTTGAACTTCTCCCACGTGAAAGTGACATGGGTCCACCGTTCGCGGGAGAATGGGGGGCGCTCGACCTTGATCAGCGGCTTCTCGGCGAAGGCCATTTCGTCCCACTTCCGGTTCTGTGGATTCCAGCAGGCGGGGTCCGCGTAGGCGCCCAGCCGGAATTCGCGGGGCTTTTCGTCCTTGGTGAACTCGGTGAAAAACGCGGCGTTGTCCCATTGCTTCGGCGTGATCTGGATGGTGTCGCAGTAGCCGGGTTCCAGATCTTCGTCGGGGTTGACGCGCAGCCAGAACGACACGGCGCCCTGCCAGTTGCGGTGGCGGTAGGGCACATTGCCGGCGGCCTTGAAGGCGACCACTTCCTTGATCGGGCGGTCGAAGCGCAGGGCGCTGCCGTATTTGCCCTGCTGGAATGCCAGCGAAACTCCGGCCGGCGGCAGTCCCGGCTGCACCACGCGGGGCGCGCCCCATTGCGGTCCCCAATGGATGCGCGGGTCGCCCTTGGCGAAGGTCGCATCGGCCGAGCCGTCGAAGGGCGCGTGGAACAGGAGCGACAGGCCGAGGGCGCGCCGGGCGGCGAAGGACACCTTGTCGCCGTCGGCCGAAAGCCGGGAGGGGGCGAAGGCCGGCAGCAGGACGGCCAACAGAAGGCCAAGGCGCGAGAACGAGACAACACGGGACATGTTGCCGGGCGACATGCCCCCGAAGTCCGGCGGATTCAAGCGCGGAAACCGGTCGGCGGTGGAAATGCGCGGTGGGCCGGCTACGATTCGCCCATGAGCGATTCCGCATGGGCATCCCAGTTTCAGGCCATCTACGACCGCGGTGTCGCCGCGTGGCGCGCCGGACGCCGCAGTCCGGCGACAATGTTCTCCACGGAGGACATGGCTTTCCTCGTCCGCAATGGCTGTTCCGCCCAGGAGCTGTTCGACTTCGTGGACGATTTCCTCGGCTATGGCGAACCGGACTACGACACCGTCCTCGCGGTGCAGGCGATCCGCCGGGATCATTTCCTCAACGTCCTGGGCGGCCGTTCCACCGGCCACGTGGCGCGGATGGCCGACCTGCCCGCGAAGACCGCGGAGGTGGACGGCATCGCGTGGCTGCCGCGACTGATCGTGAAGGCGCGGCTGAAGCTGCGCGGGGAGATGCCCGCGGACCTCATGTATGGCTGCGGCGGTGACCGGCCGTTCCTCCGCAGCGTGAACATGACGCTGCCGCAGTTCCTCGAGGTCGTGCGCGACGCCGGTGCCGACGACCGCCGGATCATCGGGACCGTGAAGGACTGCGCCCGCTCCGGTCGCCCGGCCCGGTGACGTTCCGCCGCCGGCTCACTTCAGCCGGGCGTCGAACCAGTCGGCGAATTCGGTGAGGTCCCACAGCATCGTGAGCAGTCCCTTCACCGCGGACAGCCAGGCCAGGGACTTCGGCCAGCCGCGGGTCGGCACCGGTCCGTGGCCGAAGCCGGAGTGGACCACCAGCTCGACCGGCGCGCCCACCTCGCGGGCCTTTGCCAGATAGCGTTCGGACTGGTCGAGCGGCACCAGCGTGTCCGCATCCCCGTGAAACAGGATCGTGGGCGGCAGGTTGGATCGGACGAAGTAGATCGGGGACATTTCGCGGCCCGTGACCTGCCACACGGGCAGGTTTTTCGGCTCCTGCGCAAAGGCCTTCGTGAAGCTCTTCGGCGGGCCGCCGTCGTGGAGGTTCTCGGTGGAATCGCCGAGGTTCAGCAGGTCGGTGACGGGGAAGAAGATCGCCACGGCCTGCACGGCGCTGCTGGCGCGGTCCAGGGCGTTGGTGGCCTCCGCCGGGCCGGGTCCGCCGCGGGTGGCCAGCATGAGGCTGAGGTGCCCGCCGGAACTGCCGCCGGTCACGCCGAGTCGGTCCGGATCCACGCCGTAGTCCCGGGCATGGGTGCGCACAAACCGCACGGCGCGGTTCACGTCCGCGACGATCTCCATGACCGTCGCCCGCGGCTGGGACACATGGTAAACCGGAAACACCGTGTAGCCGTGCCGGAGCAACGGGGCCGCGAGCCACGGCCGCAGGGAATTCGTGCCGGACTTCCAGCTCCCGCTGACCATGAGCAGCACGCCCTTTCCGTTCGGCGTGGGCGGCTGCATCACGTCCACCGTCAGGGTCTCGCCGTTCCGCTGCCCGTAGGCCAGGCCGCGGGTCCAGGTGAATTTCGGGTGAAAGTAAAGCCAGGCGATCCCGGTGAGGAGTCCCAGCGCCGCCACCGCGAGGGCAAGGGCGAGCAACAGCGATTTGAGCAGGCGGAAAAGCTTCACGGATGGACGGTCCCCGCACCTGGTTGGGGCCGGGATGCCGGCCAGTCTGGCACGGTCGCCGAGCCGCGGGAAGAAGTGGCTGCCGGGAGAGTGGAAGCCGGGGGCAAAATCACGGGCTTGGACCGACACACGTAAGATTTACGGCCCAAGCCCGCGCCCCATCCATTCGGACAGGAAATGGGAGACACGGCGCGAAGTGTCCAAGGGGCTCTTCGGCAGGATTGGGGCAAAGCTTCAGTGGACTCCGCAGACCCGGGCTGACGTTGGTCGCCCCGGCGAACGATCAAATCCTCTCCCGCGTTTTTGGATGACCAGAAGGTATAGCCGGGAGCGGGCGGTGCTGTGTTGCGTTGGGGCAGAGAGGCGTGGTTCCGGATGCCAGTCGGAACGGGTCAACAACCTTCCCGATACCGGTTCACGACGACATGCCCCCAGCCTTGGCTTTGAGGCGGCGGCACGGTCTTACTGACCTCGGCTCTGAATATCTGACTGTCGTTTGGAATCACCGCGATGGGATTACGCCGCACTTTGGGACCGCCAAGCCTCCCTTGCAAAGCGTCGAGCACATCTTTGAGGCGATTGTCCAAGTCGTGCCAACGGATGCTGGAAGTGGCAAGGTAGAGTATCACTTCAATCTCAAGCCTGTCGTCTGACCGATATACAACTCCCGCGCTTTGTGCAGCAGCGCATGCGGCTTGATGAATGCGCTGCCGCCAGTCGAGTCGTGGATGAGCGTATGGAGGAAGCCGGAATTGAAGTGTGAGTCGTCTTTTGGCCATGCGCCGGCAGATAGGTTCAGCGGCCGACTTCCTGGGCGGACACCAGCTTCCCGTCCGGGCCGAAGGTCAGCCGCAGCGTGGGCCGGGCGCCGACGGTGCCGAGTGTGGTGCCGGTGCCGACCGCGGTGTTGGCCCCGAAGCTCGCCAACCCCAGGCTGACGGTCATGCCCCCGCGCCGCGTGACGAACCAGTCCGCCACCCGGCCTCCGTCGGACAACGTCTCCGTCTTGTCGGGCGGCCCGAGTTCCTTCACCGCACTGTCGTAGGCGTAGTTGCCCACCCGCGCCGGCCAGTCCGTCTTGCCGGAGGCACAACCGGCGGCAAGCAGGAGCACGCTCAGGAAGGCGGCGAAGATTCGTTGCACAGGAGCCAGCGTAGTCGGGAACCGGGGACGGTAAATCCGGGAATTCAGGCAGTGACCGTCGCGTAGTGGCCAGCCCCTCCGTAGCCGCCGACGTGAGGAGGCGGACCGCCAGATTCAATTGCGCGTTTCCGGTTCCGCCTCCTGACGTCGGCGGCTACAAACCGCGGGTGCCCTTCGAGCCGAAACGCAACCTGCCGCGTCTGGAGAAGCACCATTATCAGGGCCACGCCACCGTCTTCTGGACCTTGACCCTGGAGGAACGGGCCCGCGGTTGGCTGAACCCGGATTTTCACCGCACGTTTCGTGAGCTGATGCTCCATGCCTCGGTCCGCTACCAGGTCTGGTGCCCGACCTACTGCCTCATGCCGGATCACCTGCATCTGCTCTGGATGGGGCTGCGGCGTGCCAGCGACCAGCGCAACGCCATGAAGTTCCTCCGCACGGAACTGGAACCGGCGTTGGGCGAGGGACGCCAATGGCAGCATCAGCCTCACGACCACGTATTGCGCGAGGAGGAGCGGAAGCGGAATGCGTATGCCCAAACCTGCTTTTACATCCTGGCCAATCCGGTTCGGGCGAAGCTCGTCACCGGGAACGACCGCTGGCCCTTCGCCGGCTGCGTGGTGCCGGGCTATCCCCGATTGCATCCGCAGGACGAGGACTTCTGGCCCCTCTTCTGGAAGCTCTACGTCACGGATCGCGACGCCGAGCCGCCCGCCCCGTAGCCGCCGACGTAAGGAGGCGGACCTGCCATCATCCTGCTCTGACCGAATCCGCCTCGTTACCTCGGCGGCTACATGGCTGGCTTACCACTGGTGTTCCGACGTCAACGCGCGGTCGAGATGCGTGTAGCCGCCGTCCACGAAGAGAAACTGGCCCGTGACATGGCTGGCCCGCGCCGAGGCCAGCCACACGATGGAGTCGGCCAGTTCTTCCGCCTTGGTAAGCCGGCGTCCCAGTGGCACGAGCCGTTCCACCCGGGCGCGTGCCGCGGCGGGGTCGGGCTGGGAATTGAACCAGCGGTCGTATTGGTCCGATTCGCACTCGGCCGGCACCACGCAGTTGACCCGCACACCGTCCTTGCCCAGCGCGATGGCCCATTCCCGCGTCAGCGCATTGATCGCGCCCTTCGCGGCGGCGTAACCCGACGTGCCGCCCTGACCGGTCCACGCGACCTTCGAGGTCACGTTCACCACGTTGCCCCGGGCGGCCACCAGATGCGGCCGGGCATGGTGGGTCAGCGAGAAGACGTGCAGCAGATTCCGCTGGAGCGAGCCGAGGAAGTCCGCCGGCGACGCCGTGAGCGGCACGCTGTCGTTCACGCCGGCATTGTTCACCAGCACGTCCAGGGCGCCGAACGCGGCGACCGTCCGGGCGACGGCCTGTTCGCAGTCCGCCTCGCGCGTGAGATCGGCCTGGAGGAACACCGACCCGGGCAGTTCCGCGGCGAGCGCCGCGCCGGCGGCCGCATCGCGTCCGAGCAGTGCGACCCGGGCCCCCTCGGCGGCGAACGCGCGGGCGGTGGCGGCCCCGATGCCCTTGGTGGCACCGGTGACGAGGACGGACTTCTGGCGCAGGTGGAGATCCATGCGCGGACGTTCCAAGGACCGCGCCCAAGCTCAAAGCGCAAAGTGCGGCCGGCCTCGGCCGGCAATCTCCGGGGCGACCGGGGCCGCCAGGGTGCGATGCCTACTTCAGGTCCTCGCCTCCGAGGCCGCCGATGGTCCAGTCGAGGTTGTAGATCAGCGTGGTGCCGTCCTTGAACGGCGCGTTCAGGCGGTCGTAGGCCGCGTATTCGCCGTGGCCGTCCACGAACAGCAGCGACATGCCGCGTCCGCCGTGGGCGGAACTCGCCGTGCCCTTCTGCACGTTGTTCCACTTGCCGCGCGCGCTGGCAAAGCACGGCGCGATGGCCTTCTTCGCCGGCGACTTCACCTCGTTCACCTTCCGCACCCGGAGCGCGGCGCCGTCATCCGTGTGGTAAAACTGGTTGTAGTAGTAATACGAGCAGGGGAAGAGCAGCTGGTTCGTGGGGATCGACTTCGTGGCGATCGCCCACTCGACGTTGAAGGCCCGGCCCTGTTCGGCCGGACACCGGTAAAAGGCCCGTGCGTTGGTGCTGATGTAGGGATCGAGCAGCTTCAGCAGGTCCACGAAACCCATCTGCGGCCAGTCGCGGCCGGAGTAGGGGAACTGGTCGCGGTGGTCGCCGGTGTAGAGCGTGTAGGTGATGCCGAGCTGGCGCAGGTTCGACGTGCACCGGGCGAGGTGCGCCTTGGCCTTCGCCTTGGCCAGTGCCGGCAACAACATCCCGGCCAGGATCGCGATGATGGCGATCACCACCAGCAGCTCGATCAGCGTGAAGGCGGCCCGGAGGCGCCCGGAAAGGTAAAGGACGGATGCGGGCGGGTCGAATCGCATAGTGGGAAGCAGAACGGTTGGGCGCGGCGAAGTCGAGTGCGGTAACTCGAGGGCATGGGCATCTTGCAACTCCGTCGACCTCCCCGTTACTCCATCGTGACCCGGACGAAGCGGGTCGGATGAGCGTCGTCCGGCGGGATGGTCACCGTCGGGGGCGTTTCCGAAAGAATCGTGAAACCGTGCGTCTTGACCCAGACCGGCTTGTCGAGACGGTCGGTCTGTTCGACGGTGATCTTCTTTCCGGGGATGCCGGGGAAATTCAGCACCAGCCCGGAGTTATCCACGCTGGGCCTGACCTTGGGGTCGACCAGCTTGATGCTGCCGAAATTGGTGGTGACCAGATAGTTGGCCAAGCGGTTTTCGGGATCGGAAATAACGGGGCTGACCAGATAGGTGCCGGCCGGGCTGGCCGCCGAAGCCTCGGTGATCCAGTCCACAGTGATCCGATCGTTGTTCTGCAAGCCGATTACCGTTCCGGTCGAAAGCCAATTCGTCGAGCCGACGGCATGGACTTGGTATTTTCCATTCAGCCTCAGTTGTCCGGGCGTGACCACGACATTGACCCAGTTGGTTGCGGTCCGGGCGGGCAATAGGCAGTCGTCCACCACTATTTCCAACCGAAAGGTGCCGGCTGCCGTGGGAGATCCCGAAATGCCGGAGGCATCAACTCGGCTGAAGCCGGAACGCAGAAATGCCTCAGCACCCGCGATTTTCGCCAGTGAGCACGAGTTGGTGAACAAGGGCGTAAATGCGCGAGTCGCGTCGCGGCCGTAAGCAAGCTCAACGGAAGCCTCAGAGAGGGCGACCGGCGGGGGCAGCAGTTCGGGCCGCATGCGCCACAACGAGCCCCGACCGGCGGACAGCCATGATCCGTCCTCCAGTTCAAGCGGAGGGGTTACGGTATTGCCGTCAACGTAAAGTCCGGCAAGGACACCGGCCCCTGACCGGGCCATCCGGCGCATTTCACCGCTGACCGGATTCCACCGGAAAAAAGCGGTAGCATCGGAGGAACTTAACCCCACCAGCCAACCGTCCCGGGCGACGGTCAGGCCGCCGACGGGGACGATCCCGGGTTCATCCGTGGTCATGTTTGAAAAGACCACCTCAGCCTCGGCGCTGCCGGTCGGAATGGAACTCCGCCGAAGCCGCAGCATCTCGCAGGTCACGACATTGGTGGAGTTGAAGATTGGCGGTCGGCCGCGGAGAACATAGAGGTTTCCGTCCAAGGCCTCGACCAGACCGCCGACCAGGCGAAGGTCGCTGTTTCGGCGGGTGAGGCGAGCAAGGGTGCGATAGCCGGCGCCTGCGATGCTGATGCGGAAAAGACCATCCGAATCATGCTGACCATCACCGGTGCCTTCCGTGAGGCCATAGAGAAACCCGTCACGGCCGATGAGCAATTCCGGGCGGGGCTGCCACCGGTCCCCGAGTGTGGCGCCAAATTCGTGCAGCACGGTCAGCCGAGCCCTTTCGGGATCGAAGCGGAAGAGAGTGCCCAAATCTGCGGCCCCACCGCGAGGCGTCGTGCCAAAGAGCTGGCCGTCGCCGGCGACCATCAGGCCGCACCGCGGTCGGGCGGTCCCCTGATAGGTGCCGGGCAGGGTTGCCACGATTTCGAATGCGCCGGTGCCCGGATGAAGGCGGTATAGCTTGGGTGTGAAATCGTCGTGGCCACCCAGCTCGCTGGTTCCATAGAGCCATCCATCGGCGCCGCGAACCAAAAAGCCCGAGGGACTCAGGACATCTCCTTCGCCGCCGGTAAAGGAGTGCAGGATGGCGTTGGTGGAACCGTCCTCTCTGGCGAGGAACACCGTGCCGGAATTCAGGATGCCCCCAAGCCAAGACACTCCGAAGAGGTTCCCTTTACCGTCACGTATGAGCGGGCCCGCGACCCGGTCGGCGTCCGCACCGGTCGCCCCGAGTCCGCGGATACGCCGAACGCCTGACAGACCTGGGCGGAATGAGATGATTCCGGAGCGGCTCGGGGAGAGCAGCAGACCGTCGTCGTTCTTGAGCCAGCGGCCGGCACCAGCTGACTGTGGAATGTCAGAATTCAGGCCGAGCACTTCCGCTTGGACGGTCGTTGCCGGGGTGGTGGGCAGGGGCACCCGGAAAACGCCCACGCTGGAACCCTGCTGATGCGGGCCACCTCCGACTGATCCATAGATATATCCGCCGTGCTCCACCGGGCGGCCGAACAGGGCGTCCAGCGGTCCGTTCGCCCCGCATTGCTCGACCCTGGGACCCCAGCACTCGAAAGAGTTTGGCGGGACGGCCACAATCTCAGGGCTTCCGTCGCCATGCACCCGATACAGAAGGTTGTAAAAGAAGTGACCTGCAGTGCCGTAGAGCAGGCCGTCGCTGCCCAGCATCAGCGCCGATCGGCTTTCGCTCGGATTCCGGCGGCAAAGATCACCTGAGAGCCGCGACCAAAGGGTGCAGTCCGACCCGTCAGGCCGACAGCGTGCAATTCCGCCACAACCGGTGTCACCCCCGGTCTGCCCGAGGATATACAGCCAGCCATTCTCTCCCTGAAGCACGCCGCGGTTGAAGTTTGCCAACCCGCTGGCGGCCAATGAATGGAAGACCGGAGCGGTGCCATCCGGTTGCAGCCGGTAAAATCCGTCCGCCGTGGTGACACAGAGCGTTGCATCCGCCAATTGGACGAGGTCGGACCACAGGGGTTTTGAAAGCCCGCCCAACTGGCGGAGGTTGGTCAGTTCGCCAGTGGACGGGTCATAGCGGAAAAGCATCGGTTGGGTCGTGCCCATAACCACAAACGTGAGCCCTTCACGGGTCACGGTCACGGCGCTCGAAACCCACCCTGCGGTTGCCACGACGTCGGCGTGGGAAAGCCAGTTAGCTCCGTCAGCTCCGACACTGAAAAGCACGTTAGCATGTTTTCCGGTCCAGGAGGCATCCAGGTCGCTGACTGCCACTCCCCAGATCCGCCCGTCTGGCGCCAGGGCGATGGAGCTGACGCCTGCGTTGAAATTCCGTTCCCCAGCGCCAAACCGCCGCAGAATTCCGGCCTGCAGGTCCACGGTGGCAGTCGTCGGCAGGGAAATGGTTCCGCCATTCAGCTTGGGTAACCACTGAGGCGTTTTCGGCGCGCCAGGTTGGATGGATTGATTACTTCCGGAGCCAAATGTCCCCAGCAGAGGCCAGCACCAGAAGACCAGAAATAGGCTCCTAAGCGGGGAGCGCGGGCGACACTGTTTGAGCATGGCTTGGTAGACTGTTGGCGGGAAACGTCGGTGAAGCAGATGCGCGCACGATCGTTGGTGCAAGCTGGATTCCTCATGCCAGTCCGGACGACAGGTCTGCCTATCCTTGCGGAGGTATCGCTGTAACCTCGCTCCACAGCCGCCTCAGGAAGTGGGTGCATGAACTCGGAACCGTCCGTGCCGAAATGTCCGCAGTGCGGCGTCGCCATCCCGGCCGACGCCCCGCAGGGATTCTGCCCGCGCTGTGTCCTCCCGGCCCGTAGGCTTCAGGGCGAGGTTCCGGCCGGGTCTGCAAGGTATGCGCTGGCCGGCAGGATGCCGGCGCTCCCGGGCAAGAGGGCGGCGCTCCCAGGCAAAGGGTCGGTGCTGCCAGTGAGCAGCAGCGCCAGACGGAACTGCGCCGTCGGGTTGAGGAGCATCTCGATGCCGGACACGGTGAATGCTGGCTGCGGCGGCCGGCGGTGGCGACGCTCGTCGAAGGCGCGTTGCGTCATTTCGATGGGGAACGCTACCGGTTGCTCGCCTGGTGCGTGATGCCCAATCACGTCCACGCGTTGATTGAGACGCGGGATGGGTTCCCTTTGGCCGACGTGCTCCACTCGTGGAAATCGCTTCACGAGCAAGGAAGCGAACCGCCTGCTCGGGCGCACCGGCGAGTTCTGGCAGAGCGAGTATCTGGACCGCTACATGCGTGATGCCGGGCACTACGCGGCGGTCATCGCCTACATCGAAGAAAACCCAGTCAAGGCGGGGTTGGCCACGCTGAAGACTGACTGGCCGTGGAGCAGCGCCCGCTTCCGCCATCCTGGGAGCGCCGGCGTCCCGCCGGCCGGTTGACTTGGGCATGGGCGTCGCCGTGCGCCCAGGGCCGGCAGGATGCCGGCGCTCCAAGGGGAAATCCGGTCGCCAACGGTCGCCTCCCCCCGACGTTTCCCTGTAACCTCGCCGCACAGCCTCCTCAGGAAGCGGGTGCATGAACTCGGAACCGTCCGTCCCGAAATGTCCCCAATGTGGCGCCGCCATCCCGGCGGATGCGCCGCAGGGCCTTTGCCCGCGCTGCGTGCTCCTGGGGGCCGCCACCGTGGCCGATGCCGGCCGGCCGATGCCGCGCACCGAGCCGCCGTCGCCGGACGCCCTGCGGGCCGCCTTCCCGCACCTGGAGATTGTCGAGCTGATCGGCCGCGGCGGCATGGGTTACGTTTACAAGGCGCGGCAGGCGAAGCTGGACCGCACCGTCGCGCTCAAGCTGCTGCCGCTGGAATTGGGCGCCGATCCGCATTTCGCCGAACGCTTCCACCGCGAGGCCCGCGCGCTCGCCCGGCTGAACCACCCGGGCATCGTGGCGGTTTACGACTTCGGGGTGAGCGCGGGCTTCTGTTACCTGCTCATGGAGTTCGTGGACGGCGTGAACCTGCGTCAGGCGATGCAGGCCGGACGCTTCTCGCCGGCGGCGGCGCTTGGCGTGGTGCCCAAGATCTGCGAGGCGCTCCAGTTCGCCCACGAGCAGGGCGTCCTGCACCGCGACATCAAGCCGGAGAACATCCTGCTCGACGCCCACGGACGCGTGAAGATCGCCGACTTCGGCATCGCCAAGCTCGTGGGCGAGGACGCGCCGGACCTCACGCTCACGCTCAGCGGCGCGCGGCTGGGCACGCCGACCTACATGGCGCCGGAACAGATCGAACAGCCGTCCGCGGTGGATCACCGGGCGGACATCTATTCGCTGGGCGTCGTGTTCTACGAACTGCTGACGGGTGAACTGCCGCTGGGCCGGTTCGCCCCGCCGTCGGCGAAGGCCGCCCTCGACGCCCGCGTGGATGACATCGTGATGCGCGCCCTCGCCAAGGAACGGGAGCTGCGTCAGCAGTCCGCCGGCGACGTGAAGACGCAGGTGGAGACGGTGGCGCAGGCGCCCGCACCGGCAGCGTCCGCCGGACCCAATTCGCTCCGGGTGACTTCTGCCAAGCAGTGGATGCGGACCGCGGACGGCGAATACCGGTCCCCGCGGACGCTGTTCGGCCGGCCAGTGCTGCACATCGCCTTCGGCCGCGATCCGGCGACGGGACGGCCGCGGGTCGCGCGGGGGATCATCGCCATTGGCAGCCGGGCCGTGGGCGCACTGGCCATCGGTGGTCAGGCCTGTGGCCTCGTGGCAATTGGCGGTCTCGCCTTGGGCGGGCTGGCGGTGGGCGGGTTGGGCGCGGGGGTGCTCGCGGTCGGCGGGCTGGCGGCCGGGGGAATCAGCGTGGGCGGGGTGAGTCTCGGCCTGCTGCTGGCGTTGGGCGGCCTCGCGATCGGCGGGAATGCCGCTGGAGGTCTGGCCATCGGCGAGGCGGCGGCGGGCGGGCTGGGATTGGGCAATGCCGTCTGGGACGCGCGGACGCAGCACCCCGATGCGGAGTGGCTGATGCGGCTGCTCCAGAGCCCGGGCCTGCGAATCATCCAATTCGCGGCGCTGCTTCTGGGTTCGCTGGTGCCCATCGGGGCGACCCTCTGGGCGCGCGGCGTCCTGGACTCGGGCCGCCGCCCCTTTGATTCCCGGTCACCCCGGCCACCGGTGCCGCCGGCGATGCGTCGGCTGGCGGGGTGGTTCTTCGCCGTTGGAGGACTGGCGTTCCTGCCCACCTTGGTTTCACTCGGCACGCCCGTGCGTAGCTTCAATTTGGGCAGCCTGCTCCTGCTGACCGGCTGGGCGCTGTGGTCGGCGAACGGCTGGGTCCGCCGGCTCGCGCTGCTTACGAACTGGGTGGGATTGTTCGCCAGCGTGATGGCGTGGGCGCTGGGCCTCGCCTGGCTGCTGCGGCGCGACGGCTTTCCCGGCTCCGGCATCGGGGTGCCGGGAGTGACGAACGATCCGGTTGCCACCATGATCATCGGGCTGCTGCAGCTCGGTGCCTTCTTCGCCGGACTGGTGGTCCTCCAACGCACCGAAGTGCGGTCCGCGTGCGGTCTGCCCTCCTCTGGGGCCGGGGTCAGGCTGGCCGGTCGGGTGGCGATATGCCTCATGCTGGGCTTCGGGATTCTGCGGCTGCTGCGGTCCGGTTCCGTGGCGGTTGTGGACGACCGGGGACAGCCCGCGGCCATTCCCCAAATCCCTCCCGGCGGCGACCGGGCCTGGCTGCAGGTGAATTCGCCGGCGCAAACGCGGGTGCAGTTCACCGTGAACTGCTGGAGCAACGGTGTGCCGCGGCCATTGTCCGAGGGCGCGTGGTCGCCCGGGGAACTCATCTTCGCCACCAACGTTCCCTTCCAGCAGTTCATCACCCGCGCGGTGCGTCCCGGCGGCGACGGCCAGACTTGGGACGTATCGGATTACGAGCCCGACGGCATAATGGGTGAACAGTGGACGGACTCCGGCATCCCGCTGACGGTGCCACTGCGGGCGGCCGCCCCTCACGGGACCGCGGTGCAGCTGAATCCCGGCGACCGCCTGCGGCGCTGGCTGTTCCTGCCGGAAGCCGAGGCGCAGCAGGTCGCGGCCGGCGGCCCCGGGCCGGCGAATCCGACCTGGGGCGTTTCGATGGATCTGAATTTGGCCATCGATTCGCCGTCCGCAGAGGCCCAGGAAGCGGAAATGGTATCGCGCCTGGAACTCCAGCTTCCCCAAGGACAGGCGACGGCCCTCCGAACTGTCGTTTGGATCAACGGCCGGTCCACGTCTCTGCCTGGTGCCGGCATGTCGCTGTTACCGGGATTGCTGAGTGAGCCCACCGTGCTCCATTGGCGCCTGCGCCGGCTGGATTCACCCTGTGACTGGGAACTGGTGGTCACCGGCGCACGAGACGAGAGGCTGCTGGGGCCCGTCCGCGTCAACTTGGGCACCAACGTGACCGCTCTCCAACCGTCAGCGGAGACACGGTTGAGTCCAACCGCCGGCACGTTCAACCGCTGGTGGCCGTTCTTGCCGTCCTTTGTGAAGGGGCATGGCGTCACCAGTCCGGATTCAACGTTCGGCTGGGGCATCAGCGTGGATGTCGGGCCGCAGGAAGCGATGACGGGCTCCGGTGCCGGGATCCCCAAGCCATGACCAGTGATGCCAACAGCTTCGCCCCCACCCGCTGGACGCTGGTCCTCGAAGCCCGGGGCGGTTCGCCGGCGGCGCAGGCGGCATTGAGCGAGCTGTGCGGGGCCTATTACCAACCCGTGTTCCGCTTCCTCCAGCGCGAGGGGCGGAGCGAGGACACGGCCCGCGAGCTGACCCAGGAATTCTTCGCCCGGCTGCTGGCGCGCGACGGCTTCGCCACGGCGGACCCGGCCCGGGGACGTTTCCGGTCGTTCCTGCTGGGCGCATTGAAGCACTTTCTCGGCGATCAGCACGTCCGCGAGCGGGCCGCCAAACGCGGTGGCGGGGCCATGCATGAACCGTTGCCGGAAGCCTCCGACACGTCGCCCGGCCGGGAACTTGCCGCGCCGGAACCGGCGTCTTCCGAGGCGTGGTTCGACCGCCAGTGGGCGCTGGCCATCATGGACCGGGCGCTCGGCACCCTGGCGGCGGAGCAGGCCGCCGCGGGCAAGGCCGATCAGTTTGAACGGCTGAAACCGTGGCTGGTCGGCGCGGCTGCGGCGCAGGCGGATATAGCTGCCCAACTCGGCTGGAGCGAAGGCGCGCTCAAGGTGGCCGTGCACCGCCTGCGCCGGCGCTTCCGCGAACTGGTGCGCGCGGAGATCGCCCAGACGGTGCCGGCCTTCGCCGAGGTGGATGCCGAGCTGCGGTATCTGGTCGAAGTCCTTTCCGCCTAGCCGCGGCGCGGGGTTCCATTCCGTTTGCGGCAGGGGGCGGTTCCGGCCGGTGGCGCCCCTCCGATTGAACGTTCCGCGTCGTCCGTTGCCAGAGCGCGCGGGCGACCGTAGCTTGCCCCGCTTTCATGGAGTCCGTCCTCAACGTGATCTACACCGGCATCGCGGTGCTGGTGCTGTTTGGTGCCAGCATCTTCGTGCACGAATACGGCCATTTCTGGATGGCCCGGCGGCGCGGCATGAAGATCGACGGCTTCTCGATCGGCTTCGGCCCGAAGATCGTGAGCTGGCGCGACAAGCACGGCGTCGAGTGGGCCCTGCGCTGGATCCCCGCGGGCGGCTTCGTGAAACTGCCGCAAATGATCACGTCGGAGGCGATCGAGGGGAAGGCCGCCGCCGAGGTGCCGCCGATCTCACCGTTGACCAAGATTCTCGTCGCGGTCGCCGGACCGCTGATGAACGTCGCCTTTGCCCTGCTCATTGCGTCGCTCGTCTGGGCGATCGGCCTGCCGGTGCCGGTCAATCCGTCCATCATCGGCCGGGTGCTGCCGGATTCCGTGGAGGGCAAGCTGGGGCTGAAGAGCGGGGACCGCATCGTCGCGGTCAACGGTCACCCGGTGAAGTCGTGGCAGGAGATCAACCTCGAGGTCGTCACCGCACTCACCAACGTCGTGCCGGTCACCGTCGCGCGGGACTCGGAACGGTTCACGGTCAGCATCCCGACCAAGAAGTCCGAGACGCTCGGGCTCAAGTATCTCGATCTCGAGCCGCAGGAACGGCCGATCGTCGGCATCGTCCAGCCGAACATGCCCGCCGCGGGCATCGGCCTGCAGACCGGCGACAAGATTCTGTCCTTTGACGGCATCTACGTGCTCAACCAGGAGCACCTCACCGAGATCGTGAACCGCGGCCAGGGCCGCGCCTGCGAGATTGTGATCGAGCGCGGCGGCCAGACGCTCACCCTGAAGGTCACGCCCGTCTATGATCCGGAGACGAAGCGCGGCCGGATCGGCATCGGCTTTGCCGGCGGCCACTACGAACTCCAGCGGCCCGGCCCGACGCCCGCGGAGCAGATCAGCGGCGTGCTGCGGATGATGGGCAAGACCTTCTGGGCGCTGTTCCATCCGGCCCAGACCGGCGTGACCCCGAAGGACATGAGCGGTCCGGCGGGCATCCTCGGCAAGCTGGCGGTGGACGTGAACACCGACTTCCGCCTCGCGCTCGGCTTCATGGTGATGCTGAACATCAACCTCGCGCTGCTGAACCTCCTGCCGCTGCCCGTGCTCGACGGCGGGCACATCACGATGGCGCTCTACGAAATCGTGATGCGCCGCCGGGTGAGCGTGCGGTTCCAGGAATGGGCGACGACGGCGTTCGCGGTGCTGCTGCTGTCGTTCATGGCCTACGTCTCGTTCTTCGACGTCCGGCGCCTGCCGCTGTTCCTGCAGCTCTTCAAGCAGACGCCGGTAATCGAGCAGTCCGGCAGCCAGCCAGCGACGCCGCCGGCGAAGTGAGCGAGTGGCGCCGGTTCCGGTCGTGTCCATCGCCAACGACAATCAGTCTGTGAGCACTGCGCCGCGAATTCTCGGGCTTGCAATGCTGCTGGTGCTCCTCGCCAGTGCGTGCACGCATCCGGCAAGTCCGGCGGGCAAACCCAACTCGTCTGGAGATCCGGAAATCGCTGGCCACACGTTCTCGGGTGCCCGGTTGAGCGAGGCGGAAGTCACTCGGCTCGCGCGGCAGTGTGCCAAGCGTGATGGCATTCGTCTGCGCGACTACAGGTCGCCCAAGGTCACCTTCAAAGTTCGGCGCGGGACACCGACTTGGGTGGTGAGTTTCGAGCGAGACGCAGAGTATCAGTATCCGGGCAGTTGCTTTGACGTGTTTGTCGACGATCAAACTGCCGAAGCGATTTTGGTGCGCTGCGAATGAACGCTCCGAACCCGAACGCCGGAGTGAAATGTCGCACTAGCGTCACGGGCCAGGCCAACGGCCGGCGACAAGTCAGCCCAGGGCAGCGCCCTGGGTAGCTGGACCGGATCCGGGGCAGCCCTGAAAGGGCGACCCCATTTGTCCCGCCCTTTCAGGGCTTGGGGCTCCTACGCACTTGCCTACCCAGGGCGTTGCCCTGGGCTCGCTTGTCCCGCTCCTGCGGAGCTTCAGCTTCGGCGTTCGGGCTAAATCGTTGCTCGCGACCAAGCTCAGCTCTGTCTGCCAGACGAAAACGGCGGGGAGCCCCACAGACTCCCCGCCGCCGAGTTCCTGAAAATGTTCGCCGTGCTTGGCGCCTACGGCTGGAACACCGCGTGTTTGGGATCGCCGCCGGATTGCAGGTAGGCGAGCAGGTCGCGGAGTTCCTCGGCGTTCAGCGCGTTGATCAGGCCGGCCGGCATCAGCGATACCGGATAGGGCTTCCGCGCCTTCACTTCGGTCAGGGCCACCGAACTCGCCTCATCGGGGTTCCGCGGGTCGGCGGTGACGACGAGCTTGCCGTTGTCCACGTAGGCGCGGCCCACGAGCGTGGAACCGTCGGCGAGCTCGATTTCCTCCGAGCCGTATTGGTCCGAGATCACCTTCGAGGGTTCGACGATGTTCTCCACCAGGTCGCGCAGGGTGTAGCGGGAGGCGACGCCGGTGAGGTCCGGTCCCACGCCGCCGCCGGCCCCGTCGAAGCGATGGCAGGCGGCGCAGCCGGTCGAGTGGAACATGGCGCGGCCCTGTTGGAAGTTGCGGCCGCGGAGCTTGCCGGCGGCCAGTTCGGCGGCCTCGTCGGTCGAGTAGGCCCGGCCGGGTCCCTTGGGCGCGGCGAACTGCGGGTCCGAACCGGCGGGCTTGGCGGTGGCCAGGGTTTCGAGCGCGGCGCGTTCGGCAGCATCCGTGACCGTGGCGAGGGCGTCCTTGCGGATGTTGTCGAGGAAGCCGCGGAAGCTGTTGCCGCCCTGCCACGGCGCGGTGCGGGGGAACCAGGCGAAGAACGCCTTGCGCAGCGCCGGGGTCCAGCCGGCCTTGGCCTCGCGCAGGAGGTAAGCGTAGGCGATCTGTTCCTGGTTGGGCCGGCTGCTGGCGGTCTGGGCGAAGGCGCTGCCGTAACCGCGGTTGCGCTCCAGCAGGGCGTCGCTGGCGTAGCGCAGGTCCGCGTCGTTGGCCGTGAGCATGAGGGAAACGGCCTTGGGCACGACGCCGGGGGCGCCGAGTCGGATGAGCGTGCCGGTGAGTTCCCGGTTCAACGCCCGGCTGCCGGAGGGGAGTTCGGCGTCCAGCCGGCGGACGGTGGCCTTGAGCAAATCGCCTTCGGGCAGACCGCGCCGGATCAATGTCACCTGGTAGGCGCGCACGGTGGCGAGCCGGCCGGCCTCGTTGAGCGACTTGAAGTCCAGCCGGTTGAGCTGCGTGAGAATCCGGTCGCGATGTTCGGCACCGCCGACCCGCGCCAGCGCGAGGCCGCCTTCAATGACGGCCCAGGGACGCGTTTCGGCGGACAACCGGTCCGCCCAAGCGGTTACTGGCTGACGTTCCACGGCCACCCGGGCGGCGTAACGGATCCAGCGGTCTTCGCTGCCGAGGTGCGGCCACGCCTTCGCGATGGCCTCGGGGCCGGTGCCGTCGTTGTGCAGGGCTTCCAGTTCATGGCGCAGCTTGTGATCGGCGCTCAGCGGCGGAGCCGGGACAGGGTCGGTGCTCGACATGCCCGTGTAGGTGACGCGGTAAACGGCCGACTGGGTGCCCCGGCCGCCGATGGCGAAATACATCGCGCCATCCTGCGGATGAATCAGCAGATCGGTAAGGGGCAGGGGACGGCCGCTTAGGAATTCCTCCTTCTCCGCGCGGTAGCCGGCACCTTCCGGGACGAGGTGGATCGCATACATGGTCCCGTAGGTCCAATCGTTGGCAAAGATCGCGTGCTGGTAGCGCGCCGGGAACTTCGCGCCCTGGCCGGACACAACGCCCGTGGGACTGCCCGGGCCGATGTCCGCAAGTGCAGGCAGGCTGTCGGGATAGTAGGTCGGCCATTTGCCGGCGCCGGACCGCCAGCCCAGGTCGCTGCCGCTGGGTGCCATCGAGACGCGGGTCGGCCGATACCACGGCATGCCGGCGTCCCATTCCATGTCGGAGTCGTAGGTGAAGAGGTCGCCCCACGCGTTGAAGGCGAGGTCGTATTCGTTGCGGTAGCCGTAGCTCACCAGCTCGAAGGTCTTGCCGTCGGGATCGGTGCGGCAGATGTAGCCGCCGGGCGCGAGCACGCCGCGGGCATGCCCGTTGGCATCCCAGAGCCGCGTGACGATCTGATCCTCATCCCAGGCGCGGGCCGGCCGGGAAAGCTCCATGTGATCGGGCAGCTTGGTGTGGTTGCCGATCGCCATGTAGAGCGACTTGCCGTCGGGCGACAGCACGATGCCGTGCGGGCCGTGTTCGCCGCCGCCCTCGATCTTGCGCAGGAACTTCTCCTCGTCGAAACGGTCATCGCCGTCCGTATCGCGCAGGCGCCAGAGGCCCTGGCGGCCGCCCTGCTCGTTGACCATCACGTAGAGGCTGTCGAAGGCGTAAAGCAGGCCGTGGGCGCCGCCGACCGAGTTGGTGAGCTTCTCGATCGCCGCCGTGCCGCCGGGAGCCGGAAGCGTGAGCCGGAACATCCCGCCGCCCTGGTCGCACGCGATGAGGCGGCCCTTTGGGTCCACGGTCATGCTGACCCAGGAACCTTCCTCGGACTTGGGCACCGCATGGATGAGTTCGACCCGGAAACCCGGGCGCACCTGGATCTCTTCCACCGGCGTGGCCCGGGCCGGTCCGGACGGAGCGCCGGCTTCGGCCAGCGCCTCACCCCACGGCGCGTCGCCGTATTGGCCGACGACCTTGGCGGGCTTCCAGTCATTGCGGCCGGGCACCGTGGCCTCCCACGAGGCGTCGGTTTCGAGGAAGGATTCCTTGCCGTCGCCGGTCTTCAGGCGCAGGCGCGCGACCAAGCCGGCCACGCTGCCCTCGTTGCGGCCCTCGACCCGGAACTCATGGCGGCCGGGCGAAAGGTGCTTCGTCAGGCTGAGCTTCACCGGCTGGTTCCAGTCGGCATTGGTCAGGACCGCCTTGCCGTCGAGGAACACCTTTGCGCCATTGTCACAGGTGAGGAACAGCGTGGCGTCGCGCAGGCCTTCCGGCACCTCGAAGGCGCGGCGGAAGTTCGCGGCGTTGTCGCTGCCGGGGCCCTCGGCCCAGATCCACGAGGCGGCGGCGTGAAGTTGCGGGGAAAACGCGCCGGCCAGCAGCCCGACGGCGCTCCATGAAACCAGATTCCTGAACGTGGGAAGCATGGACAACCGTAGGCGGGGAAGGGCCCCGCGATTCAAGACCCGATTCGGGCCAAGAGCGGCTCGGAGCGTATTTGTTCACAGCGCTCAACGGGCAGAGGCTTGGGGCGCTGACGGGGTGTTGCCAAAGTGCTGCCGGCATCTTGCCGGCAGGCCCCGTGAAACGGTGCGGACTGCCCCGGTGAACGGGCAGGGCGGGCTTCAGCTCTGGCCGCAGGCCACCGGGCCCGGAGTGGGTTTTCGCCCAAAGTCACCGGCCCGATCCGGCAGCCGGGTTCGGATTCGTGGCCGACCGGTGCCGCCGCTGCCAGCAAGCTGCCGGCAGCACTTTGGGGCGGCCGCCTACTTCTCGGAGGCGATGACGGCCCGACGGATGCGTTGGCCATCCTTCAGGCGGTCGCCGGGATAGAGCACCACCTCGTCGCCTTCCTTCAGGCCGGACAGAATCTGCGTTTCAGGTCCGCTGGTGCGGCCGACCTCCACGGGGCGGATCTGCACCGATTCGCCCGCGCACACAAAGGCGGCCCAGGCCCCGTTGCGGCGGAACAGGGCCCCGGAAGGAACCTTCAGTGCCCGGGCGTCCTCCCAGAGGAGGATGCGGCCTTCAACGCGAAAATTGTCGCCCAGGCTTTTCCGTTCCGCCGCCGGCGTGACGAGGTCCACGACCACGTTGACGCGCTGTTCCTCGACGCCGAGCGCGGAGACCTTGGTGAACGCGGCCGGCTCCACCAACCGCACCTGACCGAGCAACGGTTGTGGACCACCCCACTGTTCAAGTTCGACCTTGGTTCCGGGAACCAGGGCGGCGCCGTCGCGCGAGAGCACTTCGATCACCGCCTCCAGGTCGGTGGGATCGCCCAGCTCGATCAGGGGCGTGCCGGCGGCGACGGTGCGGGAACTTTCCTGGAACACCCGCAGCACACGGCCCGAAATCGGGGCCCGCACCTCGACCGGCTCGGAGGCGCCACCCGTCGGGGCGTCGAATTCACGCAGCTCGGCCTCGGCCTGTTTCAACGAACTTTCGGCGACCGCCAGTTCCTTGGCGGCGCTGGTTTCGCGCCATTGCACGCCTTCGAGTTCCTGCGGCGTGACCACTTTGCCGGAGCTGAGCTGTTCAAAGCGTTTCAGGTCATTGGCGGCGAACCGGTGGGCTTCCCGGGCCCGGGCCAGCGTGGCGCGGGCGACCTCGCGGCGGGCTTCCGCCAGGGCGCGGGCGCGGGGATCGAGCAGCGTGGGGCGCACCGGTTCGATCACGGCCAGGACGGTTTCGCGGGCGACCACGTCGGCGCCGACCTTCCACGGAATCCGCCGGAGCTCTCCCGCCACCGGCGCGGCGACGACGAAGCGCTGGCGGATACGGGTTTTGCCCTCCTCATTGAGGGTGACCCGCAGCAGGCCGGTGGTGACGCGGGCGGTTTCGACGGTCGCTGGCTTGGGCCACAGGCCGGCGCCGATCAGCAGGATTAGCAACAGGGCGCCGAACCAGGGCAGGAAGCGGCGCGCGCCGGGTCCTTTCTTCGGCGGGCGGGCGGGAGCAGGAGCGGGAGCGGCTGGAGCGTTCATGGAAAGGGGTTCAGGCAAGTCCGGTTCTCGCGTCAGTAAGTGGCCGGGCAGTTACGGCAGGACAGGCTGCCAGCCTGTCCGCTGCGCCGAGAGGCGCGAAATGAACGAAGCAAAAAGCTCACGCGGCGCGATGCCGGGCGACGGCCGGTTGATGGTCGGTTGGCGGACGGCTTAGTTGGAAGCGAGCCTGCCCTCACTGCTTCCCTACCCATGAACCTAGGGGCGTCCGCCCACCCCTCACCCGCCCTTCGGGCACCCTCTCCCCTCCTCCGAGGAGGGGAGAGGGAAGGGGTGAGGGGTGCGTCCCCTTCAGGTTCAGGGGCGCAAATCGCTAGCCTGAACGACTCGTGGAATCTCTCCCCCGGGGAGAGGGGGAATGGGAAGACAGCGCTACGCACAGACAACCTGCCTGAACACGGGCCGCGATGGGGCCGAGTGAAACTAAGAGCCGCCGAGATTTCCGCCAGCCCTGTGAACGTTGAGAGCCGTGGCCCACGTTCAACTCCGCAGGTTGCGGGGCAGCCTGCCCACGGTTGCGATCGGCGCGGTTGGATCCTGGCTTTCATTCCGGCGCGCGCAGGGCGCTGACGAGGTTCAGTTGGTTGAGCCGGCGCAGCACGAGGAAGCCGGAAATCGTCGAGGCGATGGCCACGACCAAGACGGCGAAGGCGTAGTTGTGGGCCGTGAGCACGAGCGGCAGGCGCACGGTCTCGGTGTTCACCTGCGTGACAATGGCGGTGGCGAAGCCCGTGCCAAGCAGCAGGCCGCACGGCACCGCGAGCAGCGCGAGGATGACGAGTTCGGTGACCAGCACCGCGGCGACTTCGCGCTGGGAAAAGCCGATCACCCGCAGCGTGGCCAGTTCGCGGGAGCGTTCCGCCAGCGAGATGCGGGCATTGTTATACACGACTCCGAACGCCACCACGGTGGCAAACGTCAGGTAGATCGTCTGGATCAGGTTGATGCTCGCGGCGGTGGTCTGCTCGAAGTTCTGCCGGAGCGATTCCTTGATGGCGACCCAGCCGACGCGCGGCACGGTCTTCAGTGCCCGGAGAAAGTCCGTTCGCCGGTCCGGATCCACCGTGAAGCTGGCGCCGCTGACGAGGTCGCCTTCGCCCAGCAGGCGGTTGAGCGCGGTGAGGGAAAGGTAGGCGTTGAGGCCGGCCATGTCGTCGGCCACGCCGACCAGCGGCACGTCCGCGCTCAGCCGGCGGCCTTCGAGGACCTCAATACGAAGGCGGTCGCCGATCCGGGCCCCGAGCACCTCGGCGAGCTTCTGGGACAGCACCACGCCATGTTCGGGCGGGGCAATCTCCCGGGTGCCTGGCGCGATGATCCGCGTGTGGTCGCCGGTGCGAGTGAGACCCTGCAGGGCGATCTGGCGCGAGCGGTGGCCGAAACGCAGGCGCGCGACGGCATTGCGAAACGGTTCGACAGTCTGCACGCCGGGCAGATGCGCGAAGGCGTCGCGGGCCCGGCGGTCCTGCGGCTCGATGAGGCCCACGCTGATGTCCTGCCGCTGGGTGACATCCCACTGGAATCCCAGCACCACGGCGACGCTGTCACGAAAACAGTTCGGCACGATCATGATGCCCGTGGCGAGCGCCAGGCCGGCGACGGTGAACAGCGCCTGCATGGGCCGGCGTTCGAGGTTGCGCACGGCGATGCGGAACGAGTGCGACAGGAAGCGGGCGATGCCGGTGCGTTCCAGCACGGCCGGCCGGTAGCGCGCCGGCGGTTCCGGCCGCATGGCCTCCGCCGGCGGCAACTGGGCCGCCCGGCGCACCGCGCTGAACACGCCCGCGACGGCGGCAAACGCGCTGACCGCGAGCGCGAGCACGAACGCGCTCCGGTCCGGGATGAAGTGCAGGTCCGGGAACCGGAACCACATCCGATACATCACGACGAGCTGCCGGCCGAGCAGGTTGCCGCCGACGGCCCCGAAGACCGTGCCGGCGGCGACCATGACGAGGGCGAACTTGAGGTAATGGGCGACGATCTGCCGGTTGCCGAAGCCGAACGCCTTCAGGATCGCGATCTGTTCGCGCTGCAGGTTCAGCAGGCGGGCGAGCACCGCGTTCACCATGAACGCCGCCACGCTCAGGAATACAACCGGGAACGCGACCGACAGCGTCCGGAGCACGCCGATCTCGTCGCGCACGCGGATGTGCGACGGGTGATCCGCCCGGCCGTGGGCACCGCGTCCGCCGTAGGGTTCGAGCAGGCTGTCCAAAGCGGCGATCACCGCCCGTTCGCTGGCATCTGCCGCCAGTGTGAGCGCGAGCGAATTGAAGGCGCCGTAAAGGTCGAAGGCATGGGCGAGCTCCTCGTAGGGCAGCCAGAAGATCCCGTAGCTGCGGTTGTCCGGCAGGGCGGCCCCGGGGCGCGACTCAAAGATGAATTCCGGGGAAAGCACGATGCCCGCGATGCGAAAAGTCTGCCGGCGGCCGTTGAGCAGCAGGGCAATGCTGTCGCCGGGTTCGAGGCGGTTGGCCTCCGCGAACGCCTCGCTCACCAGCACCTCGCGCTTGCCGCCCGGGCGGAACCACTGGCCGCGGCGCAGGAAGAGGCGGTTCAGCTCCGGCTCGCCATCCTCCGGCAGCGAACGGACGTTGCCCGAGGCCGGCTCGTCGAGGCCCGGGATGTCCAGCGTGACCTGCACCGACAGGCCGCCCTGCACCAGCGCCACTCCGGGAATGGCCCGCACGCGGTCCAGCAGTCCGAGCGGCGCCCGCTTGAGCTGGGCGAAGACCTCGGCGAAGCGGTGCGCGCGGTAGTAGGCGTCGCTCGTGGACTCCAGCGAGTAGATCAGGCTCCGCGCCATGATGAGCATCGCCAGCCCGCAGGCCATCACGAGCGCGACCGCCAGCGCCTGCCCCTTCATCCGGGACAGGTCGCGCCAGAGTTTGCGGTCGAGCTGGGCGAGCATCACCAGTGAAGGCTGTCAGGCCGGGCCCGGCGCGCATTCGCATGGATGCGCTGCACGCGGCCGTCCGAGAAATGGATCACGCGGTCGGCCATGTCCGCCATGACCGCGTTGTGCGTGATGATGACGGTGAGCGTGCCCAGCTCGCGGTTCACTCGCTCAATGGCTTCCAGCACCACGATGCCCGTGCGCACATCAAGGGCGCCGGTGGGCTCGTCACACAGCAGCACCTCGGGCCGCTTGGCGATGGCGCGGGCGATGGCGACCCGCTGCTGTTCACCGCCGGAAAGCTGCGCGGGAAAATGGTCTATGCGCGGGCTCAGGCCGACCATGTCCAAGGCCGCCTCCGGGGTCATGGGATCGCGGGCTATCTCGGTGATGAGCGCCACGTTCTCGCGGGCGGTCAGGCTGGGGATGAGGTTGTAGAACTGGAAGATGAACCCCACGGAATCACGCCGGTAATGGGTCAAGGCCGCCTCGTCGGCGTGGGTGAGGTCGATGTCGCGATACCACAGCTCGCCCGCGGTCGGCCCATCGAGGCCGCCGAGCTGGTTGAGCAGCGTGGTCTTGCCGCTGCCCGACGGCCCGAGCAGCACGATCAGCTCGCCGGCGTGGAGCTCGAGATCGACGCCTGCCAGCGCATGCACCTCGGCTTCGCCGCTGCCATAGACCTTCGTCAGCCCGCGAGCGCGGAAGACCTGGGGACGTGCCGGATCGGCTCCGGCAGATTCGTGAACGGGATGCATGCGGCGGTAGAGACCGGGCCGACCATCGTTGACGGAATCCTCCCCGTCGAGCGGCGGCCGGCGGACCGGATGCATCCGCAAAATCCTTGGCCGAACCGGTGGCTTTGGTTCAGGAATCCCCCCGTGCTCGTCGAATTCCAGTCGGTGACCAAACGCTACGGATCGGTCCGGGCGCTGGATCGCGTTTCCCTGGCCCTGCAACCGGGGCAACTGGTGGCGGTGCTCGGTGCCAACGGTGCCGGCAAGACCACGTTCCTCCGGCTGCTCGCCGGCATCGCCGCGCCGGACTCCGGGGAAATCAGCTTCGATCATGAGCCGATGCGGCGCGAGGACCTGGCCCAGCGGCAGCGTTATTTTTTCCTGCCCGATTTCCCGGCGCTGTTTCTCGACGATTCGGTGCTCCGCAACGTGGGCCTGATCCTCCGGCTCTACGGTGCCGACCGGCCGGGTGTGGAGGCCCGGGTGGTGGAACTCCTGCGCGACTTTGACCTGCTGACCTTGGCGGAGGCGCCGGTCGGAACGCTGTCGCGGGGGCAGATCTACAAGGCCGCCCTGACCGCGCTCATCGCGGCGGATCCAGAGCTGTGGCTGCTGGATGAACCGCTCGCGTCGGGCATGGATCCGCACGGCCTCAGCGCCTTTCGGCGTCACACGCGCGATGCCGTCAGCCGCGGGCGGACGGTGATCTACACGACCCAGGTGCTCGATGTCGTGGAACGGTTCAGTGACCGCGTCTGCCTGCTGCACGAGGGCGAGGTGCGGGCCTTTGCCACGCTGGCCGAGCTCCGCCAGCAGTCGGGCGGCGCCGACGACATCCTCGAACGTCTCTTCGCGCAGTTGCGGGAGGAGCCGCGATGAACGCTGCGGACCGGGAGTTTTGCCGGCGTCTGGAGGCGGCGGCCCGGGCGGCGGGGGCCGGCCGGCGTGCCGGTGTGTGGCCGCGGCTGCGTCGGGCCATTCGCTCCGTGGGCGTGACGATGATGGCAGCACTGTTCGTCACGGCGGGAGTCGCCCTGGGAGATGTTCTGTCCGGCGGTGGCAAACGGTTCACGCTGTCGCTGCTTGCCCTGGTGCTTTGCTTCGATGTCCACCAACGGCTGGCGAAGCTCCTTTACCAGAGTCCGGATCTGCTCGCGATGTCCCTGCTGCCGGTGTCGCGGGAATGGGCGTTCCGCCGCCATCTGCGCCGCGGGTTGCTGGAGTTGCTGTTTCTCCCCCCGCTGGGAATGGCTCTTGCACTGGTGGCGCGACTGGGGGTCCGGCCGACGGAGATTTCGCCGCTGGGCGCCGCCGTAGCCGGGGTTTTCATGGGCGTGTTTTTCGCCGGGTTGGGAATTCTGGCCCTGCGTTGGCGCCATGCGGCCACCGTGCGTAGTGGCCTGTGGACAGGGTTGGTGGTGGTCTGGTTGGGCAACTTTGTGGCGCCCGTCGGCCTGAAACGGGCGCTGCTGGAGTTTCTCAACCAGTATGGTGACGCGGCGGCGGGACTGTTGCCGACGGGCTGGGTGATCGGACCGCTCCATCGCTGGCTGGGGGGCGAGTCGCACGCGAGCGACGCCCTGTGGCTGCTCCCGGCCGGAGCAGTGCTCACGTTGATTCCCGCCGTGCTGCTGTGGGCGCGCACCCACTACCGGTTTCGTGACGCCGTGCTGCTGGACTACGCGGCCGAGCCACCGGCCGATTGCGATGCGGAAGACCGCGAGGCGATCGCCGAACAGCACACCCGGCCCAGTCACACCGGCCTGACCGAAGTCACCGAACGGATCCTCAGCCGCGAATTCCTGCTGCCCGCCTCCGGTCCAGACCGGGGCTGGATCGAGCGCCTGGTGTGGCGGTGGTGGACGCCGCGGGAACGTCTGCTGGCCGAATGGGACTGGGCCAGTTCGCCACCATGGACCTGGTCGTGGAGGACCGGGGCGATGCTGCTCGCGGGCGGTCTCATCCTGACGCTGGTGGGCCGGGTGCTGGGCTGGCTTTGGCTGGAGGCCGCGCTGCCCGCGGGCGGGATTCTCGGCGGACTCGCGTGCCTGCCGGTGTTCACCGGATTCGCCGGTGGCCGGTTGGCCATTCCGCCGGTGGGCTCACTCGAAGTGTCCCCGCTGATGCCTTATCCGCGGACCAGCGGCGAACTGCTGTGGCTGCTGCTCAAGGTCAGCGTGGTCCGGGCGCTGGCGGCACTGCCGCTGGCCCTGATCTTCGGCGCGCTCGCCGGCCACCTCCGCGAAGTCACCTGGCTGGCGGGGGCGGATCTGGGTTTGCGGGCGTGCTTCGCGAGCTGCGTCGTGGCTCCCCTGATGTTCACCGCGCGGATCGCCACCGGTTCCAACGACACCCAGCGCTTCCGCCTCGGAACGTTTCTGGTGGTCGGCGGCCACCTTGTCGGCTTCCTCGGGGCTGGCGGGCTGCTGGTGGCGGGCTTTGCGGCGCCGGGTGGCTGGTGGTTCCTCCTCGGCGCGGCTGCCGTGAGCGCATTCTGGTCCGCCGCCTACCGGGTTGCGGTGAGCCGCTACTGGTTCGACCTGATGAAGCGGAATTGACCCGGCCGGTCGCAGGGCGAGGCCGCGGTTTCGGAATCACTCGATAGTGATGCCGACCGGGCAATGGTCCGAACCAAGCACCTGGGGCTGGATGAACGCCGACTTCAGCCGGGGCCGGAGCGCCTGGCTCAGGAGGAAGTAGTCAATCCGCCAGCCCACGTTCCGGCCGCGGGCGCCGCCCATCGGGCTCCACCAGGTGTAATGGCCGCCGCCGCGTTCGAACTCGCGGAAGGTGTCCACGAAACCGGCCTGCACGAAGGCCGAGAAGCCGGCGCGTTCCTCGGAGGTGAAGCCGTGGTTCTTCACGTTCGACTTCGGGTTCGCGAGATCGATCTCCGTGTGGGCGACATTCAGGTCGCCGCACCAGATCACGGGCTTCTTCTTTTCCAGCTTCTTCAGGTAGCGGAGGAAATCCGCGTCCCACTGCTGGCGGTAGGCGAGCCGGGTGAGTTCGCGCTGCGAGTTCGGCACATAGACGTTCACCAGGTGGAAGTCGGCGAACTCCGCCGTGAGCACGCGGCCTTCTCGGTCGTGGTCCGCGAGGCCGATGCCCTGGGTTACCTTGAGGGGCCTGGTGCGGGTGAAGATCGCGGTGCCGCTGTAGCCCTTCTTCTCCGCGCTGTTCCAGAAGGTCGAGTAGTTGGTGGGCCAAAGCTGTTCCACGTCATCCGGGGTGCACTTGGTCTCCTGCAGGCAGAGGATGTCCGGTGCCTCCGCATCGAGGAACTCGAGGAAGTTCTTCTTCAGCACCGCGCGCAGGCCGTTGACGTTCCAGGAAAGCAGCTTCACGCGGTGAGCATGGGCGGGAGCACAGGATGGAATCAACCTGCTCGCGGCCTTGTTTCGTGGTCGAGCAGGCGGAACCGGAACTTTGGGCTTGAGACATGCCTGGCGCCATTCTGCAAAGTGAAGGTGTCCATCGGCGGTGCGATTCGAGTAACACCCAAGAGCGTCGACATCCTGGTCATGTTTTCCGGCTTCCATTTTCGGATCGTCAGGGTTGGCTCCATGACCAGAGACAACCTTCAATACCATGAAGACAGTAATTGCAGTTGTTGTGCTGCTGACGACCTTGTTGACGGCCCGAGCGGGCGACTCGGTGGTTACTTTTCGGAACGATGTGTTTCGTCTGCCGGACGGCAGTTTGGACCCGGCCAGGTTGGTGACGTTTGACGCATCTTTTGGCGCGCTTGCTGGTCAGGGCGTCCGCAACGGTGTCGTCCAAGAAGGGGAACGCAGCTATGTGGCCCAGTTGTTCAAGGTCGAAGGCGGCAATGGGATTCCGGTAGGCACTCCGGTTCCGTTTGGCGGGCCAAACACAACTGACGCGGGAACCTGGAAGGGCGGCAATCTAACATTGGCAGGAGTGGAGCCGGGTTCGCGTGTGGAACT
Source organism: uncultured Verrucomicrobiota bacterium (assembly GCA_903910585.1). GTDB lineage: Bacteria > Verrucomicrobiota > Verrucomicrobiia > Limisphaerales > UBA9464 > CAIWAH01. The sequence continues at coordinate 30,136 of CAIWAH010000379.1, forward strand.
GATGGTTAAGGTCTGGGATGATCGTTTCTCAACATTCGAGGCGGCCGCTGCTTCCCCACTGCGTTGGCCATCAACGCCAGGTTTTGGAAGTTCGGCCGTTTTTAGTTACACCCAACCCAAGTTTCCCCTCCTGCCCTCGGATACCTTCATGACGGGCTTCAGTTGGTTTTCCATCACCATCCCGGTTCCGGAGCCACGCATACTAATGCTTCTATCGGTCGGATTGGCAGGACTCCTCTGCATCCGTCGTCGGTGACTGGGAGCGGATTGTCTGTCATTGATTCAATGGGGCCGCGTTATGTCGCCGCCCGCAGCCGCTCCAGCAGTTCGTCGAGCCGCTTGGGCGAGGCCGGCTTGGCGGTGCCGAGTTCCTGGGCGAACACCGACACCTTGTATTCCTCGACCAGCCAGCGGAACTCATCCGCGAGCTGCTGTCCTTCCGGCGTGGTGGGCGGCGTGGCCCGCAGGCGCTTCACCTCGGCGACGTAGGGTGCGACGAGTTTGACCCGTTCGGCCTCCTTGGGAGGATTGTTGGCCGCCCGCTCGATCCGCAGCATGAGCGCCTTGAGATAACGCGGCAGGTGCGGCAGTTGGGCGAACGGCACCTCCGCCAGAAACCGGCGCGGAACCAGCGCATCCACTTCCGCGGCGAATCCGGTTCCGGACGAGGCGGCGGGCTTGACCGCGGCGGCAGCGGGGCCAAGCAGCGCTCCAAGACTGTTGAGCTGGTTCAGTGACTTGAGCGGGGCGGCCGCTTTGGCGGCCGGTGCGGTGGCACCGACACCGGCGCGCTGGGCGGCCTGCTGGCGGAACTGGAGCACCTGCCCGACGCGGTCGATCAACTGGGCGGCGAGGCCCGGCAACTGGCGTTTGGCCGCGGCCACCGCCTCGTCGAAATTGGCGGTCGTCAGGCGGGACGGGAGTTCGGCTGGCAGGACCTGCCGCTTCAGGTTGAGCAGGGCGGTTTCCTGCAACTCGGCGCCACCGCCGATGGCGGCCGCGAGCGCCTCGAAGCGGACGAGGGCGCGCAGGTCGCGTTCGAGCCACGCGAAGTCCTTCTGCAGGGCAAGCTCCACCAGCCGTTGCCACGCCGGCAGACTCGCGCGTCGGGCGGCAACGCTGGACGGGAACAGCCGCACGCCGACACCGGCCGCATCAAGCTGGAGTCCGGGGAAACCGAAAACCGGCAGGCCGTGCTGGTCGCCGGCGGGGATTTTTTCCGGCAGATCGCCGCACGAGAAGGTCGTGAGCCCGTCGCGTTGCCACTGGCGGGCGGCCTGTTTCCACGCGGCCGATTCGGTGGGCGGCGTGACCTTCACCTGGGCGAGGTGCTGCTTGAGCGCGCCGAAATCGCGGCCGGCAGCCACGGGTTTCGGGCCGTTGCCGATCAGCTCGATGCGCGGGCGCAGGTGGGCCGGCACGCCGTCGGTCCGCCACGCGTCGGACGGCACGGTGACCTGATACCGTTCGCGCAGGAACCGGCCCAACGAGTCATGGAACGACCCGCCGGCGGGACGGAAGTCGCGGACGATCTCCTGCACCTTGGGTTCGATGGGCAGCAGCTCGCGCCGGACGGCTTTGGGCAGCGAGCGCAGCAGTTCGTCCATCATCGCGGCCCGCAGCCCGGGCACGGACCATTCCAGCAGGGCCGGTGAAACGGCATCGGCCAGCGTGACCGGCAGCCGGATGGTGACGCCGTCGTGCTCCTCGCCGGGGGCATAGGCGTAGGCGAGCGGCACGGCCTGACCGCCGAACTCCAGCGCGTCGGGAAACGAGCGCGTGTCGAGCGCGAGGTCGCGGCCACCGCTGAGGTCGTCCTCGGTAGCGCACAGGGAAGCGGCCCGGCCCGGTTCACGCAGCCATCGAAGCAGTTCGTCACGCGACGAAATGTGCCGGAGCTTGCCGGCGTAGAATTTGAAGAGCGCGTCATCGAGATCGCCGAGGTCGTGGCGGCGCAGCCGGGTCTGCCAGCTTTCGACCTTCTCGCGCACGCGGCGGTTGCGGCTGAGGAAGCCGAGCCCGGAGGTTGAGGCAAGCTCAGGTGATGAATCAGAGCGACGGCGTTCGGTCACGGCCGATTGTCCTTCACCCCGATCTTCCGACCTCCGACTTCCGGCTTCCGACTTCCCACTTTCAACCTCGGTTTCGCCGCCGCGGCCACGGACCGGCGGTTCCAAATCCTCCTCCACCAGCGCCGAGCGGATGAAAATCGCGGTGGCGTCGTCGGGGTTCAGGTTTCCGTAGGCGACCTTGCGTCGGAATACCTCCAGCCCTTGGAAGCGCGTTATTTCCTCCACAAGCACGCGGCCGGCGCTCGCGCTCCAGTGCGGATGCTGGTGGCTGACCTGGCAGAGATGCGGCGCGAGCTGAACGATCCAGTGCGGATCAATCCCCGCGACCGTGCGCGCGTAGAGCTGCGAGGTTTCCACCAGTTCACCGGCCACCAGCCACTGCGGCTGATTCGACTTCGGCGCCGGCGCGGGATTCTTTTCGGGCCGGCTGTGACGTCCCTTGGTCGGCTTCTCGCCGCGTTCAAAGAGCGCGGAGCCGGGAAAGATGGTCACCTGGCGGTTGCCGCCGGCCTTGTAGAGGTTGCGCTCCTCGCGGGTGGAAACGTGTCCGAGCAGGCCGGCGAGAATGGAGCGGTGGATGGCCTGGTAAAGCTGTTCGTCCGTGCGGAGTTGTTTGTCCCTGGCCTCTCCAGGGTGGCTGGAAAGCCGCCCCTCCGAGTCTTGGAAGGCGCCGACGTTCTCCAGCGCGCCTTCGAGTTGGGCGTGGAGATCCTGCCACTCGCGCATCCGCAGGTAGGAGAGGAAGTGCTGCTTGCAGAACTTCCGGCGCGCGCCCTGCGTGCGGAGCGCTTCCCACTGGTCGTGAACCGCGCTCCACACGTTGAGCAGCGTGAGGAAGTCCGACTGCGGATGGCTGAAGCGCCGGTGCGCGACATCGGCGGCTTCGCGCTGGTCGAGCGGGCGTTCGCGCGGGTCCTGGATGCTGAGGCCGGCGGCGATGATGAGCAGTTCGCGCGTGCTCTGCTCCTGCTGCGCCTGGAGCAGCATCCGGCCCAGCGTGGGATCAATCGGCAGGCGGGCAAGGTCGCGTCCGAGGGGCGTCAGTTCGCGGGCGCCATCGAGCGCACCGAGTTCCTGGAGCAGCGCGTAACCGGCCTGGATTGCGGCCGGCGTGGGCGGCTGCACGAAGGCGAACGTCTCGATGTCGCCGAGCCGGAACGCCTTCATGCGCAGGATGACCTCGGCGAGGTTCGCTCGCTGGATTTCCGGCTGCGTGAAGGGCGGGCGCGCCTGGAAGTCCTCCTCCGAATACAGCCGCACGCAGACGCCGTCCTGCACGCGGCCGGCGCGGCCCTTGCGCTGGTTGGCGCTGCTCTGCGAAACGGGTTCGACCGGCAGGCGTTTGGTCCGGGTGCGCGCCGCGTAGCGGCTGATGCGCGCGAGGCCGGCGTCCACGACGTAGCGGATGCCGGTAATGGTCAGGGACGTTTCGGCGATGTTGGTCGCGATGACGAGCTTGCGGCGCGATGAGGGCGCGAACACGCGTTGCTGGTCGCCGGCGCTTAGGCGGCCGAACAGCGGCACAATCTCCGCCTCGCGGCCGAAGCGGCCTTCCAGTTGGTCGCTGGTCTCGCGGATGTCGCGCTCGCCCGGCATGAAGATCAGCACGTCGCCGAAGCTGGACTCGTAAAGGATCGTCTCCGCGGCCCGCACCGCGGCGTCCACATAGGTCAGTTCACCGGAGCCGGCGCGCAGCGCGGCGCGGATGGAGGCGGTGAGTTGGAGTGTTTCGGAAGAGATGGCGCTGCGGGTGGGAAGCCCGCCCTCACTCCGGCCCTCTCCCCCGGGGAGAGGGGGTGGCGTCGCGACGTTGCCGCTTTGCTCTGAACTTAGGGGCAAGGTCAGCTCGTCGGCGGGCAGGCTGGCAGCCTGCCCTACGTTGTCCCATTCCTCCGTGTCCGCCTCGTGATCGTAGGGCGCGTAGATCACGTCCACCGGGAACATCCGGCCGGACACCTCGATGATCGGCGCGTGGCCGAAGTGCCGGGAGAAGGCCTGCGTATCAATCGTCGCGGAGGTGACGACGAGCTTGAGGTCGGGCCGGCGGGCGAGCAGGCCCTTCAGGTAGCCGAGCAGGAAATCAATGTTCAGCGAACGCTCGTGCGCCTCGTCGATGATCAGCGCATTGTAGTCCGACAACAGCGGGTCGCCCTGCGTCTCGGCGAGCAGGATGCCGTCCGTCATCAGCTTCAGATACGTCTCGGAACTCGAATGGTCGTCGAACCGGATCTTGCAGCCCACTTCGCGGCCCCAGCGGACATTCAGCTCCTCGGCGATGCGCTGGGAGATGGACAGCGCGGCTACGCGTCGCGGCTGGGTGCAGCCGACCTTCGCCTCGATGCCCAGACCGGCCTCGAGGCACATCTTGGGAATCTGCGTGGTTTTGCCGGAGCCGGTTTCACCCGCGATGACGACGACCTGGTGCGCGCGGATGGCGGCGACGATCTCGTCCTTGCGCGCGGTGATTGGCAGGTCCGGCGGGTAAGTGACCGGCGGGACGTGCAAGCGGCGCAACTCGCGCAGTTCGGCCGATTGCCGGGCCTGGGTGAGCAGGCGATCCACGAGGGCGTCATGCTGCTCGGCGTGCAGACGGTCGCGCAGCACGCGGACGAGCCGCGAACCGAGCCGCACCCAGTCGTGCGTCATGGTCCGCGGCAGCAGCGCTTTCAGTTCCTCGACGCGGGCGTCGTTCATGCCGGAGCCGGGGAGTTTGACGGAAGCGCCGGGGCGGGGGAATGGGGAATGTGCGGCTAGTTCCGCCCGCTCAGTTTCAAGGCCGCCGCCAGCGTCTGCAGGTGGGCCGTGAGTTGGAAACGGTCCCGGAAGCGGTCGCGCAACCGGAGTCCATCCTCGTTCTGGACGACTTCGATCAACGCCCGCGCCGCGGCCGCCGGATCGCGCGGTTCCACGAGGCCGGCGTAGCCTTCGGGCAGCATCTCGGGAATGCCCCGCCAGCGCGTCGAAACGAGGGGCAGGCCGAACGCCATCGCCTCGATGAGGTTCAGGGGTTGGCCTTCGTTGGCGAAGTAGCTGGGGAACAGGAACACGTCGCTGTCGCGCAACGCGGCGGCCTTGGCCTCCGGCCCGAGGAAGCCGGTGTGGCTCACGCACGCGGCCAAGGCCGGATCGGTGAGCCGGCTTTTGAAATCCGCCTCCACGTCCGAGGTGGGGAAGGTTCCCGCCACCAGCAGCCGGAATTTCAACGGGCGAGGCAGCCGGGTCCCGAGTTCGCTGGCCAACCGGATGGCTTCGACGGCGTCGAGCACGCCCTTGTCGCGCGAGCACAGGGCGAGGAACAGGACCTTTACCTCCACGGGGGTAGCCGTTTCGCCGCCCGGCGTGGCGCCGCAATCTGCTGGGAAGGCACCCCTCACCCCGTCCCTCTCCCCTCCTCCGAGGAGGGGAGAGGGTGCCCGAAGGGTGGGTGAGGGGTGGGAGCACCCCTGGTTCATGGGTAGGGTTTGGCGCTCCGCCAGTCGCCGCCGCCGATGTTCTGCCAGTGTCAGGTCAAACTCCGGGCACGGATCAGGAACGCCGTTGGGCACCACCGCGGTGCGCTGGGGGCGGAACCGGTCGGCATCGGGCTGATTGAAGCGCGACAACACGAGATTGAGCGCGGGCCGGCCCAGCAGGCGGTGCGAGAGGGCGCGTTCGAACGGATTGGCGACGTCTTCGAGCCATTGGCCGAGTCCGACGGCGTGCCAGTGGAAGATGACGTGGCGGAACCACGGCCGCAGCAGCGCGAGCACGATCCAGTCGCGGTAAAGCGAGTTCCGTTTCGGCGGGCTGGGCACGTAGTAGAGCGTGCGGACGTTGTGTTCGCGGCCCAGTCGTTTGGCCTCGCGGACGTAGGCGAGGAGCTTTTTCAGTTTGCCGCCGCGGGCCGAGCCGACATCGGTGAGGTCGTCCGAAAGCCGGGCGTCCACATGCAGCACCTCGATCCCGTGTGTCGGATCGGCCCGGAAGCCGTCCACGAGATACTGCACCATCTGGCTTTGGCCATGGTGCGGCGGCGGGACGTGGGCGAAGACGACGAGCTTCATCGCGGTGCGCGGCGGAGCCTGCACGGAAGGGTGGCAAAAGACGAAGCCGTTCGTGCACCGTCGGGCCATGGCGGTGCGCGATTCCTACCGGGAATATGTCCTGGAACAGCTCGGCCGGGTGCGCCCGGTGACGTGGCGGAAGATGTTCGGCGGCGTGGGCCTGTATGCGGACGACCGCTTCTTTGCCCTGCTCGACAACGACACGCTCTACTTCAAGACCGGCGACGCGAACCGGGCCGACTTTGAGGCCCGGGGAATGCCGCCGTTCCAGCCGTTTGGCCCGGGCACCAAGCCCATGGACTACCATGAGCTCCCGGGCGACGTGCTGGAAAACGTGGCCGAACTTGGGCGGTGGATCGCGAAGGCCGTCGCCGTGGCCGCGACCACCAAGACAAAGAAGCCCGCCCCGAAGCGCCCTAAGGCGGCTCCGAAGCGGGCCGGAAAGACCAAAGGCGACAGGTCCTAGCGCGGTCAGCGGAACCTGTCGCCCGGTCATCACCCCGACGAATCAGGGACTCGCCGGCGTGACCGAAATCTTCGTGGCCTCCTTGGTGGAGAAAATATACCGGGCCTCGACCCAGTCCCCGAGCTTCACTTCGGCGAAGCCGCCGCTGCCGGACAAGAACGAGAACTTCGTCGCCGAGGTGACCTTCAGCTGGCCGGAGCCGTAGTAGGAGGCGCCCACGGTGAGGGTGCCGGCGCTGTGGCTGATCGCGGTGACATAACCGGTGACGCGCGACTCGACGACCTTCGGGACATCCACGCTGCCGCCACCGCCGCCGCTCCCGCCCTTCGCCCACAGGGCGGTGGAGGCGGTGAGCACGAGGGCGGCGAGGGCAAGACGCGTCGTCAGGCGGGAGACGCTACCGGTTTGGACTGGGTTCATTGGTTGGCTTCGTGATGTGGATCCCGGTTTCCGAACTTTGGTCGGGCCCAGTGATCCGATGTGTGCCGGGTTCATTCCCGACGCCCCGCCGTTTGCATCCGTCGTGCCAACGCGGAATTCGGGCCCAATTGGTCCGCCCCCGAACCGTTCTTCGGTCAGTGGCGGCGAATTGGTCCGGCCCCGCTCGAAATCGTGGTCCGGAACTGCGGCGCCGGACCAGCTGGCCAAGCGGATCGGTCGAAGCGGCTCCGGTTGGAATCGGCAGGGCGGAAATCAAATCGCCGGGCGGTCGGAGTTCCTTAGGCTGGCCGCCATGACTGAACCGGAACGGCAGGCGATCCTGGAGATCTGTTTTCACGCGGCGCTGGCGGACGGCCGCAAATCCGCGGCGGAGCACGCGGCGCTGGAACGGGCGGCGCAACGCCTCGGACTGGTTCTGCCGGCTGATCTGAATTCGGCCGGCGATCTTTATGCCCGCTCCCAGGCGGTGGCGGCGGTGGCCGGACGCGTGGGCGATCGGGCTTCGGCCCGGCTGGCATTTGAACTCGCGGTGGCGATCTGCGAAGCCGACGAGGCGCCGAATCCGGCCGAACGCTGGTTTCTTGAGGAACTCCGGCGCGCTCTCGGACTCGAGGCAGCCGCGGCGGCGGAAACCGTGCGGCGTGCGGAGGAACTCACCTCGGCGGCGGTGCCTGTCCCGATGGCTTCGCCCACGTCGTCCGCCGAACGGGATCCCTTGGGCGTCAATGCCGCGGAACTCGACCAATTGATCCAGAACCGGGCGATTTTGGCCGGCGCGCTGGAATTGCTTCCCGACACCCTGGCCACGATGGCGATCGTGCCGGTGCAGATGCAGCTCGTTTACCAGATCGGCAAGGCCCACGGCTATGAGCTGGACCGCGGACACATTCGCGACCTGCTAGCCACCGTCGGGGTTGGCCTCGCGTCGCAGGTAGTCGAAAGTTACGCGGAACGGGCGGTCCGCGGCCTGCTGGGCAAGTTCGCTGGCGGCTGGGTCACCGGCATGGCCGGGCAATTGACCAGCTCCGGGCTGTCGTTTGCGACCACCTATGCGCTTGGTCAACTGGCCCGGCAATACTACGCCGGTGGCCGCACGTTGGATGCGATCCAGCTTCGGTCGCTTTACGGGAAGCTGCTGGGACAGGGCCGCAGCCTTGAACCGGGATTGGCCAGCCGGATCCGTGAGCAGGCCGGTCAGGTGAATCTGGGCCGGCTGACGTCGCTGCTGAAACTGTGACGGCGCGCCGACCGCAGCCGTGAATCAGGCTGCCGCGGCTTCGTCCGCGGCGGCCGCCTTCTTTTTGCGGGCGCGGGCCTTGGGCACCCGGACCGCGTCGCCCCACAGGCCTTCGAGGTCATAGAGCGCCCGGGTCTCGGGCTTCATGATGTGGAGAATCACGTCGAAGAAGTCGGCGACGACCCAGTTGGCGCCGGCCTGGCTGTCCGTGTTGTTGGGTCGGACGTCGTGCTCCTCGCGCAGCCGGTCCAACACCTCGTTCTCAATGGCGCGCAGATGCGGGTCGCTTGTGCCAGTTGCGATCACGAAATAGTCCGTCACGGACGACAGCTTGCTGACATCCAGCACCACCACGTCCTCAGCTTTCTTGTTTTCCGCCAGATCCCGGCAGAGTTGGGCGAGCTTTTTCGCGTCCATTGAGGCGGCAAGATGCCGAAAAGCCCGACGAAGGGAAATCTGTTTGTCCGGTCCGTGGAGGGCGGGGGGGAGCCGCCGTCATTCCGCCGTAACCCCCGCGGGGACCGTCAGTGAACGCGGGTGACCTGGATCTGCTTCAGGTCGGCAATGCCGAGTTCGATGAGCTCGGCGTTGAGGTAGAGTTCGGTTTTCACCGGCTTTTCCCCTTCGTATTTCACCGCGGTGCGGGCCTGCGTGATGTTGTCGAGGGCCAGGGCGTCGAGGGCGACCAGATCGCGGCTGAAGCGGAGTTCGTTGAGGGCCACCGCGTAATGGAGCATCGGCTGGTCTTCCCCGCGGAACTGGCAGATCAGCGCGTCGCCGACCCCAAGGACGACCTTGGGCATCAGGTCGTCCAGCGCGCAGATGTCGGGCACCGCCTCGGCCAGCAATCCGGCGTCGTTCGCGAACCGCAGGGTGTTGTCCACGCTCGCGAAGGCCAGCCCGGCGAGGTGCCCGTGGACCGCCGTCACGCTGTGGCTGAGCACCGGGGCGACGCTGACGATCTTGGTGATCCGGCCGGTCAGCAGCCGGGAAACGTGGGAGCGGCGGGAAACCTTGGTCTTGTCCGTGCGGTCAAATTCGAGGTCGCCGGCGACCAGGCGTCCGAGCACGGGCGATTCGTAGGATTTCTCGGCATCCCAGCCCGCCGTTTCCGCCGCCACGCATTCGACGCCGAGTTCGGCGGCGAGCGAAAACCAGCCGGCAGGCCGGAGATCCACCTCCCGTTTGTCCCAGATGATGATCCGGGACGCCGGGTGGCCGGCGGCGAGCAGCGATTCGATCAGCGCCCGCACGACGGCGGGGCGGGTGCCGCTCAGGGCGCCGGGGGCGGAGACGACCTTGAAACCGACCACGTCGTTGGCGGTGACCAGCGTTCGCCAGGCCGCGGTAGTGTTGGTCGCCGCGGTGAAGGCCAGCAGGCCCTGCTCCACCATCTGCCGGACCACCGGGAATACCGGCGCAAAGGCGACCACCGCGGCGGCATCCTGCACGGTGAGCACCGCGGCCCGGGGCCGGTTGGTGTCGCCGGGCGAGGCGAACGCCGGCCGGTTGACCATTCCGATCAGGCCAAGCAGCAGCCACCAGCGTCCGATGATTCCGAAGCGTCCCATGCGCGGGCGGGACAATGGCCGTTCTGGCGGGGGGACGCAAAGGGGAGACTCGCTGCCTCCGGCATATCAAGTTCCTGCGGCCCGGGCCGATACTCAGGCGGGAACCGACCCGGGGACGCCGGGGTCGGCCCCGCCGCATGCTGCATCCGTCCAACTTTGCCCCGGGAGCCATGCCGGTCGCCGCGTGGTCGGCCGCCGGCGGAATCCGTCCGGCGACGTGGCTGCTGTTTGATCGTTCCGGCAACTGCATTGATGCGCTCGTGGAGAACCCGGCCGTGCTGACGACCGGTGCGGCCGACGTGCTGGGCCGGCCGTTCCAAAAGTTGTTGCCGGCCGCGGTGGTGCCGTTGGCGGAAGGCCTTTGGGCCACACTGCGGGCGGGCGGACAGCCGGGCCCCGTCTCGTGTGTCCAGGAATTCGGCGGCGAGGCCGGGCGCACCGAGATTTCCCTCAGCCCCAGTGCGGCGGGCAATGTCCTGGTCCATTTCCGCGAAGCCCGCCGGCAGGAAACCAATCCGGGCGCGGACCCCAACCGGCGGCTGCTGCTGGCCGTGCAGGCGGCCCGTCTGGGCATCTGGGAATGGGACCTCGCCAGTGGCAAAATCGCGTGGGACGCGGGCATGGCCAGCATTTACGGGCTGCCCAATGGCGGGGCCGATCCGTCCGGCTGGCAGTGGGAACGCTGGGTTCTGCCCGACGATTTGCCCGAAGCCGCCGCGGCGCTGAACCGGGCCCTGGAAGATTCCCTGGCCAGCCGGTTCCGGCAGGCGTTTCGCATCCGCCGGCCCGATGGCATGGTGCGTTCGGTGCGGAGCCATGGTGTGATCGAACGCGACGGTTACGGACGCGCCGTCCGGGTCACCGGGATCAACACCGACATCACCGAGGAACACTCGCTTCAGGAAGACCTTGAGCGCGCCTCGACCCGCTTGCAGACCGCGACCGCGGCGCTTTCACTGGGCATCTGGGAACTCGACCCGGCGACGGGATTGGAGACCTGGGATGACCGCACCCTGGCGCTGTTCGATGTGAACCGGGCGCAGTTCACGTCGGCGCGGGACGTCTGGTTCCTGCGGGTCCATCCGGAAGACCGCGAAGCGGGCTGGGAAACCCGGATCGGTTCCCTCGCCCAGCCGTCCGTTGGCCATTTTGAGCAGAGTTTCCGCGTCCTGACGGCGGCGGGCGAGACCCGTTGGCTGCGAAGTTCGGCGAACATCCAGCGTCGGTCCGACGGCACGGCGGTCCGCGTGGTCGGGGTCAATTCCGACATCACCGAACAGCAGGTCGCGGCCGAACGCCTTTCCGATCTTTCCAACCGCCTTCTGCTGGCCCAACGCGCCGGCGGACTGGGCGTGCTGGACTGGGACATCACGGCCGACCGCATGCTGTGGAACGACCGGATGTTTGAGCTGTTCGATGTGCCACATCCCTCGTCGGCCGACGTCGTGAACGCCCGCAACCTGTGGCGCAGCCGGCTGCATCCGGAAGATGCCGAGGCCGCCGAGCGCGACCTGCAGGATGCCGCCGAGGGGCGCCGCCGCTACGATGCCGAGTTCCGCCTCCTCACCCGTTCCGGCGAAACCCGCCATCTCAAGGGCGACGCTCTCGTGGAAACCGACGCCGACGGAACGCCCCGCCGCCTGGTGGGTGTGTATCACGACGTCACCGGCGCCGTGGAAGCCCGGAACCGCCTGCGTCAGGATGCGGAAATCCTCCGGCAAGTCGGCGAACTCGCGCACATCGGTGGCTGGGAATTTCAGCCGCAATCCGGCCGCCTGTGGTGGAGCGAGGAGGTTTTCCGCCTGCATGAACTTCCTCCGGGGCGCCAGCCCGGATTGGAAGAGGCATTCCGCTTCTTCACCGAAGAGGCGGCGGCCAAGGTGCGCGGCGCGTTTGGCCGCCTTTGTGCCACCGGCGAGGCCTTCGACCTGCGGGTGCCGTTCATCACCGCCAACGGCCGTCCGTGCTGGGTCCGGGTGATCGGCCGGGCCGAGCTGAAGCTGGGCCGCGTGCTCCGGGTTTATGGAACGCTTCAGGATGTTTCCGCCGAGAAGCATTCGGAGCAGGCCCTCATCACCGCCCGCGAAGCGGCCGAGGCGGCCAGCCGCGCCAAGAGCGAATTCCTCGCCACCGTCAGCCACGAACTCCGGACGCCGCTCAACGGCATTCTCGGCTTCACGCAGTTGCTGGAGGATTCGGAGCTGTGCGAGGCCGACCGCGAATACGTCCGCTTCATCACCACCGCGGGCGAGGCGCTGCTCGGCATCATCAGCGACCTGCTGGACTTCTCCCGCATCGAGGCCGGCCGGCTGACGCTGGAATACAGCACCTTCGCGGTCCCCGCGCTCCTGCAGGAATCGCTCGAACTGATCCGGCCCCGCGCCCGCGAAAAGGGATTGGAGCTGAAGCTCTCCGTGGATCCTTCGGTGGGCATCATGCGGGGCGACCGCTGCCGGCTGCGGCAGATCACGCTCAACCTGCTGAGCAACGCGGTGAAATTCACCGAAAACGGAGCCGTGAGCCTCCGCTGCACCCCCTATGTGGCCGGGCACATCAAGGTGGACGTGACCGACACCGGCATCGGCATTCCGGCGGACAAGCAGGACCGGCTGTTCCAGCGCTTCAGCCAGGCCGACAGTTCGACGACGCGGAAATTCGGGGGCACCGGCCTCGGTCTCGCCATCTGCAAACAGCTGCTGGAGAAAATGGGCGGGCAGATCGGTCTTCAGAGCGACCCGGGTCACGGCTCAACCTTCTGGTTCATCATCCCGGTGCGCCCGCCGGAATCCGGCCAGGAAGAGGTGCCCGAGTTGGAGATCGAAGGCCAGTAGCCGCCCCATTTGCGGGCTCGCCAAGGTGGCTTTGAGGCGCAGACTGACGGCACTCTGCCGTATGTTTCGCCCGTTGCTGTTTCTCCTGCTTGCGCTCGGATGGGTCCGGTCGGTGCCGGTTCGGGCCGCCCTGCCGACCGAAGGCAACTTCGCGCGCACCAACCTCGTCGCGTGGTGCATCGTGCCGTTCGACTCGCAGAAGCGCGGCCCCGAGGAACGCGCCGCCATGCTCGACCGCCTCGGCGTGAAGCGCCTCGCCTACGACTGGCGCGCGGAGCACATCCCGACCTTTGACGCGGAAGTGGCGGCGATGCGGCGGCACGGCATCGAGATCACCGCGTGGTGGTTCCCCGCCGCCTTGAGCGACGAAGCGAAGGCCATCCTCGCCTGCCTCGAACGGAACCGGATTCACCCGCAGCTTTGGGTCACGATGGGCACCGAGCCCGAGCCCGACGCCGCCAAACTGGCCGCGAAGCGCGACGGCGCCGTCCAGACGCTCGCACCGATCTGCGCCGCGGCCGCCAAGCTGGGCTGCACCGTGGCGCTCTACAATCACCTCGGCTGGTTCGGCGAGCCGGCGAACCAGGTCGCCATCATCAAAAAGCTCCAAGCCGTCGGGCACACCAACGTGGGCATCGTATACAACTTCCACCACGCCCACAGCCACTTGGACGACTTCGCAGAGCAGCTTCGCCTGATGCAGCCGCACCTGCTCGCCCTGAACCTCAACGGCATGGTCTGGGAGGGCGACAAGGCCGGGAAAAAGATCATCCCACTCGGCACCGGCGACGAAGAGCTGCGCCTGCTCCAGATCGTGAACGCCAGTGGCTGGCACGGTCCGGTCGGCATCATCGGCCACACCGAGGAGGATGCCGAGGTGAAGCTGAAGAAGGAACTGGCTGGCTTGGAGAAACTCGCGCCACTGGTGACGCAGGCGCCCCCACCGGTGCCAGCACGCAAGAAGTCCGTGGCCAGTGTAGGGCAGGCTGCCAGCCTGCCCGCGATGGGTCCTGCCGTCGTGCCCGGAAAGTCCGGCCCTGCGCTCGATGCCCGCGTGCAGGGCTTGGTGCTGGACGGCAAACCGTGGTTCCGGAAGCCGCCGCTGCGCGTGGCCGCCCGCGTGCGGCTGGGGAGCAAGTCGCAGTTCAACATCATCGCCGCGAGCGAGGCCAAGTCCTCGCCCACGCACTGGGAGCTCTACACCTACGCCGGCACCGGCGAACTGAGCCTTTTCCTGTCCGGCGCGACGCCCGCCGAGTTGCGCTCGGGCAAGGACATCTGCGATGGCCAGTGGCATTCGGTCGTCCTGCATTACTCCACGGAAGCCGTCCGGCTGTCGGTGGATGGACGCGAAATCGTCCGGGGGGCCATCCAGCGGAGCGCCGTCCCCGACGGCAGTGCGGCGCAGATCGCGGTCGGGCGGTTGGTCGAAGGCGGTCTCGGCTGCGACGGCCTGATCGAGGATCTCGTGCTGAATGACCAGTCCAGCGGCAAGGGCGAGACGCTCTCGTTGACTCCGTGGCGGCGACCCGACGGTGTCATCGCCGACTTGGCCGCGCTCCCGGCGGTCACCACCCCCGCGGTCGGCGGCAACCAACCGTTGGTGAAGGCCAAGCCGAAGGCCGCCGCCGGCGAGCCTGCGATCTCCGGCCGTGAACCCGGCTCGCAAGGCGAGAAGGACTGGGTGGACAACCGCTGGCAGGACACGGACGTGGGACCGTTCCTCGCCTCGAACCTGCGCCTGCCCGACGGCTCGGTGATCGCCAAGGCGCTGACGATCCGCGTCGGCGAGAAAGGAGAAGGCGCGGTCGTTTACGACACCGAAACCTGCACGCTGCGCGCCGCGTGGACAGGCGGGTTCCTGAAGTTCGATGCGGGGCGTTTCGGGTTGATTGGGATGCCGCGTGCAACGGGAACCAACATCATCATGACCTCGCCGACACCTGGTTGGAAAGGCGGCAAGGTGCAGTTCTTGGGACTGAGAAATGATACTCCTGTCCAGTTGATCTATCGGGTCGGCGAAACAGTTGTTCGAGAAACCGTAATTGGGTTCGCCGGGACAAACCACTTTACGATTGCCCGCACACTGGATGTCCCGACCGAGACGAAGGCGCTGAGTCTGTCGTTACTCGACGGCCCTGCCATGGTGACGACGCTTGGCGACGCGGGATACGGCTGGTTGTCGGCCCAACAAACTGCGACTGGGTCGGTTAATGTCATATCGGACATTGCGCCGCTAACTACCAACAGCACTGGTGGCTTAAGTTGCCAGTTCAAGGCTGACCGCCTCCACACCCAAACCAACTTTCTCCAACTGATCACTTATCGTCCCGAAGTCTTGGCATCGAATTGGCGTGATCGTCAGAAATTGTCGGACTCAGTCTGGGCGGAGTTCTTGCGAGGCCAAGTCGAGGGCGACTTTCCGAAGTTGGGTAAGTTTCAGAGCGGAAAGTCTGGTGTCTCGATTGCTTCCCGCTGGCCCACCCTCACCACCCGCGGCCAGCGCGGAGCCGACACCGAATTCCTCGCGGTGGACACGCTCACGCTGCCTTACGACAACCCAGCCAAGGCGCTCCTGTTCGTCTCGGGCATCGACTTCACGCCGGACGGCGCGGGCTACGTCTGCACGATCCACGGCGACGTGTGGCGCGTGACGGGCATTGACGATGGGCTGCTCGAGTTGAAGTGGCAGCGCTACGCCACGGGCCTGTTCCAACCGCTCGGCCTCAAGGTGCGCGATGGCAAGGTCTTCGTGCTCGGCCGCGACCGCATCACGCGCCTGCACGACGAGAACGGCGATGGCGAGGCCGACTTCTACGAGAACTTCCACGATGGCATCGCCACCTCGACCGGCGGGCACGATTACGTGACCTGCCTGGAGACGGATGCCGCGGGCAACTTCTACTACACCGACCCGTTGGGACTGCGCCGCGTGGCCGCCGACGGCAGCCGCCAGGAGCTTTTGGCGACGGGCTTCCGCAACCCGAACGGAATGGGCGTGCGGCCTGATGGCAAGGTCTTCACCGCCGCGCCACAGCAGGGCACCTGGACGCCGTCGTCGGGTATCTGGGAGGTGCGGCCGGACACCGTGGGGCTCTACGGCGGCTACGGCGGGCCGAAGGTCACCCCGGCACGTCCGCTCGGCTACGACGCGCCGCTCTGCTGGATTCCCCACGCGGTGGACAATTCGAGCGGTTCGCAGGTGTGGATTCCACCCGGGCAATGGGGTCCGCTGGGCGGCCAGATGCTGCACCTGCTCTGGGGGCGTTGCGGGATGATGCTCGTGATGCGGGATGAGGTGGGCGGCTCTGCGGGCGGGGGCGCCCGCAGCACGATCACCGGCGAGGGCGCCGGTGCCACTACGGTGGTGAACGGCGCCGTCGTGCCGCTGCCGGTGAAGTTCCTCAGCGGGCCGAACCGTGCGACCTTCAACCCCAGGGACGGCGCGCTCTACGTGGCCGGCAGCACCGGTTGGCAGACCAGCGCGGTGAAGGACGGTGCGCTCCAGCGGGTCCGTTACACCAACCGCACCCCCAGCCTGCCCGTGCGCTGGGCCGTGAAGCCCGGCGGCCTGGAGGTCACCTTCACGCGGCGCGTTGATCCCAAAACCGGCAACGACCCCGGCAGCTACAGCTTCAAGCAGTGGAACTACCGCTACGCCGAACAATACGGCTCCAAAGACTGGTCGGTGGCCGATCCGCAAAAGGAAGGGCGCGACGAACTGGTCATCCGGTCCGCCAAGGTGGACGGAGGCGGACGGACCGTGTTCCTCGAAATCCCCGAGCTGAAGCCCGTGATGCAGTTCGAGCTGAAATACAACGTGGACGGCGAAATGGGCGGCAAACCCCTGCGAGGCTCATTCTGGGGCTCGATCAATCGGATTCCGTAACGGTTGCCTGCCAATCAGCCTGCCGTGAACTGACAGACTGTCGCGTCCTGATTCCCCAGAACGTCGCGAATACGCTGGCGGTCAGCAGAGTAACCGTCGGCAGCATCGGTCCGCGCATTCCGGCGATCGCCTGACGCGCCAACAGCCAACCCAGCAGGCAAACCCACACGGCCAAGGGGTGCAGGTCCAACGGCTGGCGCACCGGCTTCTTGTTCAGCAACCAGGGAGTGACGAAGGCCAGTTGCAGCAGGGCGGCGACCGCGATGGCGGGCTGAGCGAGGAGGGGCATTCCGTGCCAGTTGAGCGCGGTGGCAGGAACATGGAATTCCCACCAATTGCCCGCGGCGGCGACCGGAACCACGGCCAGCCACGCCGATGAAATCAATGCGCCGGCGACTCCCAGAACCCACAGCCCATAGAATCGGGTCTGGCGAAACGGTTTCAGCATCAGTCTCGCGAGCCCGCGGGCTGAAAGTGTGAGCGCGGCCCAAATGAAGGGCGCGAACCACGGCATCCCGAAACATCCGCCACCTGCAGTTGCCCGTCGCAGCCCGAAGGGCACCCCGGTCTGTGCGGTCAACAGCTCCAAGGCGGTGGACGCGAGCAGCAGTCCGAAGCTGGCGAATACGATGTTCTGCAAGGGCAACCGCCGCGCCAATCCGACGCCCAAGCTGATTACGGCCAATGTCCACGGCGCTCCTTCCAGAGCGACCGAGCAGGAAGGCTCAGGGCCAAGGTTCAGGGCGGCCGAGGACAGGTTGACTGCCACCGCCAGTAGCAGCAGGCCGAACACCGGGCGGTGCCATTGCGCCGGCCGCGGGTGGTTCCAGCCGTCCGTTTCTCCCGTGTGCATTTCGACCGACACGTCCAAAGCCTATCAAGTGGGTGGTGGAAAGACACGTCTCGACGGCTGCCGCGGGCGCTGACTTGGCGACCGCCTAGCGGAGGTTTATTGTTCGGTCATGAAATCCGCCTACGAACTCGCCATGGAGCGGCTCAACAAAGTTTCTCCCGGCAAAACGCTCACCGCTGCCCAGAAAGAGCAGATTGCCGAACTGGAGTCGCTCTACAAATCCCGCATTGCTCAGGCGGAACTGGCTGCGGAGGAGGAGATTGCTGCGGCTGAACGCAACAGAGATCAAGAGACTGCCGATAAAGTTCGTGCCCGGCTGAAAGTCGAACGAGCAAAATTGCAGGCGGAGCTGGAGGAGCGAAAAAGCACTACTCGCGAACGCTGAGCGCAGGCCAATCGTGAGGATAGCGATCCCACCCAAAGCCAATGGCGATTGGTTGTGGAGAATTATGGCAGCGGCGCTATGGGGTTGAGTTTCCACAAAAAGGAATACTCGCGATTTCGGAAATAATGCCTTGCGTCCCCCACTGAGAATTGCCATCACTTCGTAGCCATTTTTGGCTATCCAGGGAGGAAGGTTTAATGAACAAAAAGCTTTTGTTTGGTTTTGGAGCCGCGATTGCGGCGATTTTGACGGGGAATGCAGCCACCGTGTCTTACACACTGCATGACACCGCTGGCAATCAGGCGCTCGACTGGAACATTACCGGAATCAACATTCCTCAGTTTAACCCCAGCTTGGGAACGTTGACTGCGATTACCTATCGCGCGGAGGGGACCGTTGCTGGTAATGCGAAAGGCGAAAACACGGGGGGGTCTGCAGCTACAATTACGTTGAATCTCCAAGCGACGATTTCAACCGCTGGGCCCCTATTTAGCACCTTCTCGACAATCCCCCTCGCCACCCAGAGTTTTTTGGCGACCGCGTGGGATGGTCTTACCGATTTCGGCGGGGATTCGGGAAAAACCTACACGGGCTTGACGGGTTCAGACAATGATTCCAGCACCGTGAACAGCAGTAACAGTCTTTGGGCGGTTTTCTTGGGATTTTACGTCGGCACAGGAAACGTTCCCCTGACAGCTTCGTTCTCTGCCATCGGAAGTTCGCAGGCCACCGGAAGCGCGAATGTCGCCACCGAGTTCAACGCTACCGCCGGTGGCAAGCTCTTCATTGATTACACATACAACGAAACTCAAGTTCCCGAGGCTAGCACTTACGCGGCAGTCGGTTTCTTGGGGCTTGCGGTGTTCGGCGCTTATCGCCGTGCCCGGAAGTAAAGACGTTTGTCTTTCACTGTGTTGAAAAGGCCACCCCAGCGGGTGGCCTTTTCAGCTTCCGTGGAGCTTCTTGTTGGCCAGTCGCCCGCCCCGGTCGGTCATTTGCCCTCTCACCTAAATCCGCCAAAGCCGCCCATCCCCGGCATCATCGGTAGTTTCCCGCCGAATTTGCCCATCATCTTCTGGAGTTTGCCGAGCTTCCGCATCATCTGCTGCATGTCCTCGAAGCGCTTGATGAGGTTGTTCACGTCGCTGACCTGCACGCCGCTACCCTTGGCAATCCTTTGACGGCGGCGCGCGTTGAGGATGTTCGGTGACCGCCGTTCCGTCGGGGTCATTCCGCGGAGGATGGCTTCCATCCGGCGGAATTCCGCTTCGCTTTTCGAGAGGTCCGCGCCCTTGATCATGTCGGCCCCGCCCGGGAGCAGTCCGACCAGGTTTTCCAGCGGGCCCATCTTTTTCATCTCGCCGAGCTGGATCATGAAATCTTCGAGCGTGAACTGGCCGCGGCGCATCTTCTCCTCCAGCGCCATGGCCTTTTCCTGATCGATCGCTTCGGCCGCCTTTTCGACGAGCGAAACCACATCGCCCATGCCGAGGATGCGCTGGGCCATGCGTTCCGGGTGGAACGACTCGAAGTCCTCCGGCTTTTCACCCACGCCCATGAATTTGATGGGCTTGCCGACGACACTCTTGAAGCTCAGGGCCGCACCGCCGCGGGCATCGCCGTCCAGTTTGGTGAGGATCGCGCCGGTGACGCCCAGTGCTTTGTCGAAATGGGTGGCGACGTTGACGGCCTCCTGGCCGGTCGCAGAATCGAGCACAAGGAGGATTTCGCTGGGGCGGATCCGGTCGCGCAGGCGAACCAGCTCCTGCACGAGGGGCTCATCAATCTGGAGCCGGCCCGCAGTGTCGAAAATCAACACGTTGCGGGCGTTACGTTTGGCGTAATCGAACGCCTCGTCGGCGATCTTCAGGACATCGGTCTCGCCCTTCTTCAGAAAGACGGGGATTTCGAGCTTCTCGCCGAGCGTGGCCAACTGGTCCATCGCGGCCGGGCGGTAAACGTCGGCGGCCACCAGCAGCACCTGCTGTCCCCGTTTGGCCAGCAAACGCGCCAGCTTCGCCGAGCTGGTGGTCTTGCCGGAACCGTGCAGACCGCACATGAGGATGCACTGCGGGCTGCCGCTGAGCTGGAGTTCGGCATTGGTGGAACCGAGCAGGGTGACCAGTTCATCATGGATGATCTTGATCATCTGCTGGCCCGGCTGGACCGATTGGATGACCTCGGCGCCGATGGCCTTTTGGCGGACCGCCTCGATGAAATTCTTCGCGACCTGGAAGTTGACGTCGGCGTCCAGCAGCGCCATGCGCACATCGCGCAATGCGTCGGCCACGTTGTTTTCGCTGATGCGACCTTGGCCGGTCAGGTTGCGGAAGACGTTCTGCAACTTGCTGCTGAGGGAATCGAACATGGCGGCAGGCTAGGAAAAAGAGGGGACGGCGGAAAGCCGAAGTGATGGTCCGGACTAGCGAACGACCTCGTATGCAAACCCCTTTAGGTATTCGGTTTCCGGAATCGCCGGAATGATCGGGTGATCGGGAGACTGGCTGAAGGTCCGGGTGCGCCGGAGCAGGACGTGGGCGTCGGTCGCCGCGGCGACGATGATGTCCTCGAACAGGCGTGCGTCCACGTGGTGCGAGCAGCAGAAGGTGGCGAGGATACCCCCGGTCTTGAGCAGCTTCAGCGCCCGCAGGTGGATTTCCTTGTAGCCGCGGAGGGCGCCCTCCACGGCGGCACGGTTCCGGGTGAACGACGGCGGATCGAGGATGATGACGTCGTAACGCGGAATCAGGCGTTCGCTGGGTCCGGTGGCCGTCTTTTCCCGCAGCCAGTCGAACACGTTTGCCGTCTCGTAGGAGAGGCCGGTGGTGACGCCATTCACCTTGGCAATCTCCCTCGCGGCATTCACGGCGTCTTCGCTCTGATCCAAGGCCGTGACGTTTTTCGCGCCGGCCTTGGCGCAATGGAGGGCGAACCCGCCGAGATACGAAAAGCAGTCCAGCACTTCCGTGCCCTTGGTGAGGGTGGCCACGGCGGCGTAGTTGGCCTGCTGGTCCAAATACAGGCCCGTCTTGTGGCCTCCACCGGCCGGAACGCTGAAAGTCAGGCCGTTCAGACGGACGGTGAAGTGGTCCGGCACCTGGCCGTGAAGCACCTCATTGGATTCGTGCAGACCCTCGAACTTTCGCGAGGCCATGTCGTTGCGTTCGACGATGGCGGTGGGGTGAAAAAGGTCCTGCAACACCCTGACGATGAGGTGTTTTCGCTTGTCCATCCCGAGGGAACTGGTCTGGACCACGAGCACATCCTCGTATTTGTCCACGATCAGTCCGGACAGAAAGTCGCTCTCTGCGTTGACCACCCGGAATGAGGTCGCCTCGGGCAGGTGCCGCCGGCGCAACGCCAGTGCGGCGGCGATCCGCTCGCGGAAAAAGCCCGCGTCAAAGTCGGTGCGCTCCCGATCCAGGATCCGGACCGCGATCTTCGACCGGGAATTGTAGAAGCCAACCCCGATGAAGCGCTGCCGATGATCCTTCACCTGCACGACATCGCCGTCGTTGGCGGGGCCGGTCAGGCGGGCGATGGAATTGGAATAGACCCAAGGATGTCCGGCAACGAGGCGATCGGCTTCTCCGGGTTTCAGCAGGGCAGTGGTCAGACTCATTGCGTGTAAACAGTCGCCGGCAACGCAGGCGGGCGGCGAATAGGGCAGAACGTCGCGGGGGAGGGAAGCGGATTCTTGTTATCCAAGCCGGCACTTCCCCTGACCCCGGCGACCACATACCCTGATGCCGTGAAGCACAAAGGCAAAGCGCTGGCCGCCGCCGGCGCGATTCTGGCGAAACTGATGCTCGCGGTGATTTTTCTGGCCGGGCTGGTCTCGCTGGTTTGGCCGAAGGGCATCGCCGGGCTCCTGCTGGCTGCCATTGTCTGCTTCCTCGGCCTCGGAGTGGCGATGTTCACCCTCTACTTCTTCCGCGATCCGGATGCCCGGGTGCCGGCGGAACCGGGTGCTGTGGTGGCTCCCGCCCACGGAACCGTGGATGTGATCGACGAGACCGAGGAACCGTCGGTAATGGGCGGGCGCTGTCGGCGGATCTCCATCTTCCTGAATGTGTTCAACGTGCATGTGCAGCAGGCCCCGGTTTCGGGCGAGGTCACGCTGGTGAAGCACACGCCAGGCAAGTTCCTCAATGCCCTGAGAACCGACTGCGCCCAGTTCAACGAAAACGTCCTGATCGGGTTCAAAGCCGAAGAAGCCGGCGGCGTCCGCGTCGGAGTTCGGCTGATCGCCGGCTTGATTGCGCGCCGCATCATCCCTTGGCTGAAACCGGGCGAGTCCGTGGCCAAGGGCGAAAGAATCGCCCTGATCCGGTTCGGCTCGCGGGCGAACCTCTATTTGCCGATGAACACGGATATTGTCGTGAAACTGGGTGACAAGGTGGTGGGGGGAACGACCGTCATGGCAAGAATACCCGCATGAGCACTCCCACGAACCCGCCCAATCCCGGGCTGACCGATGCCGACGCCCGGCTGAAGATTTACCTGCTGCCGAACCTGCTCACGGCGGCCAATCTGTTTTGTGGTTTTCTCGCCATCACGCGGATTGTGGAGGCGGACCTCACCGATCTCGAGGTTTACCCACGCGTGATCCGCGAGGCGCTGCTCTACATCCTGTTGGCCTGCATTTTCGACCTGTTTGACGGCCGGGTCGCGCGCATGGGCGGATTCGAGTCGCCGTTCGGAAGGGAGTTCGACTCGCTGGCGGACATCGTGAGCTTTGGCGTGGCACCGGCTTTCCTCGTGCACCGGATCGTGCTCAAGGACGTGTTTATGAAACACCCCGAAGTGGGCTGGTTCATTGCGTCACTGTATGTGATTTGCGGTGCTTTCCGGCTGGCCCGCTTCAATTGCCTCGCGGCGATGTCCGGCTCCGGCGGCGGGAAATACTTTCTTGGCATCCCGATTCCGATGGCAGCGGGCATGGTGGCCTCGCTGACGCTGTTTCTCCTGTGGCTCGAAGAGAAGGAGTTCAGCGTGGGAGTTTGGCGCTACGCCCTGCCGCTGATCCTCATTTTCCTTTCCGTGATGATGGTCAGCGAGGTGAAATATCCGACGTTCAAGAAGCTCGATTGGCGCACCCAGCGGCCGTTTGTGAGGACCCTGATCGTTGTGTTGCTGGTCGGGGCGGTCATTGTGCTGTGGCAGAAGCTGCTGCCTTTCGCCGCGCCGCTGGTGTTCACCGCGTATCTCGTTTACGGGCTGGTCCGTCCGTGGATTTCCCGACCGATGCAGAAGGAAATCGAGGTGGACGACGAGCCGGACGACGACGAGTCCGTTTCCCAGTCCGGGAACCGTCCGGACTAGTCTGGGTTGGGGTGCGCTGAGCCACATGACTTCCGTATCCGAACTGGCGACTTCCGGCGGGTGGGGCTTGCTGGCTGGGTTCGTCACCTCCGCCCTTGGAGGCCCCATCAACGTGACGGTCGTGAACGAAAGTGCGACCCGCGGCTTCCGGGGGGCATTCATCATGGCGGTGGGGGCCGTGCTGATGGAAACGATCTACTGCGGAGTCGCCTTCGCCGGCTTCGCGCAGCTCTTCCAGATCCAAGTGATTCGCGCGGCGATGGAGCTGTTCAGCTTCGTGCTGGTGCTGTGGCTCGCCGTGAAATACCTCCGGGCGGGCCATGTGCCCGGCGAAGAGGCCGTGGAGGCTTACGTGGAGAGGAAACTGCATCCGCACACCGCATTTTGGACCGGCTTCGTGCGGGTGCTGGGCAACCCCGGGGTTCTGCTGCTGTGGATTGGCATCACGGGCTCGCTGCTCGCTCACGGGGCGCTGGAGCCGACCGCGGGCAGCAAGGTGGCGTTCTGCGCGGCGGTGGCATTGAGCGGATTCGTTTGGTTTGGCGGCGTCAGCTGGGGCGTCGGGCGCGGCCATGGCCGGTTCTCCGCAGTGGCCTTGCGTCGCCTCTCCCAGGCCAGTGGCGTCCTCCTGCTGGTGACGGCGCTGGTGATTGCGGTCCGCTTGGTTGGCTTGCTGGCCAAGCTGCGGCACGGACCGGGGATGCACTGACGAAGCGGTCACTTCCGGTTCAGTCGCCAGAGCAGCAATCCACCGGTGCCGACGAAAAGTCCGGTGGGCATCCAGACGATGAATTCGGGATGCCATTCGGCGTGGGTATCCAAGGCGGAACCCAGCAGAAGAAAACTGTAATAGGCGGCGACCAACCCCAGCGAAGCGGCGATGCCGAAGTTTGTCTCCCGGCGGTGGCCGCGCACACCCAAAGGGATGCCGATCAACGTGAAGGCGATGCAGGCGAACGAAAACGAGAGGTTGCGATGAATCTGGACGGTGACCGGCGTGGCCTTGCCGCCGTCCCTTTCCAAGCGGCGCCGTTCGGCGAGCAACTGACCCAACGTCATGTCAGAAATCCTCGGCCGCTGGTTTCCGGCATCGCGGAACTCGGCGATGTCGTGGATGTATTGTTCCAGGAAGAGTGGCTGCCACTCATTGGCGCTAAGATAGACGCCCTGAACCTGGCGGAGCAGAAGTCGGCTTGGGTTCCCGCGGGCATCCAGCTGCAGTTCGGCCTCCGGTGCGTGGACGTCCAAGTTTCGAATCAGATTGGTTCGCCCGTTTTCCAACGAGTTCGTGGTGCCGTAGATCAGCACCCCCTTCATCCGGAGCCCTTCCACTTTCTGGGCGTAAATCGTGATCCGGGGGCCCAAGTCAATGAACCTGCCGTCAGCAAGGATGGACGCTCCGGATTCCCGGAGCACTCCATCCCGAAGCGCCTTAAAAGCCACCCTCGCTTCCGGGGCCAGCTTGAGGTTGACAGTTCCGCAAATGACCGCCATGGCTGCGCCAAATGCAAGAATGGGAACAGAAATCCTTGCCGGACTAATGCCGCTCGCCCGGATCGCAGTGAGTTCCTGATCTGCGCTGAGGCGCCCAAAAAGAAGCAGGGTAGCGGTCAGGAGTCCGATGGGGAGCGAGAAGGCAAGCACGAACGGAACCAGAAGCAGCAGGGCCTTCCCAATCAGAATCGCGGACGCCCGACCGGTCGCGATCAGGTCGAAGATGTCGGCCAACACGTTGCCAACCAAGAGCAGGCCCGTGAAAACCGCGACCGTCAGACTGACGGTCGCGACCAGTTGCCGGAGCAGATAGGCTTGCAGTGTCTTCAATCGCGAAGGAGTTAAAAAGAACCCGCCGGAAGCGGTCAGCCGAGAAAATTCCGGCAGCTAACCCGAAAAACCTGAGCAATTCGAAGATTGATGTCTGCCCGGGTGGTTTCGGCAAAAGTAATTGGTTGACGGGCTGGGCCTTTTCCGCGATACGACGGCAGCGCGATTAACCTTAATCCAAGCATTTAGAAAATGAAGACCAACTCGTTGAAGTCTGTTGTGGTTGCCGTGGTTGCGGGCTCCGTGCTCGCTGTTGCTCCTGCGTTCGCTCTCTCCTCGGTCGAATCGGAGACGATTACCAAGGCCATTTCGACGGCCAAGGTCGTTGATGTGTCCGGCAAGGCGGCCAAGCTCGTTGCTGCTGCGTCCAAGGAAAACAAGACGGAGGTTGCGGTTGCCTCGGTGACTGCCGCCATCAAGTCGCATCCTTCGACCATCGGCAGCGTTATCGTCTCTGTCCTGAAGGTTTCCCCTGAGTCCACTGAAGCGGTTGTTGCTGCTGCGTTGGAAGCCGCGCCTCAGAGCGCTTTGACGATTTTGGCCGCTGCTGCTGAAGGCGCCCCCGCCTTCGCGGACAAGGCGGTTGCTGTTGCCAGCGCCAAGATGCCGACCCGTGCTTCCGCGTTTGAACGGGAAGTTGCCATCGTCAAGGGGCGTCGCGCAATCGAGGCGGCTGCGCTGGTAGGCGGCACGACGACTCAGGAAGTTCGGACTGGTGGTGATCCTAACCAAGCTTATGGCACGACTGGTTCTGATCCTACTCGTCCGGGGGAATAATTTCGCGCTAATTCTGTCGAGGCCTGCTTACTTCTAAGCAGGCCTTTTTTTTTGGTGATGGTTCTTCGACATCTGGTTTGGATATCCCTGCTGCCTTGGGTTGTCAGTTTGGCATTTGTTTCGGCGACCACGCTCGCGAGATTTCAGACTCTTGACGGGAGGTTTTTGGCGATGGCTGTGGCCGCGCTGATTGCATTGATCGGGTCACGGCTGTTTCCGCCATTTTGGACCGCCTACGTTGCCGGGCACGAGCTGACCCATGCGCTTTGGGCGCTGTTGTTTGGCAAACGGGTCAAGGCCATCAAAGTCCGAAAGTCAGGCGGGCATGTGGTGTTAAGCGGCACCAACTCCCTGATAACCCTTGCCCCCTACTTTTTCCCGTTTTACGCAGTCATCTGGCTGGGTTTCGCCACTGTCGCCAATCGTTGGAGAACATCGGTCGTTCCCTCTTGGTTGTTGGCGTCGGGTTTCGGGGCTGCCTACGCGATGCATGTCCTGATGACCGCAAAGGTCCTCCGGTTTCGCCAACCGGATATCGAGTCCGAGGGCTACCTGTTCTCGGCGGTGGTGGTGGCCTTGGGCAATTTGGCGATGGCGTTGCTGTTGATACCCATTGCGGTAGGCACCGGGGATTTTGTGGAAATCGCGACGATGGCGTGGGACCGGGCCGGTCAGTGCATTGACTGGGCGGTGGTGTTTGCCGGCCGGCTAGCGGAGTTGGCCGGTGCGCCTTTGGGTCACGGGAAATAGGCCCGGGCAGCAGCCAAACTGCTGATGGAAGGCTTGGCTGAAATGGCTCAAGCTGCTGTAGCCGACTGCGAAGGCTGCCTCCGTGACGTTATGGGTGCCCTCGCGAAGCAGGTCGGCTGCGCGTTCCAAACGGAGCTGCCGAACGAACTGGGGAATGGTCTGGCCCCGTTCCTTTGAGAACATGCGGCTGAGATAAAACGGGCTGCACCCTACCTGCTGGGAGATTTGTTGGAGCGTCGGCGGATTGAGGAGGTCCCTCCGGAGCAACTCGACGACCTGAGTTACCCGATCGTGGGAAATCCGCTGATGGCGATGGCAAAAGAGCTCGTCTTCCGGCTCGGGGAGAAAAAAGAACTCTCCCAACAACTCCGTTGCCTTCGCGGTGAACCAGATGGCTTGGGCCGCCGCCAGCACGGGCGGCTGACGGAGGGAACCGACCAGGTCTCGCTGGCGGTTGTTAAGAAGTTCTGCCGGGGAAACTTCTGCCCGGGGATTGGCTTCCCCCCAAAGCCCCCGAACGACCGGGTGGAGGTTTTCTGTATCGGTTCCCAGATGGCGTTGGAGAAACTCCTTGGAGTATTCGACCGTGACGAACTGGTGGACCGAGCCGCGGATTCGTTGTGCGAGAATTCCGTTACCGGGGCGGTAGAACGCCGCGGACCACGACTCAAGCCGTGTCTGTTGCCCTGCCGCCTCGATTGTTCCGGTTCCCGAGAGGTTCAGGCAAAGTTCCACGCTGTCCGGATGAAAGCTGAGTCCCCAGTCCACTTCCCGGTCTCCTGGCAGTTCGTGCCATTCGAAGCTCACACCGAGGCGGCGGAAGTCGCCAAACAGCTGTCGCCAAGTCGCTCCCATTCCGCGCCAAAGCGTTGCCTCCGCGAGGGGCATCGTGGGCAAGTTGAGTGAACTGGACTTCAACGGCGGAATTCTACGGGCTGACGGTGTCCCGGCAAATGGCTGAATCAGCCTAGGTTTTGGGATTGGCCGAGCTGCCGGAGCGGCTAGCGTCCCCCCGTGCGCACCGTCATTTATCCGGGGAGCTTCGATCCATTTACCAATGGGCATCTGGATGTGGTTCGCCGGGCGGCCCGGATTTTCGACCACGTCGTGGTTGCCGTGGCGCGAAACGAGGCGAAACACCCGCTGTTCACCGTGGCTGAGCGCACGGAACTGGTGCGGACAGCCTGTGCGAGCCTGCCGAATGTTGAAGCCGACAGCTTTGACAGCCTCCTGGTCAACTACGTGGTCCGGCGCGGAGCGTGCGCCGTGGTTCGCGGTCTGCGGGCAGTGAGCGATTTCGAATTCGAGTTCCAACTCGCGCTCATGAACCGCCGTCTCAACGAACAGGTCGAGACCCTGTTCCTGACGCCGAAGGACACCTACACGTTCGTCAGCTCCCGGATCGTGAAGGAGATCGCCCGGTTGGGCGGAGATGTCAGCCCGTTCGTTCCCGAGGAAGTCAAGGCGGCCCTGAAGTCCAAGCTCGGCGTTTAGCCTGCTGCCGGCAGGGGCTTCCCGGTGTAGGTCGGATCATTTAAGCCCGCCAATTCGCCCGTGCTGTCGGCAAAACGGTCGGTGCCGACACCCATGCGCCGCAGCAGCGCCACATGCAGGTTGGCCATCGGATGATCCTTCTCGTAGACGAGGTGGCGGCCGGGCGAAACGGTTCCGCCGCCGCGGCCCGCGAGGATCAGGGGCAAATTGTGGGGACTGTGGGCGTTGCCGTCGCTCATGCCGGCGCCGAACAGCACCATCGAGTGGTCGAGCACCGTGCCTTCGCCTTCGCGATAACCGCGGAGCTTTTCGAGGAAGTAGGCCGCCTGCGCGCAATGCCAACGGTTGATTTTCTGGTAGCGTTGCTGCTTGTCGGCCTTGTTTTCGTGGTGGGAGTTTTCGTGGTGTGATCCGAGGCCGGGTTCGAGGAACGAAAAGTTCCGGCCGCTCACGGAATTGCCGAACATGAAGGTGCTGACGCGGGTGGCATCGCTCCAGAAGGCCAGCGCCATGATATCGAGCATCAGTCGAACCTGCTCCGAATGATTGTCCCGACGTTCACTGACCCGGGCCGGATCGCTGTAGAGGTCGACGGCCTTGCCGAGCCGTTCGATTTCCGCCCGCACCTCACGGTCTTCGGAATTCTCGGCCGATTTGCGCTTCCGGTCGAATTCGATCCGCCGCTCAACCGCCCGCACGCTTTCGAAATACTCGTTGAGCTTCTGCCGGTCGGCATACCCCACCTTTGCCTGCAGGCGTTTGGCGTCTTCCGCGACCAGGTCCAAAACGCTCTGGTCATTGTCCAGCCCTCCGGCCCGGCTCGCCGAAGCGTGGGAGCGGAACAGGCGGTCGAACGCGAGCTTGGGGTTGATCTCCTTGGCCAGCGGACTGGTCGGGGACGCCCAGGAAATGTGGGCCCCGTAGAGCTGGGTGAAGCCGACATTCGTGTCCACCCCCGTGGACGGCGGCTCGATTCCCAGCTCCAGTGAAGCCAGCGGGGTCAGATTCCCCACATGCTTGGCCATCACCTGGTCCACGGAAGTGTTGCCGGAGCAGATGTTGCTGCCGGTGGTGCGCGTGATGGTGGTGCTGGTGAGCCAGCCGCCGGTTTTCACGTAGTGGCCGTCGCCGGTGTTGGTGGCGGCGTTCCACAGCTGTGTCAGCACCAGCAGGTCGTCCTTGAAGGGCGCCAGTGGCGACAGGGTGGGCGAAAGTTCGAAGTCCCGGCCGGTTCCCTTGGGAGTCCAGTCGCGCATCAGCGCCCCGTTGGCCATGTAGAGGGCCGCGAACCGCAATGGCTTTGAGCCCTTGTCTGATCCGGCCGCCAATGCCCGCAACGGAGTCATCGCGTCGAGCAAGGGCAACGCCATGCTGGCGCCGGCACCTTTGAGCAGTAAGCGACGGGAAATCGGCGAGGTGAACATAGGCAGGTTCTCTATACGCCTGCGCGGGGCTGCTGCAAGCGTGCCTGCACAGACGGGAAGACCGGAGCCGGATTCAGAATCATTCGGTTTCGCCCGGTTCCTGATGCCTGGCCACAGTCGTAGAACTGCGGGGAAACAAACGAAGGAAGGGGGTGGGGTGGCCGACGGGACTCGAACCCGCAACAACCAGAACCACAATCTGGGGATCTACCATTGATCTACGACCACCAACCCGGTCGCGGACGCTAAGGATGCCCCCCGGGACCGTCAAGGGTCTCGCTTGCCCGATTCTGCGGCGGTTCCCGCGTTGCGCCTTGCGCCGGAGGGGCCATGCTTCCGCCCGATCAAGCCATGAACACCTCCCGTCGCCGTTTCCTTGCGCAGACTTCCGCCTTGGGCGCCCTGCTGGCCGCCGGTTGCGCCTACCATCCCGACCGTTCCGGGGTGTTGGTCCGCACCCGCAGTTCGGCGAATCCCGGGCCGGAACCGGGCGAGGGCAAACCGTGGTTCGAAATCAGCCTGGCCGAGTGGTCGTATCATCGGGCGATCTTCGCGAAGAAGATGAGCCATCTCGACTTTCCGGTGGTTGCTCGCCGGGATCACGGTCTGGCGGCCATTGAACTGGTCAACCAGTTCTTCATGAAGCAGGCGCAGGACCGGAGCTTCCTGGCCGATTTCAAGCGGCGCTGCGATGGCGAAGGGGTTCGCGTGCTCCTCATCATGTGCGACGGGGAAGGCGCCCTTGGCGACCCCGATGCCGCCAAACGGCGCCAGGCGGTCGAGAACCATTTCAAGTGGGCCGACGCGGCCAAATACTTCGGCGGCCACAGCATCCGCGTGAATGCGGAGACGAACGGCGTCGGGACGTTTGAGGAGCAGCAGAAACGTGCGGCCGACGGGCTTGCCCAGCTCTCGGAATTCTGCGGTCAGCTGGGGCTCAACTGCATTGTGGAAAACCACGGCCACCTGAGTTCCAACGGCCAATGGCTCTCCGGCGTGATGCGGATGGTGGGGCGGAAGAACTGCGGAATCCTGCCGGACTTTGGCAACTTCCAGATCAACCCGGGCGAATGGTATGACCGTTACAAAGGCGTGGCCGAAATGATGCCGTTCGCGAAAGCCGTGAGCGCCAAGGCGAATGACTTCGATGCTGCCGGCAACTGCGTGGAAACCGACTACGCGAGGATGCTTCCGATCGTCCGCGCTGCCGGTTACCGCGGCTGGCTCGGCATCGAGTATGAGGGCGAAAAGCTCGGCGAGCGCGAGGGTGTAGAGAAGACGCGCCTGCTGCTGGAGCGTTTCCGCCATGCCTGACCGCGATCGGTTCCACGACGCACTTGCCTGCCGCCGGTTCGGCGACGACTAGTGACGCGGTTCCCGTTGCCATGACGACGCCGACATTGCTCATCGTTGATGACGAGAAGTCCACCCGCGAAGGCCTGCGCGCCGCGCTGGAGGACAAGTTCGACGTCTACTTGGCCGAGGATGCCGCGACGGCCTGGCAGCTGATCGAAAAGGAGCCGTTCGATGTCGTGCTGACCGACCTCCGCATGGCCGGAGAGGACGGTTTGCGGCTGATCAAGCGGATCAAATCGCTGGCCCGGCCGCCGGTGTGCATCCTGATGACCGCCTACGGTTCGGAGGAACTGGCGGTGCAGGCGCTCAAGGAAGGGGCGGACGACTACATCTCGAAGGGCAAGCTCCAGATTGACGAGCTGGAGCTGCGCATCCAGCGCTCGCTCAAGAAGCAGACGCTCGAAGTGGAAAACCAGCAGCTGCACCAGCGGCTGGAAAAGAAGTTCGGTCTCGCAAACATCATCGGTGAATCGGGGATTATCCGGGACGTTTTTGAGCGCATCCAGGCGGTGGCGCCGATGCCGACCACGGTGCTCATCACCGGCGAAAGCGGCACGGGCAAGGAACTGGTCGCGAAGGCCGTTCACCAGCTGAGTCCGCGGGCCAAGGCGCCGTTGGTGACGGTGCATTGCGCGGCCCTGCCGGCGACGTTGCTGGAGGCGGAGCTGTTCGGCCATGAACGCGGGGCGTTCACCGGGGCGCACGAGCGTCGCGTGGGGCGGGTCGAGCAGGCGCAGGGCGGCTCGCTGTTCCTCGATGAGATTGGGGAGATCGACGCAACCACCCAGATCAAGCTGCTGCGGTTCCTCGGCGAAAGGACGTTTGAGCGGCTGGGCTCAAGCAAGACCCAGTCGGCCGATGTCCGCCTGATTGCGGCCACCAACAAGGACCTGCTGGCGCTGTCGCGGGAGGGTAAGTTCCGCGATGATCTCTACTACCGCCTTTCCGTGGTTCCCATCCATCTGCCGCCGCTGCGGGACCGGGTAGGGGACATTCCGCTGTTGGCGAACTCCTTCCTGCGGGAGCTGTCCGGCGATTACGGCAAGTCCGTGCAGTCATTCAGCACCGAGGCGATGGAGCTGATGCTGCACTACCGTTGGCCCGGTAACGTCCGGGAGTTGCGCGCCGCCGTGGAGCACGCCCTGGTGCTGTGCCGCGGCGACCAGGTGGCGGCCCGCGACCTGCCGCCGGCGGTCCGGACACCGGTGATGGTGCCGGCGGAAGCGGTGACCCGGCAGGCGATTTCCACCGGAAAACTCACGATGAAGGAGGCCGAACGGCAGTTGCTCATCCATTCGTTGCAGGAAGCCCGCGGCAACCGGACGCTGGCGGCCCAAAAGCTGGGCATGAGCCGGCGCACGCTGCATCGGCGGCTGCACGAATTTGGCCTCGAGGAATTTTGGGGCGAGGCGGCGCTGCCGGCCGGGGATTCCCCTGCGTCGTGACCGGTTGTTTGGTTGAACTGCGGCTTCTCATCGTGGTCGGTTCCTGCTCAGGTTCGCGGACACGATTTGCATGAAGGCACCGCCGAGAGGGATACAGGAGTTCATCCACTTCATTGAGGAGGGGCGCGGCGCGGTGATGCTCCGCTGGTTTCTGGTGATTCTGTCAGTCGGCTTCGCGGCGGCGATCTACCAGATGACCGAATCGCGGAACTTCGTGGCGCCGGAGGCCATGGACACGGCCCAAGTCGCCCGCAACCTGGCCGAGGGACGGGGCTACACCACGTCGTTCATCCGACCGCTGAGCGTCCACCTGATGCGGGAAAAAATGCGCGCATCCGGCGGCGATCCGCGCACGCTCCTGGAATTTGCCCATCCCGACCTTGAAAACCCGCCGGTTTACACGGCGCTGCTGGCCGGGGTCATGAAGGCCCTGCCGGCCCGCCACCGCGTGTCGTTGCCGGATGATGAATTCAACCGCCGGCCGTGGGCGGAGGTCGCCATCAGCGCGGTCAATCTCGGACTGTTCGGTCTTGCGGCGCTGCTGCTCTTCCGGCTGACCCGGACGCTGTTCAACTCCGGAACGGCGTGGTTGGCCGCGCTGCTGTTCGTGGGAACCGAACTCATGTGGAAATTTGCCAACTCCGGCCTTTCGACACTGCTGCTGATGGTGCTGGTGCTGGTCGTTGTCCGCGTGTGGGTCGCCCACGATCGGGCGCGGTCAAGCGGTGAGCCTTCCGCAAACGGGCGCCGGCTGCTGTGGGCGGCGGTGCTCGGGCTGTCGCTGGGAGTCCTGGCGCTGTCCCGCTACTCGGCGGGTTGGCTGATCGTGCCGTTCCTCATCCTGTTGGGATTTGTCCGTGGGCGCGCCCATTGGCCGTCGCTGATCGCGGCGCTGCTGGCGTTCGGCCTCGTGGTGACGCCCTGGATGGGGCGGAACTACCGGCTCAGCGGCCTGCCGTTCGGCACCGCGACGTTTGCGCCGCTGACGGCCACGGAATCGTTTCCGCGCGATCGCCTCGAACGGTCCCAGAATCCGAACTTTCGCACGATGGACCGCCTCGAACCGGTCCGGAAAATCATCACCAATGCCATCACGGTCATCGAGGACGAGGCGCCCCGCGTGGCCGGCAACTGGGCGGCGGCGTTCTTCCTCCTTTGCCTGCTGGTGCCGCAGTCGTCGCCGACCGTTTCGCGCCTCCGCTGGCTGCTGGCGGGCATGTTGCTGATCCTGCTCGTGGCCCAGGCCTCGGTCCGTTCGGCGGCTTGGGAACTTTCGCCGGTGGTGAATGGCGAGAATCTGCTGGTGATCCTCACCCCGCTGCTCCTGATGTTCTCCGCCGCGATGCTGGAATACGCGCTCGACCAGGTGAACTGGCCCGTGCTGATCCTGCGCAAACTGGTGACCGGCGCCCTGATCCTGTTCTTCTCCAGCCCGCTCCTGCTGTCGCTTCTTCCCCCCAAAAAATACACCGCGCAGGAACCCTTCTACCGCCCCAGCGTGATCCGGGCGCTCGCCGACTACAGTCCGCCCGGCACGCTGCTCATGAGCGACGCCCCCTGGGCAATGGCTTGGTATGGGCTGCGCGACTGCGTGTGGGTGACCCTCCGGGTGATGGACGAGGCCGACGCCAATCTCGCCAACCGACGTGAGGATTTTTACACCTTCACAGAGGGCCGGCGGCGGGTGCGAGGGGTCTATATTTCGCCGGTTTGGGCGAATGCGCCGATGCAGGGACGGTTCTTCGGCGACCCCGACTTTGCCTGGGGCCGCTACTATCTCGACGTCCTGCTGCGCGAACGCGTTCCGACCGGCTTCCCGCTCAAGTTCATCTTGGGTGGCGGCTTCCTGACCGGCGGTCACTTCTTCCTCGCGGAGGAGGAATGGTGGGGAGCGAGGAATCGTCCCGCGCAGTGATGCTGCCGAAAAGGCAGATGGTCGTCGGCAACGTCGCCAGCAATTGACCGAACCCGGCGACTTGCCGGGACGGACGAATGCCGCAAGGCTCGCCGGCGTCTTCACCGCCACGCTTATGCGCCACCACTTCTGCCGCTGGTTCGCCCTGCTGTCATTGGTTCATTGGTCCTTGGTCATCGGACTTTCCGTCGAGGCGGCCGACGCGCCGAAGTTCGAGCTGAAGGACGGCGACCGGGTGCTGTTCATCGGCGACACGTTCTTCGAGCGCGAGGGCGACTACGGGCACATCGAGACGCGGCTCACGGCGGCGTTTCCCGACCGCAACGTCACCTTCCGCAACCTCGCCTGGGCCGGCGACACCCCGATGGGCAAGGCGCGCGCGAGCTTCGACTGGAACAAGCCGGAAACCGAATGGCTGAAGCGCGTGAAGGAACAGGTCGCGCTCGTGAAGCCGACCGTGGCGTTCCTGAGCTACGGCATGACGGCGGCTCTGGAACTGGCGGAGACGAAGGCCGAGGAACAGCCGGCGAAGCTGGAGAAGTTCAAGGCCGACATCGGCAAGCTGATGGACGCCATCGACGAGGTCAGCGGGCAGAAGGTGAGGTTTGTCCTCCTGCCGCCAATCCAACAGCAAGGCCAACGGCCTGACTCGGCCGGGTCAAAGGCATTGGCCGCTGTGGCCTCTGGCATCGACGCGGTGGCTGACGCACGCGAGGCGGTCACCGCCGACGTTTTTTCGGCGAGCAAGCGCATGGCGATGCTCCGGATGGTTCTGTTCGAGAGCCCGGTTATCCTCAACGAGGCCGGCTACCAGATGATCGCGGACCGTTTGGTGGAGTCGCTGGGACTCAAACCGGTTGGTGGCGCGGGCGCTGCGGCCTTGAACTCCGCCATCCGGAAAAAGAACGAGCTCTTCTTCCATCGCTGGCGTCCGGAGAACTGGACCTATCTCTTCGGTTTTCGCAAACACGAGCAGGGCCAGAACGGCGTCGAGATTCCTCGGTTCGACCCGCTCATCGCGGACTGGGATAAGGTCATCGCCGGATTGCGCAACCTGAAGCAGCAGGATCCCGCCGCGGTGGCCAAGGTTCAGCAACTGCTGGCTCGCGAGCCGGGATTGAGCCGAGAGGTCAGCCGCATCACCACGAAGAACCATCTGGCCGGCGACACGGTCCGCATTGAGACGCCCAAGAAGGCACCCCAACCCGTCCCGACCTTCACCGTGGCCGACGGCTTCGAGGTCAACCTCTGGGCCGAGAACCCGAAGCTCCACAAACCGATCCAGATGAACTGGGACGCGCAGGGCCGCCTCTGGGTCGCTTCCTCCGAGGTCTATCCGCAGATCCAGCCGGGCCAGCCCGCGACCGATTCCGTGGTGGTGCTCGAGGACACCAACGGCGACGGCGTGGCGGAGACTTCGACCACCTTCGCCGATGGCCTGCTGATTCCCACCGGCGTGCTGCCCGACGACAAGGGCGGCGTCTATGTGGCGGCCAGCAGCCAGTTGCTGCACTTCGCCGACACGAACGGCGACGGCGTCGGGGACCAGAAGACGATCGTGCTCACCAGCTTCGGCACGGAGGACACGCATCACAACCTCCACACGCTGCGCTGGGGTTACGACGGCCACCTCTACATGAACCAGTCGATCTACACCCACACGCACATCGAGACGCCGTGGGGCGTGCGCCGGCTGAACAGCGCCGGCATCTGGCGGTTCAATCCTGATACCTGGCGCCTCGACGTCTTCACCAAGGGCGGCTGCAACCCGTGGGGCCACCACTGGGATCAATATGGCAACTCGTTCTTCACCGACGGCGCCGGCGGCAAGGGCGTCTATCACGCGATGGAAGGCGCCACCTACTTCACCTACTCGGACATGCGGCGCGAGGCCGACAGCATCAGCCCCGGAAGTTACCCGAAGTTCGCCAGCCTCGAAGTGGTTCACAGCCCGAACTTCCCGGCCGACTGGCAGGGCAGCGTGATCACCTGCGATTTCCGCGCGCACCGCGTCGTGAGGTTCGGCCTGACCGACAACGGTTCGACCTTCCAGACCAAGGAAATGCCCGACGTGCTGCGCTCGACCAACGTGACCTTCCGGCCGATTGACGTGCGTTTCGGTCCCGACGGCGCGCTCTACATCGCCGACTGGAGCAACCCGATCATCCAGCACGGCGAGGTGGATTTCCGCGACCCGCGCCGCGACAAGGAACACGGCCGCATCTGGCGCGTGACGGCCAAGGGTGGGGCGCTCGCCAAGAAACAGGACCTGGCCAAACTGGAGACCGTCGCCCTGCTCGACCGAACCCTGTCGAAGAGCGGTTGGGAGCAGGAGCAGGCGCGCGTGGTGCTTCGCCAACGGGGTGCGGCTGACGTGCTGCCCGCGGTGAAGCCGTGGCTCGTGCGGCAGACCGACTCGCGGGCAAAGCTCGAGGCCATGTGGCTGCACGAAGCCTTCGAGAAGCCGACGGCGGAATTCACGGGGGATCTGGCGGCCGCCCCGGATGAACGCCTCCGCACCGCTGCCGCCCGGCAGTTGTCGCACTGAACCCGCTGCGTCTCACTACCTTCGCCCCTGGCCCATGAAATTGCCCCTGTTCCACTCCACGTTGGCCGCGGTTGTTGCCGCCACCTTCACCCTTGCCGCCCAGTCCGACCCGCGTTTGGCCACGCTTGGCCGACTCGTCCAGGATGATTCCCCGAAGGTCCGCGCCGAAGCGCTCCGGGCGCTGGCGAAGGTCCGCACCGCGGAAGCGGCGGCCATCGCCTTGGGCGCGTTGGACCAGCCCATGGACGCCAACCTCGACTACGCGCTCTGGCTGACCATCAACGATCTCGCCGAGCCGTGGATTGCGGCGTTGCAAAGCGGCGCCTGGAAGCCCGAAGGCCGCGAGAAGCAGCTCGAATTCGCGCTCAAGGCACTGAAGCCCGAACAGGCCAGCCGAGTGCTCGGGCAGGTGTTGGCCAGCCGGCCTTTGGGGCGGGATGGAGCCGGGCCATGGATTGAACTGATCGGTTCCGCGGGTTCCGCCGTGCAGTTGCGCCAGCTGCTGGATCAGGCCGTGAGCGGCGGTTTCGACGACGCGGCGACGGCCCGGGCCGTGCGGGCGCTGGCCGACGCGGCGCGCTTCCGCAAGGCGAAGCCTGAGGGCGGCACAGCGGCATTCGGTCGCCTGTTGGAATCTTCGTCACCGGCGGTCCAAGTCGAGGCCCTGAAGCTGGCTGCCGTGTGGAAGGATCTCGGCCCGGCGTTCGGCAAGCTCGGCGATCTGGCCGGTGCTCCGGGCGCCTCGGCCGAGGTTCGCGCCGCCGCCCTCGTCGCGCTGCGCCAGATCGGCGGGGCCGGCGCGGTGGACGCGCTGGTGAAGCTGTCGGCGGCGGACCGTGACGCCGTTGTTCGCCGGCAGGCCGTGGGCAGTCTGGCCGCGCTGGATCTGGGCAAGGCGCTGCCGGCCATCGTTGAGCAGGCCAAGTCCACGACGGACGA
>CAIWAH010000380.1 GCA_903910585.1 uncultured Verrucomicrobiota bacterium
CCGGCACCGGCGAGTTCGCCGGCGGCCCCAGGCACACCCCTCACCTCCGGACAGCAGGCCGCGCTGCTGGACTTTCTCCGGCTCACAGACCGCCTGCGCGACGCGTTGGCGGCCGATGATCTGGCAACGTTCAACACGCTGGCTCCGCAGATTCATGCCGCGCAGCCGCAGCTCGCCGCAGCGCTGAAGGATGCCGCGGAGTGGACCGAATCCGTGAACCGGCTCGCCGCGACCTCACACCTGGAAACCGCCGCCGATCTGGCCGGCGCGCGCCAGGCATTCCATCGCCTCAGCATCGAGACCGTGGCCGTGGCGAAGCGAGCGCGCGGCGGCGCCGGCCTTCCGGACCTGCGGATCTTCCAGTGCCCGATGACGAAGAAATCCTTTCCGGGCGCGCCTCCTCGGGCCGAGTGGCTGCAGTTCTCACCGACGGTGCGGAATCCCTACTTCGGGGCCGAGATGCTCGATTGCGGCACGGAGGTGAAGCCATGATCACGCGCCTCATCGAATGGTCGCTGAAGAACCGCTTCCTCGTGCTGTGCGGTTCATTGCTTCTCGTCGCCTGGGGCGTGAAGTCCGTTTACCGGACGCCGGTGGATGCCATTCCCGACCTCAGCGAAAATCAGGTCATCGTCTTCGCCGACTGGATGGGGCGTTCGCCGCAGGAGGTCGAGGACCAGGTTACCTATCCGCTGTCCGTGAACCTCCAGGGCCTCGCCGGCGTGAAGACCGTGCGCGCCACCTCGATGTTCGGGTTCTCGCTCGTGACCGTGATCTTCGAGGACAAGGTGGACAACTACTTCGCCCGTTCGCGCGTGCTGGAGCGGCTCAACCTGCTCACCAGCCAGATGCCGGCGGGCGTCATCCCGCAGCTCGGTCCTGACGCCACGGGTCTCGGCTGGATTTACCAATACTACCTCGACGTGGAACCCACTAAGGCGCCCAACGGCCAGGGTTACGACCTCGGCCAGTTGCGCGCGTTGCAGGACTTCTTCGTGCGTTACCAGCTCCAGGGCGTTGGCGGCGTGGCGGAAGTCGGTTCGGTCGGCGGCTTCGTGCGGCAGTATCAGATTGAAGTCAGCTCCACCCGGATGCGCGCGCTGGGTGTCTCACTGCAGGACGTGATGATGGCCGTCGGCGCCAACAACCTGAACGTCGGCGGCAAAACCATCGAGGAGAACGGCATGGAGTTCGTCGTGCGCGGCGTCGGCTTGGTGAAGCAGGTGTCCGACCTCGAAGGCATCGTGTTGATGGAGAAAAACGGCACGCCCATCTACCTGCG
This sequence comes from uncultured Verrucomicrobiota bacterium, assembly GCA_903910585.1. GTDB lineage: Bacteria > Verrucomicrobiota > Verrucomicrobiia > Limisphaerales > UBA9464 > CAIWAH01. The sequence goes on from CAIWAH010000380.1 coordinate 1,283, forward strand.
AGACGTGGCCAGCGTGGAGATCGGCGGGGACTTCCGGCGTGGCGCGCTCGACGTGGACGGCCGAGAAGTCGTGGGCGGCATCGTGGTCATGCGGACCGGGGAGAACGCGATGGAGGTCATCCGCCGCGTGAAGGAGAAGATCGCGCAGCTCAGCCCCAGTCTGCCGCCGGGCGTGACGATCCGGTCCTTCTACGACCGCAGCGATCTCATCGCCCGCACCATTGCCACCCTGAAGCACGCGCTCATCGAGGAGGTGATTCTCGTGACGCTCGCGCATGTCATCTTCCTGTTCCACTTCCGCAGCATCCTGATCGTCACCATCCCGCTGCCGGCCTCGATCCTGGTCTCGTTCATCCTCATGGAGCAGTTCGGCATCAGCTCCAACATCATGTCGCTCTCCGGCATCGCCATCGCCATCGGCGTGCTCGTGGACGCGGGCATCGTGATGACGGAAAATGTGATCCGGCACTGCGAGGAGGCGGAGAGGGCGAAAGGGGAAGTAATCAGTAGGTCAGTGGTCAGTGATCAGTCCGTGGCCGGCGACCGTGCCTCACTGAACACTGGTTACTCTTCCCGACTCACTCCTGCTGAGACCTACGCCTGCACGCTCGCCGCGGCGAAGCAGGTCGGACGCCCCATCTTCTTCGCGATGGCCATCATCGTCCTCGCGTTTCTGCCGGTGTTCGTGCTCGGCGGCGCGGAGGGCAAACTGTTCCACCCGCTCGCCTACACCAAGACCTTCGCCTGCCTGGGCGCGACGCTGCTCGCGGTCGCGCTGGTGCCGGTGCTCTGCACGTTCCTCGTGCGCGGACCGTTCCACGCCGAGGAGGACAACTGGGTGATGAAGGTCCTGCTCCGCGCCTACGATCCCGCGCTCAACTGGTCGCTCCGCCACCGCAAGCTCGTGCTGGGGTTGGCCGCGGTAATCCTGGCCTTGTCCCAGTTGGTCGCGTGGGGCCTCCCGCGCCCGGCCATGGAATGGCTGGCCGCCCGTCAGCCGGCGCTCGCTACGCCGTTCAAGGGGCTCGGCAAGGAGTTCATGCCGACGCTTAACGAGGGTTCGCTGCTCTTCATGCCCGTGCTGCTGCCCGCCACGTCGCTCACCGAGGTGAAACGCATCATGGCCTGGCAGGACCGCGTGATGGCGTCCGTGCCCGAAGTCGCCAGCGTCGGCGGCAAGCTGGGCCGCGCCGAGACCGCCACCGATCCCGCGCCGGTCGAGATGATCGAGACCACGATCATGCTGAAGCCGGAGTTTCTCGCCACGAACCGCACCGTGCTCGGGCTGTTCACGCTTCCGTGGACCGTCCGCAATCCCGAGTGGCGCCCCGGCATGACGCGCCAGAAGCTCGTTGCCGAACTCACCGAAAAGCTCACCGCCGTGCCCGGCTATGTGCCCGGGTTCCTCCAGCCCATCGAGAATCGCATCCTGATGACCTCGACTGGCATCCGCGCCCAGCTCGGTGTGAAGCTGCTCGGCGAAGATCTGGACGCGCTCCAGGCTAAGGCCTTCGAGGTCCAGCGTGTCGTAGAATCGGTGCGCGGCGCCGTGGGCGTGGCGCCCAGCCGCGTGCAGGGCAAACCGTATCTGGAAATCGAGATTGATCGTCCCGCCGCCGCGCGTTTCGGCCTCAGCGCCGCCACCGTGCTCGACGCCGTGGAAGCCGGTCTCGGTGGCAAGAACGTCACCACCACCATCGAGGGCCGTCAGCGGTTTCCCATCCAGGTCCGGTTGCAGCGGAGCGAACGCGAGGACCTCGAACGCCTGGGCGAAGTGCTCGTGGCCAGCCCTTCGGGCCAGCAGATCCCGCTGGGTCAGGTCGCGAAGATCCGGCGCGTCACCGGACCGAACGAGATCGCCAGCGAGAACGGCCGCCTGCGCGTGTTCGTGCAGGCCAACGTGCAGGACCGCGACCTCGGCAGCTTCGTGGAGGAGGTGAAGCGCCGGGTGACGGCCGAGATCGTGCCCACGCTGCCGCCCGGCATGACCGTGGAATACAGCGGCCAGTTCGAGGACCTGCTCCGGGCCGAACGCACCCTGCGCGTGATCGTGCCGGTGTCGCTCTTCATCATCTTCCTGCTGCTCTACGTGGTCTATCACTCGGCCAAGGAGGCGGCCCACGTCATCCTTGCCGTGCCGTTCGCGCTGAGCGGGTCCGTGTTCCTGCAGGCGGTGCTCGGCTATCCGTTCAGCGTCGCAGTGTGGATCGGCTACATCTCGCTCTTCGGCATCGCCATCCAGACCGGCGTGGTGATGGTCGTCTATCTGGAGGAAGCCATCGCGAAGAAGCAGGCCGAACGCGGCGACGCCTTCAACGCCGCGGACCTGCTTGAGGCGATCAAGGCCGGCGCCCGCCTGCGGCTGCGGCCGAAGTTCATGACCGTCGGCACGACCATCGCGAGCCTGCTGCCGATCATGTGGAGCCAGCAGGCCGGCGCCGAGGTGATGAAGCCGCTCGCGACACCCGTGATCGGCGGCACCATCAGCTCGCTGCTGCACATCCTGATCGTGACCCCGGTGATCGTGATGTGGCTGCGGGAACGGGAGCTGAGGAAGCCCTTGGTGGATCAGGACGAAGAGCGCTGCTGATTGCGGCCGGGCTCGAGCCGCCTACTGTTGGAATCCGTCCACTGTCACTGTTGCTCCAAGGGCCTGCAAAAACGAACAGACGTCGTAAAGCCCCCGATCATCCTCGATCTCAATGGTGGTGCATTCCCGCTTCAAGATGTGCCTTGAGAGCCGTTTGAGTTCCGTTCGATGAATGTTCGGGCAGGCCGCCATCAGCAGGGAACTAAGGCGGCGCCGGGCTACGGGCGCGTATGCGGTGAACGCCTGACGGTCTTGCCACTGCAGTATGGTCAACGTCGACATTGCCGTGGTTTCTTCCTGTCCCTGTGAGGATGATGTGCCTGCCGCCGGGCTGCCACCTCTATGTTCCAAATGGATTGACGAGATAGACGGAGCAATTTGAGGGGGTTCATCGTTCGTGGCATTGCGCGGTTGTGAATCGTTGGGTGCCGACCGGAGAACGAAGAATTGCCTCTGGCGCGGGCCGGGGGTTTCCGTTTTTGTTCCGCCGATTTCACCCGCTGCCATGAACACTGCTGCACCTGTCCTGTCCCGCCGTGACTTCACCAAAACGACCCTGCTCGCCGGGGCTGCCGCCGCCGCCGGTCCGCTGGTCCAGGCCGCCGACTCGCCCCGGCGGATCCGCACCGGGGTGATCGGCTGCGGCAGCGTGTCCAACGCCTACCTGCCGGTCCTGACCAAGTCGCCGTTCGTGGAGGTGGTGAGCCTGTGCGACATCAAGCCCGAGCGGGCCAAGCGGCAGGCCGAGCGGTTCAAGGTCGCCAACACGTATCCGAACATCGACGCCATGCTGAAGGGCGTGCCGTTCGACTTCCTCGTGGTGCTCACGGACATGCAGGTCCATGAGGAGATCAACCGCCGCGGCATCCAGGCCGGCAAGCACGTGTGGAGCGAGAAGCCGATCGCCAACACGCTGGCGGTGGGGCAGGAGTTCCTGCGGATGGCCCGGGCGAAGGGCGTGCGGCTCTGGGGCGCACCCATCACGGTGCAAAGCCCGCAGTTCGCGTTCATGGCCCGGCAGCTTCAGGCCGGGGCGCTGGGGCGGGTCGCCGCCGCGCACGCGTTTTACGGTCACGAGGGTCCGTCCTGGTCGGCGTTCTTCTACGAGAAGCTGGGCGGCTCGATGCCGGACCTGGCGGTTTACAATTTCACCAGCCTGACCGGCCTGCTCGGTCCCGTGAAACGGGTCACCGCGATGCTGAGCATCGTGACGCCGGAACGGACGGTGGACGACAAGGGCCGCATCAAGGTGGCGGAGGAGGACAACGCCATGGTGCTGATGGACCACGGCAACGGGGTGATTTCGCACGTCCAGTCGGGTTTCAACTACTTCAATCCGCACGGCCATGAGGGGCGCAACGAGACCCGGCATACCATCCAGGTCATCGGCTCCAAGGGTTACATGGGGCTGGTCGGCTACGACTGGGAACCGCTCGGGGTGGACCTGGCGACGATGGACCAGCCGGCGCTGAAGCGGCATCAGACCGACGCCCAGGGCTACATCTGGCAACAGGGGGCCGCGCTGGCGGCGGAGTGCCTGGCCACGGGCAAGGAGCTGCTGGTCACGCCGGAGCAGGCGCTGCACGTGCTGGAGATCATCACCGCGGCGCGCGAATCCGCGGCCACCGGCCGGCGGGTGGACCTTCAGTCCACGTTCAAGTGGCCGGTGGTCTGAGCCGCCGGCGAGTGATTTGCGTGTCTCCGGCTCGCCGGGCGGTCGCCGGCCCGTTAGGCTGGCCGCGTTCCGTGTCGAAGCCCGTTCACATCCTCGGCCTGTCGGCCTACTACCACGACAGCGCGGCGTGCCTGCTGCGTGACGGGGTGATCGTGGCCGCGGCCCAGGAAGAACGCTTCACCCGGCGCAAGCACGACGAGCGGTTTCCGGAGAATGCCGTCGCCTATTGCCTGCAGGAGGGCGGCATCCGGCTGGGCGACCTCGACCACGTCGCCTTCTACGAAAAGCCGTTCCTCAAGTTCGACCGCCTGCTGCACAGCTACCTCGCCGAGGCGCCGCGCGGCCTGGGCTCGTTCCTGAAGTCCATGCCGGTATGGCTCAAGGACAAGCTCTGGCAGAAGGCCGAGCTGGCCGAGCGGCTCCAGTTCCATGGTCCGATCTTCTTCCCCGAACATCACGAGGCCCACGCCGGCTCGGCGTTTTTTCCCTCGCCCTTCGACGAGGCGGCGATCCTGACCGTGGACGGCGTGGGCGAGTGGGCGACGACCAGCTACGGCGTCGGCCGCGGGGCGCGCCTGGAGCTGTGGTCCGAGCAGCATTTCCCGCACTCGCTCGGCCTGCTGTATTCCGCCTTCACCCATTACTGCGGCTTCAGGGTCAACTCGGGCGAATACAAGCTCATGGGCCTGGCGCCCTACGGCGAGCCGCGTTTCGTGGAGGCGATCCGCCGCGAACTGCTCGACCTGCGCACGGACGGATCCTTCCGGCTGAACCTGGCGTGCTTCGGCTACACTGCGGGCCTGCGCATGACCAATGCCCGCTTCGACGCCGTGTTCGGCGCGCCAGCGCGGAAGCCGGAATCACGCCTCTCCCAGCACTACATGGATGTCGCCCGGAGCATTCAGGAAGTGACCGAGGAAATCCTGTTCCGCATGGCGAAACACGTCCGCCGGGAGACCGGCCTGCCGAACCTCTGCCTCGCGGGCGGGGTGGCGCTGAACTGCGTCGCCAACGGACGCATCCTGCGCGAGGGCGTCTTTGAGCGGATCTGGATCCAGCCGGCGGCCGGCGACGCGGGCGGCGCGCTGGGCGCGGCGTTCGTCGCGTGGCACCACGCCCTCGAAAGTTCCCGGCCCACGACCGGTGGCCGCGATGCGATGCAGGGCAGTTATCTCGGCCCGGCATTCGGTCGCCGCGAAATCGAACTGGCCCTCTCCTTTCTCTCCGCGGACGAGCGAGCTTCCTTCACAGTCCGGGAACCGGATGCGGAGGCCCTGCCCGATGCCGTCGCCGCGCTGTTGACCGCCGGCAAAGTGGTCGGCTGGTTCCAGGGGCGCATGGAGTTCGGCCCGCGGGCGCTGGGCGCACGGAGCATCCTGGGCGACGCCCGATCGCCGGCGATGCAGGAAACGATGAACCTCAAGATCAAGTTCCGCGAAAGCTTCCGGCCGTTTGCGCCGAGCGTGTTGCGGGAGCGGGCCGGCGAATGGTTCGAGCTGGAAGCGGAAAGCCCCTACATGCTGCTCGTCGCGCCCGTGCATCCGCGGCGGCGGCGTGAGCTCACGCCGGAAGAGGCGGCCCGCACCGGCATGGAAAAGCTGCTCACCCCGCGCTCTGAAATTCCGGCAGTCACCCACGTGGACAACTCGGCCCGGGTCCAGACCGTTTCGGCGGATGCGCATCCGCTTTATCACCGGCTGCTCCGGGCGTTCGAGGCG
>CAIWAH010000381.1 GCA_903910585.1 uncultured Verrucomicrobiota bacterium
CCATCACCTCGATGATGCAGCAGGAGCCGTCATCGGTGGCCATCGAGCCGACATCGAAGCCGACTTCGGTCACCGTGGCGCAGTTGTATTTAATCACGGAGCCGTAGCCGGGGCAGTGGTCGGTCTTGGGCAGGTCGTTGTCGATGGTCTTGGGCACGCCCATCACGCGCATGTCGTAGCCGCGCTTTACGGCCTCGAGATGGATCTTGTGGGCGGTGTCCTGCGAGTCGTTGCCGCCCGCGTAGAAGAAATAGCGGATGTTGTGGGCGTTGAAGATCTCGAACAGCCGGTCCATGTCCTTGGCGGCCTGTTCGGGCTTCTTCTGGAAATTGATCTTGTAGCGGCAGGTGCCGAGGGCGGCGGCCGGGGTGTATTTCAGGCCCTCAATGGCGCTCCGCTTCTCGTCGCCGAGGTCGATGATCTCCTCGTTCAGGATGCCGAGAATGCCGTTGAGGCCGCCGTAGATGTTCTCGATGCACTCATGCCGTCCCGCTTCCGTGATGACGCCCGCGACGGAGGCGTTGATGACGCAGGTGGGCCCGCCGGATTGGGCCACCAGAAGATTGCCGTTGAGTTCAGCCATAAGAGATTGCCGTTGAAAAACGGGCGAACCTTGCCCGACGCCGGAAGCCGCCCGCAAGCCGCGAATGCGGAAACGCGCTCCGGCCGGTCCGGGGTGGGGCCGGGAGGATCACCTGCGGGCTTTCCGCGGCGGCCGGATTGCCGCAGGCTCGGACCGATGTCCGTCCCGCCAAACTCACCTGCCAGCACGCCGCCGGCCCTGAGCAAGAGCCAGATCTTCGTCCGCCGGTTGGGCAGCACGGTGTTCCTCTGGACCATCGTGCTGACGGCGATGTTCTCGACCAATGCGCTGGTGGCCAACTGGGTGTTCCTTAGCCTGATGGTGCTGCTGGCGGTGACCGGGCTGCTGGAATTCTACGGTCTGGTGGAGAAGCGCGGCCTGGTCTGTTTCCGGTGGTTCGGTGTGGTCACCGGGGTGGTGCTCATGGCCGCGACCCATTTCTACGTCGCCAACGCCAGCGGTCACCAGCTGCGGGCGGGCAAGCCCAACGACTTTGAGACGGGCATCCTCGTGCTGTTCGTCCTCGGGCTGTGCGTGCGGCAATTCGTCGCCAAGGGCAATCCCAACGGCCTCGCCGCCATTGCGACCACCCTTCTGGGGCTGATGTATGTTCCCTGGCTGCTGAACTTCATCCAGAAGATCAACTACCTGCCGGGCATCGAAGGGCGGTTCTACGTGCTGTTTTTCATCATCGTCACGAAGTTCAGCGACCTTGGGGCGTATGTGACGGGCTCCTTGATCGGCCGGCACAAGATGATCCCGCGGATCAGCCCGGGGAAAACCTGGGAGGGGTTCGGCGGTGCCATCGTGATCTCGACCGGGGCCAGCGTGCTCTTCGTCCGGCTGGCCGGGGACCACATGGGCGCGATGAACCTGGTCCACGCCGCGGTGCTGGGCGTGATCCTCAGTGTGGCGGCGGTCATCGGGGACCTGATCGAGTCGCTGTTCAAGCGGGAGGCGGGGGTGAAGGATTCCGGCCGGTTCTTTCCGGGAATCGGCGGCATCCTCGACCTGCTGGACAGCCTGCTGTTCAACGCGCCCCTGATGTATCTCTACCTCCGGCACGTCATGCGGGTCGGGGCCTAGCCCGTCCTTTTCGTCAGGGAGCCGGTGCGGGCCGGTTAAGCCACTTCCTCACGTCCGGCAGCAGTTCCTCGAACTGGAACGGGGCCGTTTCGTGGATGCCGGTGCTGAGGTGACGGTATTCGCTGCCGGGCAGGGCCATGCCGTGCAGGCGTTTGACCGCCGCCGGTGGCGCGATCGGGTCATGGTCGGTCGCGACAAACAGCGCGGTGACCGGACGTTCCGAAAGCCAGTGGGCCGGGTCCAGTCCGGCGTGAGCCACGCCGACCTCGGCGGGCAGACGTCCGGCCGCCCGGCGCACCCAGCCGCGGGGAATCCACCGCGCGTAACCGTCGCGGATGGCCAGCACTGCCGGTTCCAGTTCGTCGTAAGGGGTCAGCGAGACCACGCGGTCGAGCCGGGCATCTTCGCCCGCCCATTTCAAGGCGAGGGCGCCGCCATAGGACGCCCCGAGGACGGCCATCGGATGCGACAATTCTCCGTGGCGTTCGAGGTAGTTCGCCAGTTGTCCCAGATCGAGGCTTTCGCGGGCACCGAAAAACACCTGCTTGCCGGTGGAGTCGCCATGGCCCCGGAGGTCCACGAGCACGCAGCGCCAGCCGTCACCGCCGAGCGTCAGCGCCCACTGGAGCATGGTGTTGGCGTCCACACCGTAGCCGTGCAGCAGGAACAGGGTGCCCCGGGGAGCGGCCGTGAAGGCATTGGCCGGCCCGGGCACGGCGGCGCGAAAATCGAACCGGTAGCGGCGGCGGGATCCGTCGGGCCAGTTGGTGCTGGTGATGTGGAACCCATAGTCAGCCGGCGGCACAATCCGGTAGCTCAATTTGGCGGCGGGCGGACCGACCGAGATTTCGCGCGTCGGGAAGTTCGTCAGCCACTGGGCGGGAAAGCTGTAATAGACCAGCGGCTCCGGACCGAGGACGCGGGGAAAGGTGTTCGGCGCCTGGCGCATCCGCCGGGCCAACCAGGCGGACGGTGAACAGCCGGCGGCGAGTGCGGCGAGCAGCAGGAGCCAAATCCAAAGGCAGCATGGACGCCTCGATTTCCTCATCGCTATGGTTCTCCCCATGGCGTCCGAACAACAGCCGGCCGGGATTCCGGCGGGCACCGCTCTGTAACCCGCCCCATTCCTTTGCCCGCGGAATTCTGCCGTTGTTGCCATGCTGGGATTCATGGTGGGCGCCGGCCCGGTGTTGGCGACCGAAAACGGCCCGATGCCCGTCGTTCCGAACGGTTCCTTTGAGCTGAACACGACCGACGGCGGTTCGACCTACCAGCCTCTCTACGACGGGTTCGCCGGACTGCCCGGCTGGCGCTTCAGCACCGCCCCGTCGCCGGTCCTGATCGGCACGCCGGATGAAGCCTATCCCTACGCCACCCCGTTTGGGCGGTGGCAGCTGGACTTGAGCGGATCGGACAACACCACCGGCGGCTGGGTCGAAGCCGACCTCACCGGCCTGGTCGCGGGCCGCGATTACCGGGTCAGTTTCGCGGTGGGGGTGAGCACGGCGTTTCTTGGGGGTGGCGGGGCGCCCGCATTGCGCGTCAGCGTCGCGGCCGCCAGCGCGGACTTCACGGTTCCGCCCGCGGGGATCATTGACTGGACGGCCCGCGAGGTCGTGTTTCGGGCTGCCGGTGAATCCGCCGTGCTGCGGTTCACGAATGTTTCTCCCACCGGGACCGGCTTCATCTCAGTGGACAACGTCGCGGTGGCCCCGGTGGCGGTCGCTCAGACGGTCAGCCTGCTCCGGCAGCCCGATGGCCGGTTGCGGCTCGACTACGAGGGAACGCTGGAAAGCAGCGACGACCTCCGCATCTGGATTCCCGAGCCGAATCTGCCGTCGGGCGCGGTGCTGGCCGGCGACGGGGCCGGGCGGTTTTTCCGGGCCGTCGGTGACTGAGCTCAGGCCAGCGTTCCCGATTGGCGCGAAGCAGCCTCGACGCGGCGGAAGATTCGGGACTAGCCTCCCGCAACCTGCTTTTTCCCCATGCTCACCCCGAAAACACACCGGCGAATTCCCGGCGCCTTCACGCTGATCGAACTGCTCGTCGTGATCGCGATCATCGCGATTCTCGCCGGCATGCTGCTCCCGGCACTGGCCAAGGCGAAGGAGAAGGCCAAGGCGACCGCCTGCATCAACAGCCTCCGGCAGATGGCCATCGCCCAGGCGACCTACGGATCGGATTATCAGGGCAAGTTCACACCGACGTTCGCGGTGCGCGGGTCCAACGTCGAGCGCAAGGCCTGGTTCAACTTCCTCGCGCCGTTCACGCAGACAACCAATCTCATCCTGTGCCCGTCCCGCACGAAGAAGTTCAAGGAGCTCGTTGCTCTCTATCCGAGCGACCAGCAGGACAAGGCGGTGTCGAATTACATGATGAACTTCGGGGTCGGCGGCTGCGACTGGCCCGGCACTTGGGATGCCAGCAAGTTTCCGCAGGCCAAGGATGGCTCCATCCGGAATCCCTCCGCCACGGTCCATCTGACCGATGGCGGCAGCCAGCCCAAGGCCAACAAGGACCCGTTGACCTGCGTGACCGAAAAATCCCCGGAAAAGGCGGGTGCCTGGGTGCTGCATGACCCGGTCAACAGCGCTCCCTGTGACGGCTGCGTGACCGTGCCGTCCACGCAGGATCCGAACTGGGGCGGGCCGCACCTGCGTCACAGCACTCGGAGCAACGTCTCGCTGGCCGACGGCCACGTCGAGGCGCTCAAGGCATCGCGCTGGTATTTCGGCGGCTCCGGCTGGCTGAAGGCCGACGTGGGCGGCCAGTGATGACGGTCGGCCGGTCAGCGCGTGCTGCGGGTCGAGCGTTCCATCATCCAGAGCACGTCGGGGTTGTTGGGTGACGCCACATTGAGGGTCATCTCCGTGCCTCGTCGCAGCACGGGTTTGGTGCGGGCGTCCCTCCATTTCTTGATTTCGGAATGGCCGTCCACAAACGAGAAGCCGCACGCGCCATTGTGATAGCTGGCGGGGAAATCCACGATCTTCCACGAGGCGGGCTTGTCCGGGAAGCCGGTCATGCCGACGACGAATTCGCCGTCGTTCATGCTGTCCTCCCGCTCGTCAAGGAACAGCCAGGTCATGCTCGGTCCGGGTTCGATGAGGTCGGCCGTGGTCTTGTAGATGCGGAAGCCGGGTCCGAAACCGTCCACGTCGGTGGAATCGAACCAGGCGTTCATGGAAATGCTGCGGACCCGGGGCTTCGTGACCCCGGTGACCTTCACGGTGCTGAGGTCGGCCGGGCATTTCCAGAGGTCGGCGCTGCGACCGCAGTAGGACCAGAGTAGGCTGTTGGTCAGGTCCTTGTTGATGTCCCAATTGCTGCGGTTGGCCCCGTTGAAGTCGAGGGAGCCCTGCACCCAGGCCCGGGGACCGTAGGATTGCGGGACCCGTTCGCGGTTGTCGTCCACGTATAGGCGCCAGGCGAGCATCATCTGCCGCCCGTTCGCCATGCACTTGATGCCCTGGGCCTTGGTCTTGGCCTTGCTGAGGGCGGGCAGCAGCATGCCGGCGAGGATGGCGATGATCGCGATCACGACGAGGAGCTCGATCAGGGTGAACGCGCGCAGGGCAGGGCGGACCAACGGGGCCGAGGTCATTGCGGGAAAGGGTGCCGACCGGCCCGGGGATGTCCATGCCCAGCTTGCGGGAGGCCGGACCCGGGAACGCCCCGCGACCGGGTGGGACTCCGGAGCGGGGTCAGCCTTCGGCCTTGGAGTCGCGGCTAAGCAGGTCGGCCACCGCCTGGCGGGGATTCTTGCCGGCGTAAAGCATTGCGTGCACCTCGGTGATGAGAGGGCAGGGAACCCCGAGGCGCCGGGCGAGTTCGAGGGCGCTGGCCGCCGTGGGGTGGCCTTCCACCGCGGACTGGGTCTGGGCGAGGATGGCTTCCACGGCTTCCCCGCGCCCGATCCGTTCGCCGAAGGTGCGGTTGCGGCTAAGCTTGCTGAAACAGGTGACGGTCAGGTCGCCGACTCCGCTCAGGCCGGCAAACGTCTCGGCCCGGGCACCGCACGCGACCCCCAGCCGGGTGATTTCCGCGAGGCCACGGGTGATCAGCGCCGCCTTGGAGTTGTCGCCGAAGCCTAGCCCGTCGCACACGCCGGCCGCGATGGCGATCACGTTCTTGAGGGCACCGCCCAGCTCGACACCGGGCAGATCATCGCTCCGGTAAACCCGGAAGGCCGGCCGGTGGAAAAGTTCCTGAACCTGCAGGGCCACGTCTGCCTCATGACTGGCTGCCACCACGGCTGTCGGAATGCCGCGCGCCACCTCGGCCGCCAGGGTTGGTCCGGACAGGGCCGCCACCGACGCGGCGGGAAGGGCAGCTACGATTACGCCGCCCATCGTCCGGCCGGTGCCGGCCTCGATGCCCTTGGTCGTGCTGATGACCGGGCCGCGGAAGTTTCCCAACCGGGCGACGGTGCCGGCCAGCGCCTTGGAAGGGACGGCCAGCACGAGGGCTTCGGCATCGGCCACGGCCTGGGAAAGTTCCGGTTCGAACCGCCACTGCTCCGGCAACTGGACGCCCGGCAAGTAACGCCGGTTCTCGCGCTGCCGCGCGGTGTCGGCCAGATGTTCCGGGTTGTGGCCCCAGAGGGTCACCGCGTGGCCGTTCTGGTCCAGCACCACTCCGAGGGCGGTTCCCCACGCGCCGGCGCCGACGATCGTTAGCTTCATGGCTTGGCCTCCGGCGGTGGAGTGGGCGCGGATTTCTTGCCGATGCGGTTCTCGGTGCCTGCGAGCAGGCGTTCGAGGTTGGGCTTGTGCTTCCAGATCGCGAGCAGGCCCAGCAGCAGATTGAGCCCGACGATGGGCAGCGGTTGGCGGGTCAGCACCGTGGCAATCGGCAGGATACCGGCCGCGCAGATGCTCGCGAGCGAGACGTAGCGCGAGGCGGCGAACGCCACGACCCACGTCAGCAGCGTGTAGAGGAACGCAGCTGGCACGAGCGCGGCAAGGACGCCGGCCGAGGTGGCGATGCCCTTGCCGCCCTTGAAGCCCAGCCAGCAGGTGTAGTTGTGCCCGAGCACGGCGAAAAGCGCCGCGAGCAGCCGAAGCCAGACGGGGTCCGCCCGGTGGAAAAGCGCCGGCAGCAGCAGCACGGGCAGGGCGCCTTTCGCGGCGTCCACCAGCAGCACGAGGATTCCAGGTCCCTTGCCGAGGGTGCGGAACACATTGGTCGCCCCCATGTTTCCCGAGCCCACTTTCCGGATGTCGATGCCCTTGGCCCGGCCGACCAGAAAGCCGGTCGGCACCGAGCCGCAGAGATAGGCCAGCAGGACGGTGGCGAGGTAACTGAGCGCAGGCACGGCGTGGTTGTAGGCGGCGGGTCCGACGGGGAAAAGCCGGGACTTTTCCCCACCGGCCGGACCGCAGACCACACCGGCGGCTGCCGGCGTGGCCGGAGGCGGCTCACTTCAAGTTGATCTGGGCCCGGACCGGATTGAACCGCGGGTCGCTGGCATACACGGCGCGAAGGTCCCGGGCGGCCGGATTGGTCGCCTTGCGGGCGTCGCTGAGCCGGAAGGCGTTCGCCAGTGAGAGGCTGGCATCCACCGTCTGACTCATCGCCGCCTGAAGGGCGGCGAGATCGAACCAGCCTTCCGGCGCGTCGGGCGCCTTTTTCACATAGGCCGCCAGGGTGTCGGCCATGCGGTCGGCGCGCATGAGCTGCCGGTAGCCTTCGGCGAGGTTGAGCAGGCTGTTCGCGTCGGTGCGGGGATTCGTCATCATCGCGTCGAGCACCGAGATGGCCTCGTTGGACTGGCCCATCTGGAACAGGGAGCCGGCGATCTGGAAGGCGTTGGTGACGTCCACGGGGTTCTTCCGGAACTCCTCGGCCAGTTCCAGCATGGACTTGTTCGCGGGCAACGAGCCCGCGGTGTCCCGAAGCTGCTTGAGCTGCCGCACGAGGTCGGCGACGCCCGCGTTGTCCTGATCGAACTCGAAACACGTGTTGGCCACGAGATACGCATCGGCATAGCGCCCCATGCCGGCCAGCAGGGACGCGTAGTTGAAGACGGTCTCCGGGCTGTAAGGGCAGAATGCGAACGCCTGTTTCAGGGCGAACTCCGCCTCCTTGAGGTAACGCTGCGATTCCGCGGAGGTCTTCGAGTAGTTCTGCGCCCGCCACGTGTAGATGGACTTGCCGATCGCGTTGCGCAGCTTGCTGAACGCCTTCTGGGCGTTGTCATCGCGGACGAAGGCGGGATCGCCCTTGAAGCCGGTGAGGTCGCGCCGCTGATAGGTTTTCAGCGCGAAGTTGCAGACCTCCTCCGGCTTGGTGTCGTAGGTAATCCAGTTGCCGATGAAGCGTTCGGAATACTGGCTCCAGTATTCGTGGTCGCGCTGCATCTGGTCCTCGGTGAGCTGGGCCTGCGGCTGCCGCTCGATCTTCATGATGATCCCGGCGGGCACGAGGTGCGGGTGCATCCACTTCAGCGGAAAGCTCTCCTCGACGTAGAAGTCGTGGTTCGGATTGGCGTCAAAGATCACCTTGGTCAGCAGGCCGTTGATGTTCATCACGGCCACCTGGCCCTGGACCGAAATTCGGCCGTCGGGCAGCTGCGTGACCTGTTCGCCCGGCTCCAGCTGGTTCAGGCTGTAACGCCGCGCGGCATCCTGGGAGTAGTCGGAGAAGCAGCGCGACGCGTCCTCGACTGACGGCGTGATGATTTCGCGGTCGGGATAGAGCCCGCCTTGGCTGGCGGTGAACAGCCCGGGATAGGCCTCCTCCAGCAGCAGCCGGTTGAGCCGGATGCGGTTTGCGGTGGGCGGATTCTGCTGCGCGAACTTCTGCATCCGGTCGCTCAGCATCACCTGGGAAAACCTCTGGGCCTCGAACAGCGACGGGCCCTCGAGCAGCTTGTTCAGGCCGTCCGCCAGCGCTCCGGCGTCGCCATTGGCCGCCGCTCCGAGACTGTCTTTCAGGAATTTGGACAGCGGGTCCGCCCCGGCGGCGAGCTTCGCGTTGAAGGCGTTCAGGTCCTTGAAGTGATCGGGTTGGAACAGGGAACTGCCGGCCCGGCGTTCCTTCTCGATGTCCGCCCCCAGCGACGTGAAGAAACGGTCCAGCGGTGCGGCGAGCTGGGCCATCGAGTTGGTGCGCCCGCGGGCGGCCGAACGGGCGTCGTTCAGCATGCCGTAGAAGAACGGCGGATCCACCTGGGCGCTCTTGTTGTAGTGGGCGCGGATGTAGTCGAGGTAGGTGTTGTCCGCGAGGGCGTTCTGGGTGATGAGCACCACGTCGCGCCGGTCGAACTTCGGATTCAGCCGCTTCTCGGGCGGGATGAAGCTCTCGCAGAAGATCATGTAGGTCGGACAGAAGCGGCCCGGATCGGTGCCGCCGAAGAGCACCGCGTCGCGGGTCATCGAGGGATACAGCGGTTGGCCGTCCTTGCCTTTGGGCGCCGGGCGGCCGGCATCCATGCCGGGCTCGAACATGTCGTGGCCGAACCAGTAGCCGAACAGGTGGCCGCGCTGCTCGTTGTCCGCCCAGTGCGACAGGATCGAGTCCGCGGGCACGAGCGAGAAGAGGGCGAGGAACGGCGCGAGCGCGGCCCGTTCACGCTGCATCAGCACCAGACCGACGAAACCGATCGACAGCAGGAAGCTGATCGCCGCAGCCGCCCGGAGAATGGTGAACACCGTCTCGTTCCACACGACGACGAGCTCGAACAGGTTGAAGGCGCAGGCCACCGCGCCGCCAATCAGCAGCCAGAAGCGGGTGTTCTGATACTGCGTCAGCAGCAGCGCCCCGATGATTGCCAGCCCGTAGCCCACGCACAGCGCGATGATCGTGTGGGACGAGGTGAAGAACACCTTCACCAGTTCGCGGTCCTGCTTCGTGACGCCCGGGTTGAGCAGGATGAGCAGGAGGAACGCCAGCGTGACGTAGATGCCCGTGAGGCCGACCAGCCAGCCGCGTTCCCGGGACTTCATCTGGGTCAGGAAGCCGAACGGCACGAGTGCGACAAGCAGGTTGGCCCAGTTGAATTCCTCCTTGGCGCCCTGGAAATACACCGTGAGCTGCCGGATGAGCATGAGCGGGTCCGTGCTGGGGTTCGTCTTCTCATACTGGCCGCGGGTGAACGCGTGAATGAAGCCTTCCCAAGTGCGCGGATAGCCCCAGTTCATGGGCGGATTGGTCATCGAGGCGACCGGCATGTAGAAGTAGAACGCGCAGCCGATGGCAAAGGCGACGCCGGCGACGATCACCGTTGTCCATTCGGACAGCAGGCGGCCGGACCGCTCGGTGTTGTAAGACAGGGCAAACAGGCCGATCAGTCCCGCCAGGGAGCCGTAGCCGAGCACGGGGATCATGAACGCCGCGAACTGCTTTGCGGCTTCCAGGGCCCGGGCGAGCGCGCCGGGATCCTTGCCGGTGGCGACCATCTGCGAAAGCTGCGCGGTGATGGAGGCCACATTGCCGTCAGCGACCAGCAGCGCGGCGAAGCCGACCATGGATAGAGCCGCCACGATTCCCACCGTCAGGTTGCGGGTGGATTGGTCCAGCTTGCCGGAGTAGGCGTAGGCCGTGATCAGCGAGCCGAGGCCGATGAAGTTGAAGACGTGGAAGACGCCCGGGTTGTCGGCCAGCATGCCGGTCTTGTCGTGGGCTCGGGCCAGCATCACCAGCGTGTAAACCAGCGCATTCGCGAAGAACAGGTCCCGGCCGAGCCGGCGGTCACCCATGAGGGCAAGCACTTCGAGACCGATGGCGGCGACGATCAGCGTCTGGTGGTTGCAGAAGCACAGGCCGAAGAAGAAGAAGGCCCAGTAGAGGTAACGCCGCTGGTGCGGGGCGTGCATCCACCGCATGAGGAACGCCAGCACCGCCATGAACGTCAGCACCGCCAGCGTGTAAACCTCGACGATCACCGCCTGGCTCCAGATGAAGCCGTTGAAGCCGATCAGCAGCCCGCCAACCAGGCCCGCCACCAGGCAGAGCGGATTTTCCCACTTCCGCTCCAGCGATTTGAAGCCCTCGATGCTCTCCAGGATCATCGAGCTGCCCCGGGAAATCAGGAGGGAAACCAGGCCGGCCGAAAGCGCTGCGGCAACGGCCGAGGACACCGCGACGCGAAAGGCGATGTTCGATACCGGAATCAGCTTGGTGAACGCCCAGGTGTAGAGCGTCCAGACCGGATAGCCCGGAGGATGCGGCACGCCGGCATACATCGAGCCCACCGCGAGCTCGCCGGAGTCTTCCAGCGTCAGGTCCGGGGCAATCGTGTAGAGGTAGCCGGCCAGCACCAGCAGCGTGGACAGAAAAAACGTCACCCAGTCCACCGGGCGATAAAGTTTCGTCACCGGACCGGGCTCGGGATTCAGGGACGGCGGCGTGGTTTTGGCGGGCGCAGCGGCCGGGGGGGCGGCGGGCGTCTTCGGGTTGGCCATAGCGATGTCTTCGGAAAATCGGGTCCGGATGCCTCAGAGGCCGCCGGCGGAGGCGTTAGTGGAGGGGGCGAGGGCGGCGTTTGTCCAAGCAAAACCCGCGACCGGCAGGGCGTTGTTCGCGCACTGATGGGCGGAGCTCCGGTAGGCCAGCAGGGCGGCGGTGTTCGTCCATGTGCCGGCGGTGCGGACGGCGCTTTCCAGCCGGCCCGGATGCAACGCCATCACTAGGGCAAACGCGGCCGCGGCCATGGCCGCCGGCGCGAACTGGAACCAGGTCGCCGGTTCGCGGTGGGCAGCCGGCGCCGGGCCAAACAGGGCCGGCCTAAGTGCCGGGGACGGCCGCCGGGGTGTCCAGCCGGAGAGCAGTTTCTCCAATGGGTCCATCGAGTTCATGTTCAAGTTCGGTGTCAGTTTCCCGCAGGCAGGCCCGCAGCTTTTCCAGTCCGTAGCGATAACGGCCGGCCGCGGTGTTGGGCGACAGGTCCAGCAAGTCGCCGATTTCCTCAAAGGTGTGCCGGTGCCAGAGCTTCAGCACGATCACCTCGCGCTGTTCGGTCGGCAACGAGGCGAGGCACTTCATTGCGGCCCGCTCCTGGGGCGATTCGCCCGGTTCCGGTTCAAACCACCGGCGGGACTCGAATTCCCGCGCCAGCCGTCGCCAGAGCGACCGACGGTGGTTGAGAGCGCGATTTCGGAACGCCCGGATCAGGTAATGGCCCGGCTGCCGGGGGGCTTCGTCCCGCCGTAACAGTTCCCGGAAAACGTCCTGGACCACGTCCTCCGCCTCCCCGTGGCTCAGTCCGAGCGCCCGGCCGTAGAGGACCAACGCCGCGGCCTGCGCCTCGTAAAGCGCCTCGCACCAATCGTTCGCTGGAGGGGATTCCTGCACTGCGTCTGACCGGATAGACACTGCCAGCCGCCGGTTTGTATGTCCCGCCGAAGTTTTTCCTCCGGCCAACTGGCACCGTGCCTGGGTGCCCGCGGACCGGTTTCCGAACAACGGGCCGCTCATCAGGGCTACCCGGATTGCGGAAGCGGGAACGGCATTGACCCGCGCGCCGACCCCTTTCCACACTCCCGCCAATGAGTTCGCAAGTTCCCGCCGGTCTCCGTTATGCCAAATCCCACGAGTGGGTCCGCCTCGAAGGCGACGTCGCCACCATCGGCATCACCGACCACGCCCAGCACGAGCTGACCGACGTGGTCTTCGTTGAGCTGCCGGCCGTGGGCCGCCAGGTCGCCGCCGGCGAAGCCTGCGCCGTCGTCGAGTCGGTCAAGACGGCGAGCGACATTTACTCTCCGATTTCGGGCGAAGTCGTGGCGGTGAACTCCGCCGTGGCCGACAATCCGGCCCTGGTCAACACCGCGCCCTACGCCGACGGTTTCTTCTTCAAACTCAAGGTCGCCAATCCTGCCGAAGTGGAGGCGCTCCTGTCGCCCGAAGCCTACGCGGCGCAGATCGGCGCGTGACCGGTGCCGGCGGGCGAATCCCGGCCGGCCCGCTTCCAAAAACGAAAAACGCCGTCCACGGTTGTGGACGGCGTTTTCCTTGGCCGATCGGGCTTACTTCGCCGCGGCGAACAGGGCGGAGACCGTGTTCCAGTCCACCACGTTCCAGAAAGCCTTCAGATAGTCGGCGCGCTTGTTCTGGTATTTCAGGTAGTAGGCGTGCTCCCACACGTCCACGCCCAGGATGGCCTTGCCTTCGACCCCGGAGACGGCCTTGCCCATCAGTGGGTTGTCCTGGTTCGGCGTGGAGACGATCGCCAGGGCGCCGTTCTGCACGACCAGCCAGGCCCAGCCGGAGCCGAACCGGCCGATGCCGGCGGCCTCGAACTTCGCCTTGAACTCGTCGAACGAACCGAACGCGGCGTTGATCGCGGCCGCGAGGTCGCCCGTGGGCGTGCCGCCACGGTTCGGGCCCATCAGCGTCCAGAAGAAACTGTGGTTCCAGTGCCCGCCACCGTTGTTGCGCACCGGTCCGCGGATGGCGTCGGGCACGCTGGCGAGATCGGAAATCAGCGCTTCCAGCGACTTGGCCTCGAGGGCGGCGTTGCCGGCGATGGCCTTGTTCAGGTTGTCCACGTAGGCCTTGTGATGGCGGCCGTGGTGGATCTCCATGGTGAGCGCGTCGATGTGCGGTTCGAGCGCTTCTTTGGCGTAGGGCAGGGCGGGAAGTTCGTGAGCCATAACTGTCGTTGGAGTGCTGCTAAGTTGTGTCGCGGCACCGTCAGTGGTGGACGCGGTGCGTCGAGGTTAACCGGCGAAATGCGCCCGGCAAGTTACGCCCGCCGCCGGCGGATCAGCGCCACCCCGCCCGCCCCCAGCAGGACGAGGATTCCGGACGGCGCCGCCTCGGGCACCTCAACGGCTTCGACCGAGACATTGTCCACGTAGGGTGAACCGAAGGTCGCTCCCGGCGTGTCGGTGTAGAGGGCCAAGGTGTAGGAACCGGAAACCGCGGGGGTCACGGTCGCGGCAAATAGCTGCCAGACGGTCACGGGTTTGTTGATGGTGGAGAAATTGTTCAGGCTGCTGACGTCAATTGTCCCCGACAGCAGGCTGCCCAGTGAATATTGGAGCTCCCGCGGACTGTTGCCGTCTCCGTTGTAGGCGAACGACACCGTGTAACTGATGCCAGCGACCAGGTTCACCGACTGCTGAATGCCGGCCGGCAACACCCCCGTGCCGCCGCCGATCAGGTCCACGTAGTCGTCGCCGTCGGCCGCCACGCCGCCGGAGTAACCGACGGTCAGGATATCTGGTGCCTGGGAACCATACGCGGTCCAACCGGTCGGCGTGGTCGATGCAAGAAACAGGTTCAGGGGAACGGTTTCCGCTTCAAAAGAACCATTGGTGACCAAATTGGCGCCTTGGCCGGAAATACCCAGGGCCAGTGTGACGCAAGAGCCAACGAACAACCTCCTCATGGGGGGAACCAAGCGGGCTTCAGTCCGGCAATGCGTATTTATACGTAGGCCGGCACTGCCACCGGTGACTCCCTCGCCCTGCGAGGCACGAGCGGGGAGAGGGCAGGGGAGAGGGGCAGCCCCAACTGGGCGCAGGGCCTCCTCTCCCCGCCCCTCTCCTCCACTCCGAGTGGAAGCGAGGGAGTTCACCGCGCGGATTTATGGGGCAGTGCCAAGATGCGTCTCCGGCGCCCGGTTCAGTGGCGTTTCTCGTCCGCATCGATGAAGTCCACAAACGTCTGGATGTCGTCGCGGTGGCCCAGCCCGGACTCCGCCTTGCGCTGCTTCAGGCGTTCGCGGATGGCGGGATCGTTTTCCTCCCGGCCGCGGTTGAGCAGATACTCGTTGAACTTCGCCTTGTCGGCGGCGGACTTCTTCACGTGCTGCCGGACCCAGTCGAAGACCTGGCCGTCCGTAATCGTGCCGCGGACGACTCCGATGAAATCCTCCGCCTTGACGCCGGCGGCTTCCAGCCACGCGGCGTCAAAGCCCTTGTAGGCGAAATTCGGCTGGTAGTCGGCGTGAAGTTTGCCCGCGAGGTGCAGGCGGACCTTGTCCACGAACCGCGGCAGGTAGCACCAGCCGTCCATCTGTTCCCGGGGAGAACGCGGGTAGATCAATTCACTCATGCGGCGCGGAGACTGGGAGGCGAACGCCCGGTTGAAAAGGGGACAATGCGCCGCTGTCGGCAGGCGCGGCTTGCCCGGGTCGGCCACACGCATAGGCTGGCCGCCTCACATGAAGTCGTCGGTTCCTCCATCGTTGCCGGTCGCCGGGTTGCGTGCGGTGGCGCAAAGTCCCCAGGGCATTTCCCTTGCCTCCGCCGACGCCTACGTCGAGGTGACCGCCTTGGCGCCGGACCTGATGCGGTTGCGGGTGGGCCGGGGAAAGGGGGCCCCGCCGCCGTCGTCGTGGGCGGTCGTGAAGCGCGACTGGCCCGCGGTGGCCTGCACGGTGAAAGTGGGCAAG
>CAIWAH010000382.1 GCA_903910585.1 uncultured Verrucomicrobiota bacterium
CAACGAGTTGGTCGAACCGCCTTCGATGACGGGATGGGTGCCGGTGGCGACCCCGTTGGTGTGGGCCGGGGAGTCGTCGGTGAAGAACGGCAGCTCCAACCCGTGCCGGTCAGCGAAGTCCACGACCGCCGGCACGGTGGCTGCGGCGATGCGGGGAAACGCGACCGAGGCCTGTTTCGTGAAAAAGATCAGCCCGTAAACGACCAGTCCCAGCACGCCGCTGAACAGGACGATGCCGAGCACCTTGCTCCGGCCAAAGCTGAGCTGCCGCAGCGCGAAGTAGCCGAAGAACGCCGTCAGCAGCAGCGTGGCCATGTGCAGCCAGCCCACGAGGGCGACCGCCACGACCATGATGAGGTAGGAAATCCGCTGGGGCTGGCTCATTGTGCGGGGTCAAACTGTCCGTTCCGCCGCCCGGGGCAACGGAAATTCCGGCTGCATGTTTCCACCCGCAGGCGCGGACCAGTTCAATACTCGGAGAGCTTCGCACGCATCCGGCGTCCGCGGAGCTGGGCGCGGTTCAGGGCGGAGATGATGCGCCGGGACTCGCCCTGTTCCACCGCCACGAGGGTGTGGCGCTCAGAGACATTTACGGGGCCGATGACGTCCTTGGGGAGGCCGGTTTCGCCGAGGATGCAGCCGACGATGTCCCGGGGAGCGATGCCGTCCGCCTCGCCGACACTGATCCACAGCTCGACCATGGCGTTGTCGGGGCGGGCAGAGAACCGATTTGCCCGTCCTTCCGGAGCAGGGGGGCGAGGCTCAAACCGGTTGCGCGGTGCACGGTCGGGGCGGGATCCCGGACCGAAATCGCGATTCGGCTCGCGGTTGAATCCGCGCTCCTGGGGGGGTAATTCGCGCGGCCGGTCAAAGCGACGGGGCGGGGGCTCCGGACGGGACCGGGGCTCCTGCGCGGGCGGTTCGGTTCGATCAAAGCGCGGTGCGAACTTGGGCCGGTCCCAGGTGGACGATTTGAGCTTTGGCGGTTCTTCCGCCACGGGCGGTTGCGGAGGTGCCGACTTTTGTGCGCGCGGCGCTTCGACGGGCTTCGTCACAGGTTGGCTCGCAACAGGAATCGCGGGCTCTGGGACGGGTTCCGGTTCGGGAGCCGCCGCCGGCGGGGTGCTGGCGGGGACGGCCGGTTCAGATGGCGATTCCGCAGAGATTGCCGGGGTGGCCTCGCTGGGCGCCACGGAGGGCGCGGTGGCGGCCGGTTCTGCCGGAGCCTTCTTGGATTTGCGTTTGAGGGGCTTCTCCGGCGCCGCGGCGGTGACTTCCGCCACTGGACTTGGCGTGACCGCCGTTGCCGGTGCGGTTGGCGGCTCGGGCGCAATGGAAGGAACCTCCTGCTCCACGGGAGTGGCCGCTTTGGGGGCCGATTTGGTGACGGAGTGGTCGGCCCAGCGCGAAACGGGTTCGGCGCTTTCGGTTTCGACGTCGGGAACCGGGGCACCGACCAGCAGGTGCAGCATCGCGCCGGCGATTTGCACGGAGTCGAAGCCCTCGTCCATCAATGCCTGCACCATGTGCTCCCGCTGGGACAGGTCGCCGTGTTGGATGACCGTGCGGACGTCGTCGAGCAGCTTGCGGTCCTTGGCCTCGGCGAGTTCGTCCTGCGAGGGAATCTTGCCGCGGGTGATGCGCTGGCGGGTGAAGCGTTCGAGGTGGCGGATGCGGAAGAACTCCCGGCCGCTGACGAGGGTGATGGCCTTGCCGCTGCGGCCGGCGCGCCCGGTCCGGCCGATCCGGTGGACGTAGTCCTCGGGGTCGTAGGGCAGGTCGAAGTTGAAGACCGCCTCCACGTCGTTCACGTCAATGCCGCGGCCTGCGACGTCGGTGGCCACCAGCAGGCTGAGCACGCCCGTCTTGAACTTCTTCATTACGCGGTCCCGGGCAGGCTGGGCCAGTCCGCCGTGCAGCGCATCGGCGTCGTAGCCGGCCGCATGCAGATGTTCGGTGATTTCGTCCACGGCGCGCTGGGTGTTGCAGAAGACGATGCCGAGCTTCACGTCGTGCAGGTCCACCAGCCGGGTGAGCGCCTCGAACTTCCACTGCGGATGCACCTCATAATACACCTGCTCGACGGTCGGAACCGTGAGGGCCTTGGCTTCGATCTGGACCCTCACGGGATCCTTGGTGAACCGGCGGATCAGTTCCTCGATGGGGCGGGGGATGGTCGCCGAAAACAGCACGGTCTGCCGCTCGGGCGGGGCGTGCTGAAGGATCTTTTCGATGTCCTCACGGAAGCCCATGTCGAGCATCTCGTCCGCCTCGTCGAGGATGACCATGCGCACCTGGTCAAGTTTCAGGGAGCCGCGCTCCAAATGGTCCTGCACGCGGCCCGGAGTGCCGATGACGATGTTGGCGCCCGCCCGGAGGCCCGCGTATTGGCGGTCGTAGCTGGCGCCACCGAAGATTGGCAGCGGCTTCACGGCGCGGTTGAAGTGCGCGAGCTTGTGGATTTCCTCGCTCACCTGCACTGCCAGTTCGCGCGTGGGGCAGAGCACCAGCGCCTGCACGCCCCGGCCCTTGGGATCAATCTTCTCGATGGCCGGCAATCCGAACGCCGCGGTCTTGCCCGACCCGGTCTGGGACTGGCCGACGACGTCCCGGCCCTGGAGCAGCACCGGAATGGCTTCGGCCTGGATCGGCGAAGCCTGCTCAAAGCCAAGCCGCTCGACGGCTTTGAGCGATTCCGGGGACAGACCGAGTTCAGTGAACAGCTTTGGCGTCATACGCGAGCGGTCATCCTAGCAGAAGCTGCCGCGCCGACGAGAAGTTCTTTTTCCTGCGTGGCCGGCCGGAATCGGGCCGATTGCCCCGTTTCAGACCGGGCAAGTGGGCCATCGGCGGCGGATTTTCCCGTCCAAAGGCGGCCGGAAGAGCGGCAGCGGCGAACAAACCCGCGGGCGGATGGCCTTTGCGCTTCCGGTCAGGGGCCGGCCGGCTAACGTCCTCGCCCATGCGACTTTTGTTCAGAACGGGGTTCCTGTTGCTGGCGTCCCTCGTGGTTCACGCGTTACCCCCGTGGGTGGAGATGAAGCCGCCGGTGCGGGGTGCGGCTGGGACCCAGTTGGAATGGAATGCCAGCACGCCGGAACTGGAGTTCACCGTCGAGGTCCGGGACGCGCTCGGCAGCGGGGAATGGTCGCCCCTGCCAGGCGTCTCCTGGCCGCGCACCGAGCGGCAGATGCTTGATGGTGGGGACTCCGGGGCGCGGTTCTACCGGGTGGTGGGAACCCCGATCGTGGGGCAGCGCGGCCGGGTGGTTTCGGCGACCCTGGTCACCAACCTCAGCCAGCTCCAGATCCAGCTCATCTTCACCTTCGCCAGCATCCCGATTTCGCCGCAGTCCGGCGTGAAGGTTTACAAGCTGATTTACGAAACCGTCGATGCCCAGGGCCTCCGGACGCAGGCGTCGGGATCCTTGGCGCTGCCGGACAATCGCCCCGCAGGCGGGCTGCCGCTGGTGAGCTACCAGCATGGGACCGTCACGGAGCGGGAGGACGTCCCTTCGCGCCTGAACACCGAGGGCTACATCGGGGTGGCCATGGCCACCTCAGGCTACGCGGCGGTGCTGCCCGACTACCTGGGGCTGGGCGATTCGCCGGGAGTGCACCCGTATCATCATGCCAAGAGCGAGGCGACCTGCGTGGTGGACCTGCTGCGGGCGGCCCGAAGCTACTGTGCCGCGAACAGTGTGAGCCTCAACTCCAAGCTGTTTCTCACCGGCTACTCGCACGGCGGACATGCGACGCTGGCGGCGATGCGGGAACTGGAACAGCTGCATGCGGAGGAGTTCGCCGTGACCGCCTGTGCGCCGGGGGCCGGGGCCTACGATCTGTCCGGGGTCACGGCGGCCGATTTTCTGGAGGATGAGGCCAAGCCGAATCCCTACTACCTGCCTTACCTGCTGGTCGGCCTTCAGGACGTTTACGGCTGGCCGGAGGCGTGGACGGAGGTGCTCGTCCAGCCCCATGCGACCACGATCCCGCCCCTGTTCAACGGCCTGACCGACAGCAGTCAGATCAACGCCCAGATGCCGGCGCGACCCATGCAGATCCTGCGGCCCGACGTGCGGGAGTCGTTCCAGAATCAGCCGGACGATCCGCTCCGGGCGATCCTGCGGGACAACGACCTGATCCGCTGGACGCCCCAGGCGCCGCTCCGGCTCTACCACTGCTCGGGCGACCGGGATGTGCCCCCGGCCAACATGCAGTCGGCCCTGGCTGCCTTCCATGCCCGCGGCGCGACCCATGTCCAGGCGCTGGACCCGCAGCCCGGAGCCGGACATGGCGACTGTGTCCAGCCGGCGTTGCTCGCGGCGAAGGCGTGGTTCGACACCCTCAAGTAGCGTCGTTCCTCCGCCATGAACCCGTTGTCCGACCGGCGCGATTTCCTGCGGGCGGGACTGCTGGCAACTGCGGCCGGCGGGCTGGCGCAGGGCGCCGGTGCGGAACCGGCCCCGGCGATGAACCGGTCGTTCGCACTTGATGGCAACCGGGTGCGGCTGACCTGCCCGCAGATCGAGCGCGCGTTCACGGTCCTGATGGTGGCGGACACGCACCTATTTCGGGACGACGAGCGCGGCGAACCGTTCCGGCAGTTCAGTGCCCGGATGGCCAAGGCTTACAACCAGACAAAACATTTTCGGACCGGCGAACCCACCGACCCGGAAGCCGGCTTTAAAGAGGCCCTGAAGGCGGCCGCGGCGGTCAAGGCGATCCAGCTGGCGCTCGTGGGCGACATTGTGAGCTTTCCTTCCGAAGCCGCGGTCGAGTGGGTGATGGCACAGCTGAAAAGTGCCGGACTGCCCTGGATCTACACCGCCGGCAACCACGACTGGCATTACGAAGGCATGCCCGGACCGCTCGCAGACCTGCGGGCCGAATGGATTTCACGGCGCCTCGCACCGTTGTATCGCGGCGCTGACCCGATGATGTCGGTGCTGGAACTGAACGGGGTCCGGTTCGTGACCCTGGACAACTCGACCTACGAGATCAGTCCGGCCCAGCTGGCCTTCTTCCGCGAACAGGCGGCGACCGGCCGGCCGATGGTTCTGTTCGTGCACATTCCCCTCTACGCCCCGGGGCGCCCGCTGGGATTTGGCTGCGGCCATCCGGAATGGGGGGCGAAGTCGGACCGCGGATTCGAGCTGGAGCGACGCGTGAAATGGCGGGAGGGCGGCCACACGGGGACGACGATGGACTTTCATCGGGAAGTGTTCGCGTCGCCGAACCTGCTGGGAATTTTCGCCGGGCATACTCACCGGGCTTCGGTAGACGTCGTGGGTGGGGTTGTTCAGTGCGTCACGGATGCCAATGCCACCGGGGCATTCTTGCAGCTGGATTTTGTGCCGGCCTGAGGCGGACTTCGGCCGAGTTGACCCGGCAGGCCGGAATTTGCCGGCCTGGAAAAGCAACAGGCCGCCGAAGCGGCTCGGCGGCCTGTGAAAGTGGCGACCCCACGGGGAATCGAACCCCGGTTACTGCCGTGAAAGGGCGGTGTCCTAACCGCTAGACGATGGGGTCGTCTTTCTGAAAAAGAACTCTGGTGGGTTGGCAGGGATTTGAACCCTGGACCAACGGCTTAAAAGGCCGCTGCTCTACCGCTGAGCTACCAACCCGCTCGAAAGCGGGCGGGACAATACTGGGCATCCCCTTCAGTGCAAGCGTTTGTTGGAACTGCGTGTTGCCGACCGGCCGCGGCGCGGGTGATGCTTTCGCCGTGCTCCCGATTTCACATTGGCCAGGCGGGCGGTGGGTCGCCGCTCTGGCGGCCCTGTTTTGGGCCGGTTTCGTCGCCGGCGCGAAGCCGGTGGACTTCAACCGGGAAATCCGGCCGATCCTTTCCGACCACTGCTATGCGTGCCACGGCCCCGATGAACATAAGCGCAAGGGCGGCCTTCGCCTTGATCGCCAGGAAGACGCCTTTCGCCAACTGAAGTCGGGCGAACGGGCCCTGGTGGCCGGCGACACGAACCGCAGCACGCTCGTCCGCCGGATCGTGACGGGCGACGCCGATGAGCTGATGCCGCCGGCCAAGCACGGCAAGCCGCTCAGCGCGGCACAGATCGAGCTGCTGGTTCGCTGGGTCAGGGAGGGAGCGAAGTGGCAGGAGCATTGGTCGTTCGTGGCTCCCGAGCGCCCGGCCCTGCCGGCCGTGAACGACCGCCGCTGGGTTCGCAACGAAATCGACCGGTTTGTGCTGGCCCGTCTGGAGCAGGAGGGGCTGAAGCCGAATGCGGAAGCGGACCGGCCAACCCTTTTGCGGCGGGTGACCTTCGATCTCACCGGCCTGCCGCCGACCCCAGAGGAGGTAGATGCGTTTGTGGCCGACCGCTCCCGTGAGGCCTACGAGCGGGTGGTGGACCGGCTGTTGCAATCGCCGCACTTTGGCGAGCGCATGGCTCAGAACTGGCTAGACCTCGCCCGCTTCGCCGACACCAGCGGTTATCATTTTGACGGTGTCCGGTTCATGTGGCTGTGGCGGGACTGGGTCATCCGCGCCTTCAACGACAACAAGCCCTACGACGCCTTCACCGTGGAGCAGTTGGCCGGCGATCTGTTGCCGAATCCGACGACCGACCAGCGGATTGCCACCGGGTTCGTCCGGAACAACATGACCAATGACGAGGGGGGCGCCGATCCGGATGAGTATCTCAACAAATACGTCGTGGACCGCGTGAACACGCTTGGCGCGGTCTGGCTCGGGCTGACGGTGGGTTGCACAGAATGCCACGACCACAAATACGACCCCATCTCGACCAAGGAATTCTACCGCCTCTACGCCTTCTTCCACAACGTTCCGGAGAAGGGGCTCGACCGGATCCGCACGGACAATCCGCCGCCGCGCCTGCCGGTGCCGACCGCCGACCAGGCGATGAAGTTCGTGGAGGCCGACTTTCGGCTGAAAGATGCCGAAAAGACCCTTCAGGACCGCATCAACGAACTCGGCGAGACCCAGGAAAAGTGGGAACGCGTCACCAACGAGCGCCCTCCGGCCCGGCCTTCGGAGCAAGGGTTGGCAAAGCGCCTGCGGTTTGACGGCGCAGTGGATGAGGGCGGCAGTATTTCGGGAGCGGACAAGTCGGAGTTTGTCGAAGCCCGCTTTGGCAAGGCGCTCCAGTTCAATGGCAAGGTGCATGCCGATTTCGGGCAGGCGGTCACCGTTGACCGGACCAATGCGTTTGGAATCTCCGTCTGGGTGAAGCTGCAATCGGATGGCGCGGTGCTCAGCAAGATGGAGTCGGGACCGGGATTCCGTGGCCTGGATTTGCTGGTGGGTGACCGCCGTCTGCAGGTGCACCTGATCAATGCCTGGCCCGACAACGCCCTGAAGGTCCGCACCCGCGAGCAGTTTCCGCAGGGACAGTGGCTCCACGTGGCCGTCAGCCACGATGGCAGCGGCAAGGCGTCGGGATTGCGGCTGTTCGTCAACGGCCGGGCGCGCGACGTGGAGGTGGAAAAGGATCAGCTCAAGGATTCTGCGGCCACGTCTGAACCCCTGCGAATCGGTTCACGGAAGAACGAGGCGTTCTGGAGCGGCGCGGTGGATGACGTGCGGTTCTATTCCCGCGCGCTTTCGGACGACGAGGCCAAGTCGCTCGCCTTGGAAGGCTACCTGCCCATCATTGCCAAATCCCGGGGGCAACGGACCGACGAGGAGCGCGCCGACCTGGCCCGCTTCTACAAGGAGCACCATGCCGTTGATTACCTCCGGGCCGAGGCCGGGCTCGCGGAAGCCCGCCGCCGGAAGGACGCCTTCTACTCGGAAATTCCGACCTCGCTGATCATGGAGGAAATGCAGCCGGGGCGGGACACGTTCGTGCTCATCCGCGGCGACTTTCGCAACCCCGGGGAGGCGGTTTCACCCGGGACGCCGGCCTTCCTTCCGCCCTTGCCCGCTGGTCCCCCCAACCGCCTCGCGTTGGCTCGCTGGCTGGTGTCACGGGATCACCCGCTCATGGCCCGCACGACCGTGAACCGCCAGTGGGCCATGTTCTTCGGCACCGGACTGACCAAGACCGCCAACGATCTGGGGTCGCAGGGGGAATGGCCGAGTCACCCGGAACTGCTCGACTGGCTGGCGGTCCAGTTCCGCGACGGCGGCGAGGTCGGAGCCTCCGGGCCCGCCAAAGGCCGCAGCGCGGTCGGAGCGTGGAACGTCAAGGAGCTGATCCGGCTCATCGTGACGAGCGCGACCTACCGGCAATCGGCGGCCGCCACGCCGGAAAAACTGGAGCGGGATCCCTACAGCCGCCTGTTCACGCGCGGTCCCCGGGTGCGGTTGGAGGCTGAGTTCATCCGCGACAATGCACTGGCGGTGTCCGGCTTGCTGAATCCGCAGATCGGGGGCGCCAGTGTGAAGCCGTATCAGCCGCCCGGACTGTGGGACGGCACCGATTCGGTTTTTGTGCAGGATCACGGCGACAAGCTCTACCGGCGCGGCCTTTACGTGTTCTGGCGCCGCTCGGCGCATTACCCGGCGTTTGCCACCTTCGACGCGCCCAATCGCGAGGTCTGCACTTTCCTTCGTCAACGCACCCAGACCCCGCTCCAGTCGCTGGTCCTGATGAACGACCCGGCCTTCGTGGAGGCGGCCCGCGGGCTCGCCCAGCGGGTCCTGCGGGAGGAGCCATCGGATCCGGCGAAGCGGCTCGAACGGGCCTTCCGGCTTACGCTCGGCCGACGGCCCCAAGCCGATGAGCTGGAACTGCTCCGCCGGACTTACGCCCAGCAGCTGGCCGGTTTCCGCGCCGACGGGGCGGCGGCTTCGGCGTTCCTGAAAGTCGGCGAATCGCCAGTTTCCAAAGGCCTGGATGAGGCGGAACTGGCCGCCCTGACGGCGGTGGGGAATGTGTTGCTGAACCTCAACGAGGCGATCACGAAATAGCGCCCGCCCCAACTATGATCCGGAGACTTTTGCTGCTGTGGCTGGTGGGGGCGGCGTCGCTTGGATGGAGCCGGGCGGCAGGACTGCGGGAATACGACGTGTTGCGGGCGTTTCCTCCCGGCCGACTGGCAGCGCTGTCCGCCGGGGACCTGCCGGACACCAACGGCCTGGCCGGCGGCAACCGGCTGATGGGACGCTGGATTGAAGCCGGCTCCCAGCGCGGCAGCTGCCGGGCGGTCATTGCCGCGGTGGTGGCCGATGATCTGGAACGGGCCGACCGGGCGTGGCGCGGGGTGGAGGTGACATTCGCCCATCAGCGGGAGGACGGTGGGTTTCACGCCGAACCGCGGCCCAACGGCAACAGTTCCGTCACTGGCGGCGCCGCGGTGGAGACCGCCTACTTCTTCCTTCAGGAAATGGGGCGGATGATTCTGGTGATCCGACAATCGCCCCACGAGGCCCACTTCCGGGACCGTATCGCCGTGTTGGAACCCAAGTTGCGCCGGGCCTGTGATTTTCTGGTGGCGGGGGAGCCCACGATCCTGCCGAAGAGCCGGAAAGCCGTGAA
The DNA here is from genome assembly GCA_903910585.1 of uncultured Verrucomicrobiota bacterium. GTDB lineage: Bacteria > Verrucomicrobiota > Verrucomicrobiia > Limisphaerales > UBA9464 > CAIWAH01. The sequence goes on from CAIWAH010000382.1 coordinate 9,464, forward strand.
CCGGGTGTTCATCGCCGCCAAGGCGTTCGGCACCTGCGGGCTGGTGCTGCGCGACGACGCGATGGTGGCGACCGCCCGCCGGTTGGTCGGGGAGGCACTGCAACAGCGCGACGCCGAGGGGGTGTTCCTTGAGCACGGCGGAAGGGACTCCAGCTACAACGCCGTTTCACTGCTGTTTGCCCAGGTCTTGGCCCTTCATGTCCCGATCCCGGAGCTGGACGAGGCTTTGGTGCGGGCAGCCCGCTGGCAGGTTTCCCGCGTGCTCGTTTCGGGTGAAGTGGACAATCGCGGCAACACCCGCACCGGAGTCGGCAAGGAACCCGGCTACAACGGTCAGCCCAAGAGCATCAATTACAACGAAGTCATGCTGGCGCTGACGCTGAACGGCATCGTGCATACGAATGCCGCCGGGTTGGAGGCGGCCGACCGCGTGTTCGCGTGGACGCAACGCGAAACGCACCGCACCCCGTGGGTTTCTGGGACGAACCGGATCGTGTTGGACGGTCGGGAGCGGACTGTGCTGCTGGATCTGCCGGAAAAGGCACAGCCGGGGGCGCCGTTGGTATTGGTGTTCCACGGGTTCACCGGCTCGGCGGCTGGCATTCGCACCGCCACAGCATTTTCCCACGTGGCGGGCCCGCTGGGCTGGGTGGTGGCCTACCCCGAGGGCACACGGGATGCCCAAGGGCGGAGCTTTTTCAACGTGGGTTATGAGTTTCACCGCCACGAAGCGGTCAGGGATTTGGCGGCGATGCGGGAATTGGCCGGTCGCCTGGTGCGCGACCTTCAGCTCGATCCCCGGGCTGTCTTCGTCACGGGTTTCTCCAACGGGGGCGACTTCGCGTTCTACCTGGCGTCCGAATCACCACCGTGGGTCCGGGCGATCGCGCCGGTTGGCGGCACCATGATGAGTTCGTGGGGCCAGGCGGTTCGCGGAGCACGGGGTGTTTCCGTGCTGGCCGTGAACACGGTGGACGACGCCATCACCCGCTGGGAAGGGGATCCGGGCAACCGTGACGGTTGGGGTGCCTACCTTGCCGTCCTGGACGTCCATCGCCGGTGGAGCGGCGTCGGCGGGGCGCGACCGGTCGTCCAGGTGGACGAGAACCTTCGGTTGCACGCAGCCGACACGGAGCGCGGAGCGTCCGAGGTGCTGCTTTACGAATTGGCGACCGGCGGACACCGATGGCCGGAGAAGTTGGGCGGACAGCCGACGGCAAAAGTGATTTGTGACTTTTTTGGCCGTGCCCGGAAGCCAACGGAAATTGTGCTGCCAGAATAGCCGGCAGCCGCTGGGCGGGGCAGGGAAATGGTCCGACCCCGACAGGCCGGAGGAATATGGCGGAAGGGGAGGGATTCGAACCCCCGGATGAGTTGCCCCATCTCCTGATTTCGAGTCAGGTGCCTTTAACCACTCAGCCACCCTTCCTCACCAGCGCAACCGGGTGATTGCGCGGCGGGAGAATGTCGGCTCGACCGTTGAGTTCAAGCAAATCATCCGCTTCCCCGCTGCGGGAATTGCAATTCGCAGAGTCATCCTGATTCGGCCGAAGCCGGGCGCCGAATCGCCACGGGTCCGAAGGCAAGGTCGTTCGGGTTCGGGTTGGCGTTCAGCAACGTGGCAAAGACCCCAGCAGGTAAACGACGAATCCGGAACCGCCAATCAGGCCCAAGCCGCCGCCTACGAACAGGTCGCGGACGGGCGAGGGGAGGTCGGAGCCGGCCCAACCCGCGACGATCAAGGAGGCACCGAAGAGTCCGGCAAACGTCCAACCCAGCATATGCCCTTCCATCACCCCGCCCACCAGGACTCCGGCGAAGCAGCCGACCACTGCGCTGACAACCCAGAGTCCGATCTGACCCAGCCAATGAAGCCAGCCTTCTGCGGGACGTTGCTCACTGCTGCTCACGGATAGGTGGCTCGCATGGCGCCCAACCGTGGCAATGCGATTTCAGATCGCCGCCAACACCTCGGCGGCGTGTTCCTCGGGTTTCACCTTGGGCCACACCGCACGGATTCGGCCGTCGGGTCCGATCAGGAAGGTGCTGCGCAGGATTCCGAAAAACTTCCGGCCCATGAAGGTCTTTTCACCCCACGCGCCATAAGCCCGCACGATTTGCCGGTCTTCGTCCGCCAACAGCGGAAACGGCAACTGGAACTTTTCGGTGAACTTGGCGTGCGACTTCGCGGAGTCAGCGCTCACGCCGAGCACCACCGCGCCCTTCTGCTGGAGTTGCCGGTAAACATCGCGGAACGCGCACGCTTCCTTGGTGCACCCGGGGGTGTCGTCCTTGGGATAGAAATACAGCACCACATTTTTGCTAGCGAAGTCGGCGAGCTGGATCATCGAACCGTCGGTGGCCGTCGCGCTGAAGCCGGGTGCCGGGTCGCCGATCTTGGGCCTCGGGAGACCCGCATCGGCATCGGGTGAAGGTTGTTTTTGGGAGCCGACCTTCCTTGGAGTCGACTTCACGGCCGGGGCCTTTTTCTTCGCAGGCATGGGCGGACGCTAAATCCGTTTCCGGATGCTGCAACCGCCCGTCCCGTTCGCGTTCAGAGCCCGGCCAGCAGCGTCTCGAAATCGGCAAACACCCGGTCGAGGGTGAAGCGCTGCTCGACCGCGCGGCGGCCCGAGTCGATGCGGCGATCCCTGAGTCCGGAGTCCGTCAAAAGCGCGGCGAGCAAAGCCCGGTATTCGCTCAGGTTTCCTGGGCTCGCGAGCGCGCCCTCCGCATCGGAACGAATGATTTCAGGCACGCCGCCGGCGCGGGCCGCGATCACCGGAGTTCCGACCGCCATCGCCTCGATGATGACGCGGCCGAAGGGCTCGGGTTTGGTCGAGCAATGAAGCAGGACATCGAGTTGTGAAAGCGTGGCGGCGATGTCGCTCTGAAACGGCACAAATCGAACCCGGTCGGCCAATCCTTCCTGCCGGATGGTCTCCCGGACTGCGGCTTCAAAAGGAGCATCCTCGTTGAAGGCCCGCCCAATGATCAGGAAGCAGCCGGGGAGATCGGCCTTGGCCCATTCGGCAGCAATCCGCACAAAAAAATCCTGGCCCTTCCACGGCGTGATGCGGCCGACCAATCCGATGAGCGGGGTGCGGGCCGGAATTCCCAATTCAGTTCGCAGGTTTCCTCCTGCTGACTGCCGGTAGCGGTCCAGAGGAATGCCATTGTGGATGGTTTTCACCCGGTCACCGGGAATGCCTTCGCGCAGCAGCGCTTCCCGGCCGAAGCCCGAAACCGGAACCAATCGGGTGGCGAACCTCCTGGCCTGACGGGCGAACACCTTGCGCACCGGCCACGAAAAAAAATCGGCCGAGAGGATGTCGTTGACCCACCATACGCTCGGGATGCCGGCGGACTGCGCCACTCGTCCCGCCGCAAAGTGGTCCTTGTTGGTGCAGCTCAGCAGCACGGACGGGCGGACCTCGGCGACCACCTTCGCCAGCCGTTCGGTGGCTTTCCGAAGTTCCTGCCAGCCGCGTAATTTCGCGAGCAGGTTGAAGCCGCGGCCGACCACCCTCAGCTCATTCAGCGCCGAGCCAAATCCGTGCGGATGCCGGACATGACCCAGACGGCCAAGCGCCAGGTCCAGCGGGCTGTCGGGCGCACACGCGACCTGGATATCCCAGCGCTCCCTCGCGGCCGGCAGCGCGAGAAGTTCGAGCAAGTTGACCTCCGCCCCGCCCAGCACCTTGCTGACGTGGTCCACGAAGAGTATTCGGCTGCGGTTGGCCATTGCTTTGCGGACACTAATGGCGGGCGAGGCGACGGGAGAAGCGAGAAGCGGTTTCCGGTTGTTCCAACCGGGCCAGTCTTCGATTCATCTCGCTCCCAGACGAAAGAGGAGCTCAGCCCCCATGGATTGGGTGCTATCACCGGATTTGAGGATTGCCCTTTGGACGGGTTCCGTGGACTTTCACTACCAAGGAGTTGGTTTTCCCAAGGAGTCTATGAGGATCGTTCCGTGCTATGGTTATGCCGTTGTGGCGTCGCTTTCGACAATCGCCCTGCTCGTTTCTGCGCAGGCAGATGAGTTTGCGCACGAGTATGTTGAGTCCGGAGAACTCGCCCACGCCGAATACTCGCTCGGAACGACCGAGTCGGCGTCGGGTGTTCCAGGAAAGTGGGGGCCCGCAGTTGTGGGCACTGGTGCTACGGTGACGTGGAGCATTATCGGCGGGGGAGTCTCCCTGAACACCGCGTTTTACTATGCTCGTCCACAGCTGGACCAGCCCCAGGTGCTACAGACCTACACTGGGAACTCAGTGGCCTTGGGTTCCTTTCTGTCCTTCGACTACATGGGACAGATCGAGGCAGCGTTCAACGCTTGGTCATCGGTGGCTAACATCACCTTCCAGTATGTCTTGGACAGCGGTTCACCGTTCAACTCCTCCGACTCTCCGGCGGGCTCAGAGCCAAACATCCGGATCGGGGCGTTCCCGATGGGAGCCTCCAGTGCACACAGCTCCACATTGGCAATTGGATACGAGCCCCCGCAAAATGGCCTCACTGCGGCGGGTGACATTCATCTCAACTCAAACAAGCTGTTTGAAATCGGATTTGCCGGTTCGGGATCCGACCTCTTCCAAGTGGTGGCCCATGAAATTGGACACGCGATTGGACTCGGGCATGTCTCTTCCCTGGTCACCACCGCACTGATGAACCCGGCTTACCGGGAAGACTTTTCCGGTCCTCAACCAGACGATATCGCCGGTGCTCGCTATATTTATGGGGCGCCCCTGGTTTCTGCGGTGCCCGAAAGTGGAACCTGGTTCGCGGGCCTCATGGTGACCGTGGGCGGGTTGAGCATCTGGCTGAAACGCCGCCGCTGACCTACCTGCCCGGGGATTGCGAAGGCAGCTTGAAGGTGGGCCATTCTGTGCTGATGGTCCCGGTGCAATGGCCTCCGAGTTCAAAGCCACCCGCCGGGTCGAGTTCAGCGAGACCGACATGGCTGGCATCGTTCACTTCTCCAATTTCTTCCGCTACATGGAGACGGTGGAGCACGCCTTCTGGCGTTCACTCGGCACGTCCGTCGTCATGACCCAGTTCGACCCGCCCTTGGGACTGCCGCGGGTGCATGCCGCCTGCGATTATCGACGGCCGCTGCGGTTCGAGGACACCGTGGAAATGCACCTGCGAGTGCTCGAAAAGCGGGCGCGGTCGCTGGCGTTCGAAATCCGGTTCTTCCGCGTGGAACCCGGACCGCGGGAAGAAGTTGCCGTGGGCAAACTCATCGTCGCCTGCGTCCAGAAGAATGCCGACGGCTCGCTTCAGGCCGTTCCGCTCCCGGAATTGATCTCAAACCAGATCGAGGTCGCTTCGCCATCGGCGGGCTAGGCCGACGCAAGTTTGGCTTACTGCCCTTGCGCCGGGAAATTGGGCGCCGGCGAATAGATCGTGTTGCCGGCCGGCTTGGGCAGCATCCGCCAGATCTGCAGCCGGCCACCGCTGAAGACGAGTTCGGCGCTGACGTAGTCGCGGTAGTTGTAATCCCGGTCGAGGAAGCGCTCGAGAAACACGGTGCCGTCCTTGCGGGGAACTTCCCGGTAACGCCAGAACAGGTATTCGTCGGTCGTGGAGTTGTGAAACAGCCACGTCGTCCGCTCGCCGCTGGCATCTCCGCTGCGCAGAACCTGGGCGGGCGCTCCCCAGGCGATGTAAACCGCATCCTCGTTCATGCCCACCTTGATCTGGCCGGAGTCCACCTGCGCCCGGTGGTCGTCGGGGAGGGCGTTGTAGGCGGCCAGACGTTCAGTCCGGCGTTTCGCGATCAGCTTTGGGTCGGTGGCCGAGGGCGACGAACAGCCGACCAAGGCCGCCAAAAGGGGCAGGGCGATGATCCAACGGGGAAGACGATTCACATTCATGCGACGGCACGGGGCCGCAGAGATTCAGTTCCTTTGCGCGGCGAGTATGCGGTTGCGGCAGCGGCGGACAACCGCATACTCCGCACACGTATGAATTCTGCGCCCGCTGCGGCCGGCCCCGGCAATGCCTGGATCTACTTCGCCCTGATGACGGTCATCTCGTGGGGTGTTTATGGGGTTATTCTCCACAAGGGACGCGGGCACATGCCCATGGGACCGGAAACCCCGCATGCCGGGCTCAAGGCGTTCCTGTTCGTGTGCGTCGCGTATGCGCTGATCGGAGTCGCTTCCGCCGTCCTGCTGAAGGTGCGCGGCTCGAACTGGAGCTTCACCGGCGACGGCATCCAATGGAGCCTGATTGCCGGTGCGGCCGGCGCCGTCGGTGCGTTCACCCTCGTGCTGGCTCTTGGTGCGGCCGCCCCGATTTACAAGGGCGCTGCCGCGGCCGCTGTCATGCCGATCGTCTTTGGCGGGGCACCGGTCATCAACACGCTGACGGCGATGCTGCTGCATCCCCCGACCGGTGGCGTGAAGGCGATCCCCGCTCCGTTTCTGTTGGGCTGCGTGTTGGCGGCGGTCGGTGCGTTCATGGTCGCGAAATACGCCCCGTCCAACACCGGCGCCGGGGTCAAACCGGCGACGCCAGCCGCGGCATTGCCGGCCAAGTGAGCACGGGCGCCCGTGGTCGAACCCGGATCCAGTCCTGAAGCCGTCGCCGCGCAACAACTCGCTGCGCTCCGAGATTTGCTGCGGGAAATCGGAGCTGGGAATCGCTTTTACCAACGCAAATTCGCGGGAATCGAGAGCGCTTCCCGGCCCGGTTCCCTGACCGAATTCGCCGCCGTCTGTCCGTTTACAACCAAGGCGGAACTCGTGGCGGATCAGGCCGCGAATCCCCCTTACGGAAGCAACCTCACGTATCCGCTCGCCCGTTACACCCGCTGCCATCAGACCAGCGGCACCACGGGTTCGCCCCTGCGATGGCTCGATACCGCGGAATCCTGGAGCGGCATGACCGACGACTGGGTGCGGGTGTTCTGGGCGGCGGGGGTGACCGCGTCCGACCGAATCCTGTTTGCCTTCAGCTTCGGGCCGTTCCTCGGCTTCTGGCTCGCCTTTGAAGCAGGACAGCGACTCGGGGCGCTCTGTTTTGCCGGCGGTGGGATGAGCAGCGATGTCCGCCTCCGGCTGTTGCGTGAAAACGAGTGCACCGTGCTATGCTGCACGCCGACTTACGCCCTCCACCTGGCGGAAGTGGCCCGCCGCGAAGGCTTCCGGCCGGAGGAGTTTCGGGTGCATACGCTGGTTGTGGCCGGTGAACCCGGAGGCAGCCAACCGGCTCTGCGCCGACGGCTTTCCGAAGCGTGGCATGGCGCCCGGATCTTTGATCACCACGGCATGAACGAGACGGGGCCCGTGACCCATGAAGATCCGGAAGCTCCGGGCAATCTTCGGATTCTGACCGGCAGCTTCTTCGCGGAGATCATCCACCCGCATTCCGGCGCGGCGGTGGCACCGGGCGAGGAAGGCGAACTCGTGCTGACCACGTTGCGCCGCTGGGGTTCCCCCCTGATCCGCTACCGCACTGGCGATCTCGTGCGGGGAGCTGCCGAGGACGGTCCCGTGCGGACATTGGTTGGAGGAATCCTGGGCCGGGTGGATGACATGGTCATCGTCCGCGGGGTCAACGTCTATCCCAGCGCATTGGATCAGTTGGTCCGGGAGTTTCCTGACATTGTCGAATACCGGGTCACTTACGACACCTCCGATGTCATGGCCGAACTGAGCCTGGAAGTGGAAGCCCCGGCCGCGACGGCGGCGGCGCTCAGCCATCGCCTGCATGACGCCTTGGCCCTGCGGGTGCCGGTGACGGAGGTCGAGATCGGCTCGCTGCCACGCTTTGAGCTCAAGGCCCGCCGCTGGCGCCGCCGCTGACTTGCCGGTTCCGGCCGGAGACTTCGGTTTGCTGGCAACCTCGTTCGCGGCTATTGGTTGCCGCGTTCCTTCGGCGGGACTTACGGCTTCTGTAACCGCGGGCATCGGACGTCGGTCTTTTCGGAGGCAATCCCCAACCGTTTGGGACAACACAGACAACTCATGAAGAAGTTCATCGCACTCCTCTCCACCGTGTTCATCGCCGTGTCCGCGTTGGCCGGCGAATTCCCCGACATCAGCATCGCCGAGGTCAAGGCACTGCTCGGCACCAAGAAGGCCACCATCATTGACGTCAATGGCACCGAATCCTACGCCGCCGGGCATGTGCCTGGCGCCCTGGATTTCGACGCTATCGAGAAGGACTTCGCCAAGTCGCTGCCCGAGGATAAGAACGCCCTCATCATCGCCTACTGCGGCAACCCGCGCTGCACGGCCTACCAGGCGGCCGCCAAAGCCGCCGAGAAGCTCGGTTACAAGAACGTGAAGCACATGTCGGCGGGCATCTCCGGCTGGAAGAAGGCCGGGGAGACGACGGAGAAGGCCAAGTAAGCCGTCTCCGTTTCACCACGGGCGCCACCGCAGGGAGGCGCCCGTTTTTGTTATTGGTGATTGAGGCGTTGGCTTGGAAGCATCCTGCGCTTGCTACTGCGAGACCGTGCACTCAATTCAGGAAGATGGATCAGTCTTCGATAGTTTCGCCCACAACCAAGGGACCAGCCAGAATATCACCCCGCAGCCACAATAGGCCACGATGGCCTTCATTCCCCAGCCAATCGGTGCGAAATATACAGTGGCGAAAGTGAAGACGGAGAACAGCGAAGTCTTGGCTGCGTAGTCCTTCATGAAGCACCAAAGAGCTGTGAGCATTCCGACCAGAGAGACCAACCCGGCGATTGCCCAGACTCCTTCACCAAGTCACACAAACGGCATGGCCACGGGGCTCACCAAGATAAAGAATAAGTCGGACGGATCGAATCCATTGAATCGGCAGACATAATGCAGAAACTCTCCGCAATACATCGCGCCGACTCCGACACAGGCGCGCGTGATTCCAGAATCAATTCCACTCAAGAGTGCATCAACCGGGTCAGCCATAACCATATCGATAGACTTGGGGCAGCGGGCAAACGTTCCCAATCGCATAGGCGAGTAGTCGTAGGTATGCTATCCGAATGGGATTTTCCCATTCCTACCAATCTTTCGGCAAGTCGCTCAACGAACCCCGCAGGATGTTCCGGATCGCCCGCTTTTCTGCTGCGGGCAGGTAGCTGAACTCACTGGCGGGTGATGACTCATCCAGGGCTCGCCGGAGCGCCGCATAGACCTTCGCCTTCGTCACCGGGGGCAAGCCGGTGAAGGCCGCGCTGTAGATCATGTAACTGCAGCGGTGTTGAAAGAGTCGGGTCTTCAGGTCGAAATCCTTCAGTGATTTTCCGTCCACCGCCCGGCGGTTCCGCAGGAAGTCCGCCCGGAACGATTCGTCACCGGCCACGCCCCCGGCGGGCATGAGGACTTCGTCGGCAAAGAGCAGATAACGGGTCAGCAAGCGGGCCTGTTCATCGAGTTCGGCCTCGTGCGCCGCGGTCAGCGAACC
>CAIWAH010000383.1 GCA_903910585.1 uncultured Verrucomicrobiota bacterium
GCGGAACCGCCGGGCAAACTAGGCGGACCAGTTCTCGCAGCGGAGGTCGGGGATTCGCCCGAAGTGCGCGAGATTGTTTGTGATCAGCGTCGCGTCCAGTGCCAGAGCGTGGCCGGCAATCAGCAGGTCCATCGCTCCCACCGACACCCTGGCCGCTTCCAGCCCGTGGCGGGCCTCCCCGTAATGCCGTGCGGCATGGGTCGCGTCGAAATCCCGGGCGACGAATGGGGCAAGGATCTTGCGGACGGCGGCAATTTCCCGGCCGTAGTGGCCACTGCGCTGGGCACCATATTCCAGCTCTGCCACCGTGATGGAGGACAAGGCGATTTCATGCCCCGCGGCCTGAGCCTCCTGACAGTGGCGGACGATGCGGCGGGCGCGGTCCAAGCGCTCCCGCTCCCATTCGCCGCGGGCCTCGGAACGCTTCAGTCCGCGGATCATGAAGATCAGCGTGTCCGTATCGAGCAGGTAGGTCATCGGGGCCAGGCCCTGTTTTCAATCGGAGGCTGCTCGCGGCTGGCCAGGAAGTCCTCGGACAGTTCCTCGCACCCCTCGGCAAACATCTCCCACGGGTCGCGCTCCATCACGAGGAAACCCTCCGCGGTGCGCTTGAGATAGACCTCACCCGTGGCGACACGGAACTCGACCGGCAGGCGAATTGCCTGACTGCGTCCATTCATGAAGACCTTTGCGGCGGTCATGATTGGTCTATACCAAACGGAATAGACCAGTGCAAGGGGGCGAGCCCCATGTGTGCCAGCAACGCGGAGTCCGATGCTCCGATAGATTCTGGAGGGGAACGGGACGGGAACTTCGCTTCGCTCGCCCCGTCGGAGATCAGGGCAGCGCGGCAGCGCCGGCCCCACCGTGACGGGTAGGGCGGACCTGCCGGTCTGCCTTGGTGGCCGATTTGGAAGCTCAGCCCAGCAGCGTCCGCACCTTCGCGAGCGCCTCGGCGAGCTTGGTCACGTCCTTGCCGCCGCCGCGGGCGTTGTCGGGCTTGCCGCCGCCCTTGCCGCCGACGATCGGGGCGATGGCCTGGATGAGCTTTCCGGCCTGTGCCTTGGCCGTGAACTGCGGCGTCACCGCGGCGATCAGCGACACGGCGCTTTCCGAGCCGCCGCCGAGCACGATCACGCCCTGGAAGCGCCCCTTCAGCGCGTCGGCGACGGCCTGGAGGAAGTCCGCGTCGGTGTCGCCGAGGTTGTGCGTGATCAGCGGGATGTCGTTCACGGTGTGGACGCGGCTGAGCAGTTCGCTGGCGGCGTGCGACGCGTTGCGGGCGACTGCGGTCTTGAGCTGGCGTTCGAGCTCCTTCTGCTGCGCGAGCAGGGCCTCGAGCTTCTTCTCCAGTTCGGCGACGGGCGCGCCGAGACGGCCGGCCACGCTGCGGATGAGCTCCACGTCGCGCTTGGCGACGTCGTAGGCGGTCAGGCCGGCGACGGCCTCGATGCGGCGGACGCCGGCGGCGACGGCGGCCTCGCTGACGATGCGGAACAGGCCGATCTCACCGGTGGCGCGGGTGTGGGTGCCGCCGCAGAGTTCCATCGAGTATCCGTCCAACGCGTGGGACTTGCCGCCGATCTGCACGACGCGGACGACGTCGCCGTATTTGTCGCCGAAGAACTGCATCACGTCCTTGCGGTGCTTCACGTCGGCGTGCGGCACCTCGGTCCAGCTCACGCCGGCGTTTTCGAGGATGCGTTCGTTGACGAGCTTCTCGATGTCGGCGACCTGCGCGGGCGTGAGCGCGGCGCTGTTGAAGTCGAAGGTGAGCTTCTCGGGCGTGACGCTGGAACCCTTCTGCGAGGCCTCCTTGCTGGCGACCTCGTGGATCGCCCAATGCAGCAGGTGCGTGACGGTGTGATGGCGCTGGATGGCGGCGCGGCGGGCGCGGTCCACGCTCAGCGTGAGGTTGGCGCCGACGGCCGGGGCGTCGCCGCCCTCGATGAAATGCAGGAAGGTGGGGCCGGACTTCTGGGTGTTGACGATGCGCCAGAGGTTACCCGAACCGACGAGTTCGCCGGTGTCGCCCACCTGGCCGCCCATCTCGGCGTAACAGGCGGAGGCGTCGAGGATGACGGCGGTCTTGTCCTTCAGCTCGACGACTTCGAGCACTTGGGCCGAGGTTTCCAGTATATCGTAGCCGAGGAAGTTTGTCGGCGTCTTGGTCTCGATCTGGGAAAGCTCGATGACCTGCCTCTTCTGGGCCGCCTGAGAGCGTTTCTTCTGCTCGTCCATGAGGCGGTCAAACCCCGGCTTGTCCACCGTGTATCCCCGTTCCCGCGCCATCAGTTCCGTCAGGTCCAGCGGGAATCCGTAGGTGTCGTAGAGTTTGAAGGCGAGGTCGGCACCGATTACCCGCGTTTTCCGGGTTTCCGCCAAGGCGACTTCCTCCGGCATGCCCACGGCGCCGCCCATGAGCAGGGGGATCAGTTCCCGCTCCGTTTCTTCGAGGCCTTCCTGGAAGATTTCCAGGCCCCGGTCGAGGGTTCGGTTGAACGCCTCTTCCTCCAGCTTGAGCACGTCCTTCACCTGCTGCTGCCGCGTCCGGATCTCGGGGAAGACGTCGCCCATGGTGCGGACGAGCACGTCCACCAGCTTGTAGAAGAACGGTTCCTTGAACCCGAGCGTGCGGCCGTAGCGGACGGCGCGGCGCAGGATGCGGCGGAGGACGTAGTTGCGGTCGTTGTTGCCGGGCTGGATGCCGTCGGCGATGGCGAAGCTGAGCGTGCGGATGTGGTCGGCGATGACGCGGAAGGCGACGTCCACCTTCTCCTGCTCGGTGTCGCCGGTGCTGCCGGCCCTGGGCAGCGTGGAGCCGTATTTCTTGCCGCTGAGTTGCTCGATCTCGTCGAAGATGGGGCGGAAGATGTCGGTCTCGTAGTTGGAGATCTTGGCGTTTTGGAAGTCGGTCAGGCCCTTCGTGCCCTGGATGATGCTGGTGACGCGCTCGAAGCCCATGCCGGTGTCCACGTGCTGCGCGGGCAGCGGGGTGAAGGTGCCGTCGGGGTTGGCGTTGTATTGGATGAAGACGTTGTTCCAGATTTCGATGCAGCGGGCGTCGGAGCCGTTGACGAGGGCGCGGCCGGAGGTCTGGTCCTCGACGTTGGTCTCGCGGGGGCGTGGGCGGAGGTCCACGTGGATCTCGGTGCAGGGACCGCAGGGGCCGGTCTCGCCCATCATCCAGAAATTGTCCTTCTTGCCGCCGTTGACGATGTGGATGTCGGGATCGAGGCCGACGGAGCGGAACTTCGCGGCCCAGAGTTCCCAGGCTTCCTGGTCGCGGTCGGCGGGGTCGTTCTTCTCCTTGTTCGGCTGGTAGATGGTGGCGTAAACGCGTTGCGGGGGAAACTTCCAGACTTCGACGACGAGTTCCCAGGCCCAGCTGATGGCCTCGGCCTTGAAGTAGTCGCCGAAGGACCAGTTCCCGAGCATCTCGAAGAACGTGTGGTGGTAGGTGTCGAGGCCGACGTCATCGAGGTCGTTGTGTTTGCCGCCGGCGCGGATGCACTTCTGGGTGTCGGCGGCGCGGGTGTCGAGCGAGGGGATCGCGCCGGCCCACTTGGAGACGTCGGCCTTGCGTTCGCCGAGGAAGATGGGGACGAACTGGTTCATGCCGGCGTTGGTGAACAGCAGGTTGGGGCTGTCCGGCATGAGCGAGGACGAGGGGACGATGGTGTGCTGCTTGGAACGGAAGAAGTCCAAGAAGCTCTGGCGGATCTGAGCGGACGTCATCATGGGGAAAAGGGGAGAAAGCGGGAGGGATTAACAGCGAAGACGCGAAGGGCGCGAAGAAGGGGACGAATCAGGAAGGCAGGAAAGCAGGAACGGAGCAGAGCTTTTCCTGCTTTCCTGCTTTCCAGATTCCTTTTCCGGACCGCGCGTCGTTGCGTCTTCGCTGTTCATCTTCGGCTTCAAAACGGAGCGCGGACGCTAGGCGAAGGGGGGCAAGGCGGGCTAGGGGGAAGTTTGCTTGGCCGCACCGGTGGCGGACGGTGTTGGCGGAATCCGGAATCGGGTCCACTGATATCGCCATGACGGCGGCAATCATCGGTGGCGGAATGGCGAAGGAACGCGGGGCGGCATGGTGGCAGGCGGCCGGCCTCGTTGCGTGGCTGGTGTTCAGCTTCGGGGCGGCGACTTCGGGATTCTTCGGGATGCCCGGCGAGTGGTATGCGGGGATCAGCAAGCCGTCGTGGAACCCGCCGTCGTGGGTGTTCGGACCGGTATGGTCGGCACTCTACGCGATGATGGGCGTCGCTGCGTGGGGAGTCTGGCGGGAAGGCAGTTGGCGGCGGCAGAAGCAGGCGCTGGGCTGGTTCATGGTTCAGTGGGCCCTGAACTTCCTGTGGACTCCGCTGTTTTTCGGCCTGCACCGCATGGGCTGGGCCCTGGTGGAGATGCTGCTGCTGTGGGGCGCCATCGTGATGACGATCCGGTCATTCTGGAGCGTGCGCCGTTGGGCCGCCGGGCTGCTGCTGCCTTATCTGGCATGGGTCAGCTTTGCGGCGGTGCTCAACGGCACGCTCTGGTGGCTGAACCGTTGAGCCGGCGGACCGGTTACCGCAGGTCGAACAGCAGGGCTTCCGTGGGCCGGACCGCCGTGAAGGTCAGCGTGCCGGCGGTTTCCTCGCTGGCGCCGTCGCCGGTTTCCAGGCGCTCGCCGTTGAAGGCGACTTCCCCGTCGGCGATTTGGAGCCAAGCGCCACGGCCCGCACCGAGTTCGTGGGTTACCGTCTGGCCGGGTTGAAGCCGGAGACGGTAGATGTCCGCGTCCTGCCGGATCACCGCCGAGCCGTCGCGGCCATCCGGGGAGATCACGAGCACCTTGGGCGCGGCGTCGTGTTCCGGCCGCGGATGCCATTCGGTGTAGCCGGGTTCGAGGCCGCGCTCCCGGGGCAGAATCCAGATCTGCAGGAAGTGCGACGTCTGGTCGGGCAGGGGATTGAACTCGCTGTGGCTTACCCCGCGGCCGGCGCTCATGAGCTGAATCTGCCCCGGCTTCAGGATGCGGCCGTTGCCGAGGCTGTCGCGGTGCTGGAGCGCGCCTTCGAGCACGTAGCTGAAGATCTCCATGTCGCGGTGCGGATGCGTGCCGAAGCCCTGCCCGGCGGCGACGCGATCGTCATTGATGACCCGGAGCGTGCGGAAGCCCATGTGGGCCGGGTCAAAGTAGTCCGCGAACGAGAACGTGTGGTGCGAATTGAGCCAGCCGTGGTCGGCGTGGCCCCGTTGGTTGGCTTTGCGGATCGTCATCGCGGTCAAACGTAGGTGAACAATTCGCGTCGCGAAAATGGCGAGTTCCGCGAGTGACCATGCCCGGCCGGCATGGTCTGGCGCCTCAAAGCACGACCTCCGTGCCGACACCTTCGTCGGTGAAGATCTCCAGCAGCATGGAATGGGGAATCCGGCCGTCCACAAACTGGACCTTTTCCACGCCCGTTTTGATGGCGGCCACGGCGCTGTCCACCTTGGGGATCATGCCCTTGTCCACGATGCCGGCGCGTTTCAGGCCATCCACCTCGCTGGTCTGGAGATGGGTGATCAGCGTGGCGGGATCCTTCGGGTCGCGCATCAGGCCGGGCACGTCGCTCATGAAGACCAGCCGCCGGGCCTTGAGCGCGATGGCGGCCTGGGCGGCGGCCACGTCGGCGTTGCAGTTGTAGATCTTGCCGTCCTCTCCGCGGGCGGTCGGGCTGATGACCGGGGTGATGCCGCGGGCGATGCAGTCGAGCAACGGCGCGGTGTTCACGCCGGTGACTTCACCGACGTAGCCGATGTCGAGCTTCCGGCCGGGGTTCTCCCTGTCGTCGAGCCACAGCTTGCGGCAGGTGAAGATGTCCGAGCCGGCGAAGCCCTGCGCAACACCTCCGAGGGCATTGATTGCGGCGACGACCTCGGGATTGATCTCGCGCGAGAGGACCCGCTCGACGACTTCGACCGTCGCCTCGTCGGTGACGCGCTGGCCCTGGATGAAGTTCGCCTTGAGGCCGGCCTGTTCCATGGCGCGGGTGATGGCCTTGCCGCCGCCGTGGACGACGACCGGGTTGATCTCCACCGCCTCGAGGAAAACGATGTCGCGGGCCACGCCGTTGCGGACCGCCGGGTCGGGCGAATCCATGAACGAGCCGCCGTATTTCACGACGAACGTGGCGTGGTTGAACTTCTGGATGTAGGGCAGCGCCTCCAGCAGCGTGGCGGCCTTCGAGATGAGGTCTTGCATCGGCGGGCGGAGACTTTGGCGCGCGCGGGACGACGTCAAGAATCGCCCTCGACGCACCGGAACCGGCCCCGCCACGCTGGCCGCATGAGCGGTCGTTCGTTTCGGCGCATCGGCATTACCGGAGGCATCGGTTGCGGCAAGTCCGCGACCGGCGAGGCACTGCGCGCACTCGGTGTGCCGGTGCTCGATACCGACATGGTTGCCCACGAGCTGCTGGCCGGCGATGCCGAAGCGCAGGCGGCCATCCGGGCGCGTTTCGGCGACGGGGTGTTCACCGGTCCGGCGGTGGACCGTCCGGCGCTTGGGCGGGTCGTCTTCGGCGATCCGGTGGCTCGCAAGGATCTGGAGGCCATCCTGCACCCGCGGATCCAGGACCGCACCGAGGCGTGGCTGGCCGAGCAGACCCAGCGCGGTCTGGCCGCGGTGCTGATTCCGCTGCTCTACGAAGTGGGGCGCGAAAAGGCCTTCGACCTCTGCGTATGCGTGGCCTGTTCGCCGGAAACCCAGCGGGCACGGTTGCGGGAGCGCGGTTGGAGCGACGAGGAAATTGCCCGCCGCAACGCCGCCCAGTTGTCCGTGGACGAAAAGATCAAGCGGGCCGACGTGGTAATCTGGACCGACGGGGCGATGGAAAATCACGCAGCGCAGTGGCGGCGGGTGCTCGGTAACTGACGATCAGGTTCGCGCGGCGCGCTATTGCGCCACCACGATTTCCACCTCGGCCTTGCGCAGGGCCTTCGCAATGTCCGCCGGCACCGGCTTGTCCGTCACCACCACGTCGATCGTCTCCAGATCGCACAGTTGGCTGATCGAAAGCCGGCCGAATTTGGACGAATCAATGCAGAAGATCACCCGGCGCGCCGCGTGGATCATCGCCCGCTGGATGTCTATCAGCAGCCCGTGGGAATTGCTGATGCCGTCGGTCGTGACACCGCCGCAGCTCATGATCGCCACGTCGGCCCGGATCTTCTGGAACGCCTCCACGGCCAACGGGCCGACCAGCACGCCGAGCCGCGGATAGATCACCCCGCCGGACACGACGACCTCCAGCTTGTTTGCCGCCGCGAAGAGGTTGGCGACGGGCAGGGAATTGGTGAACACCTGCGGGGCCTTCGGTTCCAGGTAGCGCGCGACGTGGTAGCAGGTTGTGCCGGCGTCGATGATGAGGGTCTGGTTCGGCTGAATCAGGTCGGCGCACTTCCGGCCGATCAGCTCCTTCTCCGAGAGCTGATGGGTGTCGCGGGTGTTGAAGGTGAACTCGTCGGACTTGGGATTCACCAGGCGCGCGCCGCCGTGGGTGCGGCGGACCACACCCCGCGTCTCCAGCAGGATCACGTCGCGTCGGACCGTGGAAACCGACGTGTCCACGAGCTCGGAAAGTTCGTCCAGCGACGCGAACTCGACCTTGAGGAGGTGATCCTCGATGCGCTTCTGGCGTTCTTCGCCGGTCATGGTGAAATCTTGTGTGGAAGATTTTGGAAGATATTGCAAGAAACGCTTTGACAATCTTTCAGCCGCGGCCTCAACTGCGTCCACTCATGTCGGCTACGGTATCTGCCCCGCATCGTGCGGTCGTCGAGCATTTGGTCCGTCAGGCGGTTTACGCCCGGATGGGCCGTCCGCTGCCGCGGGCGGCTGCGGCGCCGAATGCGCTCGTGGTCAACGTGAGCGCCCGCCATTGCCATCTGACCCAAGAGGCCGTCGAGGCGCTGTTCGGCAAGGGACACAAGCTGCAGGTCCACAAGTGGCTGTATCAGGACGGCCAATTCGCCGCGAAGGAGACCGTGACGCTTGTCGGACCGCGCAGTCGGGTGATTTCCAATCTCCGCATCCTCGGCCCGTGCCGAAATCTGAACCAGGTCGAGCTGGCCTACACCGACGGCATTGCGCTGGGTTACGATCTGCCCCTGCGTAGTTCCGGCGACATCAAGGGAACGATCGGCGGCATGCTGATGGGCCCGGCGGGTTTCTTCGAGATGGACGCCGGCATCATCCGCGCCCTGCGGCACGTCCACATGAATCCGGCCGATGCCGACTACTACGGCGTGAAGGCCGGGGACTGGATGAAGCTCAAGATCGGTGGCCCGTGCGGCCTGTCGCTCGACCGGATGCTCGTGCGCGTGGACCCCAGCTTCAAACTCGAGGTCCACATCGACACCGACGAGGGCAACGCCTGCAATCTCCAGCCCGACACCCCGTGCGAGCTGGTGAAGTGATTTTTCTGACTCTCAACATTCAACACTAACGAACAATGAGCGAAGCAATCGGCATGATTGAAACGAAGGGCTTCACCGGCAGCGTCGAGGCAACCGACGCCATGGCGAAGGCCGCGAACGTCACCATCGGCAAAACCATCGCCATCGGCGGCGGCCTGATCACCGTGGTCTGCCGCGGCGACGTGGCCAGCGTAAAGGCGGCCGTGGACGCCGGCAGCAAGGCGGCCAGCAAGGTCGGCGAACTCGTCGCCAGCCACGTCATCGCCCGTCCGCACGAGGACCTCGGCAAGGTGTTCCTGGGCGAAGTCGCCGCCGCCAAGAAGTAAACGCTCCATCCACTCTCCACTTTCCACCACCCACAAAGATTATGGCTCAACAAGCTATCGGCATGATCGAGTGCAAAGGCCTGTGCGCGCTTTTCGAAGCCGCCGACGCCGCGCTCAAGTCCGCCAACGTCACCTTCACCGGCTGGGAAAAGGTCGGCTCCGGTTATGTGACCGCGTTCTTCCGCGGTGACGTCGCCAGCGTCAAGGCCGCCACCGACGCCGGCGCCGCCGCCGCTGCCCAGGTCGGCTCCATCGTCGCCGTGCAGGTCATTCCCCGCCCGCACGAGGGGCTCGCCGGACTCGGCAAGTGGCTGGTCCAGTGATTGACGAATTACGATTTGTGAATGACGAGCCGGAGGCTTTGCGGCGTCCCTCGTGAATCGTAAGTCCGAAATCGTAAGTCGATGAAGATCCTGATCGCCAACATCGGTTCCACGTCGCTCAAGTGGCGCCTGTTCGACTTCTCGAACGGTGCCGAGACGCTCCTGCACAAGGGCGGCTTTGAGCGCGTGACCGATTATCCCAAGGCGATCGGGGACTGCCTCGCGCAGCTCAAGGAAGCGGGCGTCATTGCCAGCGAAGGCGAGCTGGCGGCAGTTGGATTCAAGACCGTCATCGCGAAGAACGTCACCGGCTGCGTGCGGCTCGACGAGCGCGTGCTCCAGGCGATGGAGGATTACAACGGCCTCGCGCCCGCGCACAATCCGCCCTACATCACCGGCATCCGCCTCTTCGCCAAGCGCGTCCCGAGCGTGCCGCTTGTCGGCCTGTTCGAGACCGCGTTCTACCAGTTCGCCCCCGAGCCAATGATGCGCTACGCCGTGCCCGATTCGTGGGTGGAAATCGGTGTGCGCCGCTGGGGCTTCCACGGCGCGAGCCACAAGTTCATCGCCGAACGCAGCGCCGAACTGCTCGGCCGCGAGGACGTCGCCCGGCGCGCCCAAAACCTCTACGTGGACGCCGGCAAATCGCCCGTCGAAGGCGCACCGTTCCGCGTGATTTCCTGCCACCTCGGTGGCAGTTCCAGCATCACCGGAATCGTAAACGGCGTGGCCATCGGCAACAGCCTCGGGATGAGTCCGCAATCCGGCCTGCCGCACAACAATCGCGTAGGCGACCTTGATGCCGAAGCGCTCCCCTACGTGGTGAAGACGCTCGGCGTTTCGATTGAAGAAGCCCAACGCCAGTTCGCGAAGGAAGGCGGCCTGAAGGGCTTGGCCGGCGGTCTCTCGAACGACATTCGCGACATTCAGGACGCCGCGACGAAGGGCAACGCGAAGGCTCAGCTCGCGCTTGATGTGTTCGTCAGCGAAGCGCGGCGCTGGATTGGCGGATACTTTTTCCAGATGAACGGCGCCGACGCCATCGTCTTCACCGCCGGCATCGGCGAGAACCGCGCCGAACTGCGCGCCGCAATTTGCGCGAACCTCGACCAGCTCGGTATCGTGCTCGACGCCGAGAAGAACGCCGCGACGCGCGCAACCGAAGCTGTGATTTCCGCGCCCAGTTCGAAGGTCAAAGTCCTGGTCATCCCGACCAACGAAGAGCTCGTCGTCGCCCGCGAAACGCGCCGACTGCTCGAATCCCGCCCCTGACTCCCGCTCCATTTCCTAAAATCACCTCTCAACATTATGGCTCAGCAAGCAATTGGACTCATTGAAACACGTGGCCTCGTGGCCCTCGTCGAAGCGACCGACGCCATGCTCAAGGCGGCGAACGTCGAACTCGTCGGCCCCATGGTGCAGGTCGGCAACGCCCTCGTGACGGCCACCGTCGTCGGCGATGTCGCCGCGGTTAAGGCTGCCACCGACGCCGGTGCCCAGGCCGTCAAGGCGATCAAGGGCGACCTCGTCAGCGTGCACGTCATCGCGCGCCCGCACGACGACGTCGAAGCCGTGCTCCCGAAGAAGAAGTAAGGCAGTTGAAGCGTGAAGAGTTGAAGCGGAGAAGACGTTTTGTCCGCTCCGTTTGACCCTTCAACGGTTCGACCCTTTAACCACAACACCATGTTCCTAGCCCGCGTCGAAGGTTCGGTCGTCTCGACCAAGAAGGAGACCAGCATGAACGGCCGCAAGCTGCTCCTGCTGCGTCCCCAGCTGGTGGACGACAAGGACCCGACCAAGTTCAAGGCGGGTTCCAACACCATCATTGCGGTGGACGCCGTGGGCGCAGGCATCGGGGAGCTGGTGATGTTCTGCCAGGGCAGCAGCGCCCGCCTCGCCGCCGGTTTGAAGGATGCCCCGGTGGATGCCGTGATCATCGGCATCGTGGACACCGTGGACGTGCTGGGGAAGCAGGTGTTCAAGGCCAGCAGCCAGTCCTGACGTCAGAACTTAAGCCATGAAAAACGCCAACATCTTCGTGGATGTTGACCTGACGCTGGTAGATGCCAACGGACGGTTGATGGAAGGTGCTGGTGACGCTTTGCGCAAACTTCAGGCCTCCGGTTGCCATCTTTTCCTATGGTCCTCGGTGGGAGCCGATTACGCCCGTCGGGTCGCCTCGATTCATGGGTTCGCCGACATGATCGAGGGGTTCTCTGCAAAGCCTGACATTGTGATTGATGACATGCCTTCCACTGCGAGGGCGGCGTTTGAGTATGACGTCAACGCTGAGCAATCGTGGCCGGCGTTGGCCGACAAGATTCTGGCGAAACATGTAGATGCGGTATCGCGGTAACCGTCGGCTCAAAGTCCGGCAAAGCCCAAGCTTCAATAGATTTCCATGAGTGCAGTGAACGAAACCCTGATCCGTGATGTGGTGGCCGAGGTGTTGGGCCGCCTGGGCGGTGCCCCGGTGCCGGCCAAGGCTCCTCCCGCCGCCCCCGCTTCCGCGCCGGCTGCGCCGTCGTGTGGCTGCGGCGGCAAGTCCGCGGCGACATCGTCGCCGGGCCTCCGTGGCAAGTTCGGTGTCTTTCAGGATGCCGGCGAGGCCAGCGTGGCGGCGCACGAGTCGTTCCTCCAGTTGCAGAAGCAGGGCGTGGCGGCCCGCCGCAAGGTGGAGGAGATCGTCAAGACTCTCGCCGAAAAGAACGCCGAGGAATGGGGCCGCATCGAGCTGGAAGAAACCAAGATCGGCCGGCTCGACCACAAGATCGGGAAGCTGCAGATCATCAAGCTGGTGCCCGGCGTGGACTGGCTCCGGCCGGATGCCCGCAGCGGCGACCACGGTATTACCCTGGAGGAATACACTCCCTTCGGCGTGGTCGGCGCGGTGACGCCCAGCACCCATTCCATCCCCACGCTCAGCGGCAACATCGTCAACATCGTCGCGGCGGGGAACGCGGTCGTCTTCAATCCGCATCCGAGCGCGGCCCGCTGCGCGGCGCTGGCAGTGCGCGTTTACAACGAGGCCATCTACCGCGAGACCGGCATTGAGAACCTGGCGACGATCATCGAGAAGCCGTCGATGGAGAGCTTCGCCGCCATGTGCAAGCACGAGGCGGTGCGCCTGCTGCTGGTGACCGGCGGCCCGGGCGTGGTGAAGGCCGCGATGCAGACCGGCAAGCGCGCCATCTGCGCCGGCCCCGGCAATCCGCCCGTCTATGTGGACGAGACCGCCTGCATGAAGCGCGCGGCGAAAGCGATCATCCAGGGCGCGAGCTTTGACAACAACCTGCTCTGCATCGGCGAGAAGGAAGTCTTCGCGCTGGAATCCGTGGCCGACCAGTTGATGGCGCAGATGGAGCAGAACGGCGCCGTGAAGCTGACCAATGCGCAGCTCGACGCACTGACCAAGGCCGCGTTCACCATCACGCCGGGCCAGGGCGGCGGCTGTGGCCACGCCAGCGTGAACAAGGATTTCATCGGCAAGGATCCCGCGGTGCTGGCCAAGGCGGCCGGCTTGAACCTGCCGGCGGGAACCCAGCTGCTGTTTGCCGAGACCGACGCGAACCATCCGTTCGTGGTCGAGGAGCAGATGATGCCGTTCGTGCCCATCGTGCGGGTCAAGGACCTTGCCGAAGGCGTGAAGCGGTCACTGGAGGCTGAGCACGGCTACAAGCACACCAGCATCATCCACTCGCACGATCTGGAGGCCCTGACCGAGATGGGCCGGGCGCTCGACACGACGCTGTTCATCAAGAACGGCCCGTGCATGGCCGGCCTCGGACTGGGCGGCGAAGGTTACCTGAGCTTCAGCATCGCGACTCCGACCGGCGAAGGCGTGAGCAACCCGCGCACCTTCACCCGTGTCCGCCGCTGCGTGATGGTGGACAATCTGAGGATTTACTGAGCCATGCTGCTGGCGCGCGTCGAAGGCAATGTGGTCGCCACCCGGAAGCATCCGAGCTTCGAGGGCTGGCGGCTGGTCATCTGCCAGCCGATCGCGCAGGACGGCACGCCCGAAGGCGCGCCGCAGGTGGCGATTGATGCGCATGGCGCGGGAATGCACCAACGCGTGGTGATCTCCAGCGACGGCTCGGAAGCGCGCAAGGCGGTGAAGGATCTGAAGAGTCCCGCGCGCTGGCTGGTCGTCGGGATCGTGGATGAAAAGGAACCGGGGGTGCCGGTGTGAAGCTCGGTGCCGTCATTGGCCGGGTCACGCTGAGCACGGTCGTTCCCGAATTGCGCGGGGCCCGTTGGCTGATCGTGTCGCCGTTCACCCGCGAGCATTACCAGCGGGGCACCGAGACCCCGGAGGGACTCAGCAAGGATCCGAGCCTCGTGGTTTACGATTCGCTCGGCGGCGGGGTCGGCCAGACCATCGGTTACGTCGAGGGGCGCGAGGCCGCCCAGCCGTTTGAGACTTCCCCGCCGATCGACGCCATCAACGCGGCGCTCGTGGACGAGATTTTCTACAATCCCTTCAGCAAATGAGCACGGTTCTAACCGCCAAAGACATTGAGGACATCATCGCCAAGGGCGGTGATCCCGTGGCCGCCGCCAAGGACGCCATCCTCACGCCTTCCGCCAAGGATGTGCTGCGCGACCTCGCGATGAAGTCGTCCCGCGCGGCCGCAGCGGCGCCCGCCGCCCCGGCGGTGCCATCGAAACCGCTCAACTCGAAGAGCCCGAAGGCCGAGTTGGAGGCCTATTTCAACAGCCCGGCTGCACACGCGCTGAAGGAACAGATCTGCGCGATGGGCCGCCGGCTCTGGGAGCGCGAATACGTGGACGGCAACGGCGGCAACATGGCCATCCGCGTCGGCGAGGACATCGCCATCTGCACGCCCACGCTGGTCAGCAAGGGTTCCCTCAAGCCGGAAGACATGTGCCTCGTGGATTTCGAGGGCAACCAGTTGCTCGGCACCAAGCGGCGCACCAGCGAGATCCTGATGCACCTGCAGATGATGAAGCGGCAGCCGCAGGCGGTGGCGACCTGCCACTGTCATCCGCCGTATTCGACAGCCTTCGCGGTGGTCGGCGAGGCGCCGCCCACCTGCATGCTGCCGGAGTATGAAGTGTTCTGCTCCGTCGGCGTGGCGCCGTATCGCACGCCCGGTTCGCCGGACATGGGCAAGCTCGTTGCCGAGCTGACCGACCAATACAACACGATCCTGATGGCGAATCACGGCGTGGTCACCTGGTCGCACAACAACATCGAGGAGGCCTACTGGCGCATGGAGATCATCGAGGCGTATTGCCGCACGATCGTCGTCGCCGGCCAGCTCGGGAAGCCGGTCCAGACCTTCACCGGGCCGCAGATGAAGGACATCCTGAACATCAAGAAGACGCTCGGTTTCGTGGACCCGCGCTACGGCATGAAGGAATGCGAGCTGTGCGACAGCGGCGACTGGCGTCCGGGTGCGACGTGCACGGTCCCGCCCCGCGAGGAGGCGGCGGTGGGCTACGATGCCGAGGCGGAGGCCGCGGTGCAGGCCATCACGGACCAGATCCTCGCGCAGATGAAATAGGCTTCGACGACCTTTTCCCATGAAAGTTGCAATCATCGGCGGTGGCGGACGGGTGGGTTCCTGTGCGGCGTTTGCGCTGCAGTGCGGCGGACTCGTCTCGCAGATCCAGATTCTCGACGCCAACAAGGATCTCGCCGACGGCGAGGCGCTCGACCTGCTGCACGGCAGCGCGTTTGCCGGCGACCAGAAGATCTATTCCGGCGACTACGCCCGGGCGGCGGACAGCGACATCTTCCTCATCACGGCCGGCCTGCGCCGCAAGCCGGACGAATCCCGGCTCGACCTGATCAACCGCAACGTGGCGCTGTTCGTGGGCATCCTCGAGAGCATCAAGTCCGCGGGCTTCCGGAAGGACGCGCACATCTTCGTGGTGTCGAACCCGGTGGACATCCTCACGCAGCTGGCCGTGCAGCGCATGGGCTTGCCGTGGCAGCAGGTTTACGGGCTGGGCACGATGCTCGACACCTCTCGCTTCAGCTCGCTGATTGCGGAGGAGCTCAAGCTCGCCCCGAAGCAGGTGAAGGCGCTCATTCTGGGCGAACATGGCGACTCGATGTTGCCGGTGTGGTCAAGCGCCAGCGTGAATGGTCTGCCGCTGGCTGGTTTGCCGGAATGCACGCCGTCGTTCCAGAACGCGGTGTTCGAGCGCACCAAGGGTAGCGGGGCGGAGGTCATCAAGCGCAAGGGGGGGGCCGGTTGGGCGGTGGGCATCGCCATTCGCGATGTGATCCACGCGGTGCTGCTGAACCAGCACACCCTGCTGCCCGTCTCGTCGCTCATCCAGGGCGCCTACGGCATCAGCGACATCTGCCTGAGCGTGCCGAGCGTCGTCGGCCGCAAGGGCGTGGAGCAGCACGTCGAGATCAAGCTCTGGCCCAAGGAACAGATGGCGCTGCAGGCGTCGGCGCGGGCGTTGAAAGAAACGCTGGCGAAGGTGAAGGCCTGATCCCTGCTGATGAAATCCCTCGATGCCAAGCTGACTGAGATCCGTGCCAACCGCTCTTCGCGGGCCTTCATCATCGCCGATGCCAAGGACGCTGACATGGCGTTTGGCGTGCGGGCGCCGGGGCCACGCGGTTACCTCGCGCGGCACGGTTCGCGGCCGGCCCAGTTCTCCCCGGAGGTCTGGGGACGCGACGAGTTCGGCTACCGCAATTTGCCGGAGTTCCTCGACATCATCCGCGAGGTCACGCACCAGGGCCTGATCGACATCATGCTGATGTCGGCCTACGTGAACGAGCAGCTCACCATCAAGGAAGGGCTGTTCCAGAAGTCGCACGTCACGCCGGCCGCGCGGGCCAACGACACGACCGATGTCTGGGCCGTCCGCCACGGCTGCTACACGCGCGAGCCCAGCCAGCCGTTCCGCAGCGCGACGATCGACCACATCCAGTGCGGCGAGGTGGAGTGCGAGCGGGACGGCAGCGGCCAATTCCCTGGGGCCAACCTCGGGCTGTATTCGGTTACCTTCGTCAATGAGCTGGAGCAGGACCGCGAGGCGTCGCTCTGGTATAAGGAATTTCGTGAAGAAGCCGAACGGAAGCAGTTCCGGCACTTCCTCGAAGTCTTCGATCCGAACGTCTCCAACGGCATCGCGCCCGAGAAGCTCGGCGAGTTCATCAACGACAACATCCTCCGCATCCTCGCCGGTGTGCCCGAAGCTGGCCGGCCGGTGTTCCTGAAGATCGTCTATCACGGCCCCAAGGCGATGGAGGAACTGGCGCAGTATGACCCGAACCTAGTTGTCGGCATCCTCGGTGGCAGTGCCGGCACGACCTATGATGCCTTCAAGCTGATCCACGACGCGCAGAAATACGGCGCGCGCGTGGCGCTGTTCGGCCGCAAGATCAACAACGCGGAGCATCAGCTGGCGTTTATCGAGATGCTGCGGCTGATCACCGACGGCAAGATTGGTCCGGAGGAGGCCGTGCGTGCTTATCACGGCGTTCTGCAGGGCAAGGGGATCAAGCCGGTTCGGCCGCTCGAGGCCGATTTGCAGCTGACCGATCAGGCGATGAGCTACGACGGTTCAGCTACGAAGCGTTCCAGCGTGACCGTCGCCAACAATCCTCTGGCGGCGGCGAGGACTGCGACTCAGGCGAGACCGGCTGCGGAGGCGGGCGCTTCGCCTGCCGGGTGGCCCACACGCGCTGACGGCAGGCCGGATTTCGACGCCATGACGGCAGCCCAGCGGTCCGCCTACCACGAGGCCCGACTGAAGCGTGCGTTGGGTTGATTCCGTGTTCCGTGGTCGGGCGGTGGGCGGGCCGTTCCGGTGCGGCTCCCAAAGAGGCGTCCGAATCCGCGATCACTTAACCCCGATTGCTGAAAGGCAATTTTCGGCGTGCCAGTTCGGCGGTGCAGGTTCCTAGTGAAACCGAACCCGGAGGTGCAGGCGCCAGCGTGATCTCCGGCCAACGGGAAAGGAACTGCCATGAGACGGCTGTTTTACGTGAGCGAAGAGATGTGCGGCGGCGAGACGCTGCCGCCGGAGTTCGATCTCGACGACTTCTGCGAGGTGCTTCAGGGGAAGCTGGACGACGTCGAAGTCGTGCCGGTCACCGAGCCTGAAAGTGGTCGTGAGAATCGCGATCACCGGTTGGTCCCCGAAGCAATTTTCTACGAGGCTTTGGGCGAGTATCTCCAGCGCTGACATCGCCCGGGGCTGCTCCCACTGTTTCGCCATGCGAACGGTCGTGCAACGGGTGTCGTCGGCGAGTGTGACGGTGGAGGGGTTGGTGGTCGGCGAAATCGGACGCGGGCTGTTGGTCTTGCTGGGAGTGGAACCGTCCGATGGTTCTGAAGACATCGAGTGGCTGGCGACGAAACTGGTTCAATTGCGAATTTTCAACGACGAGGCTGGCGTAATGAACCGGTCGGTGACGGACGTCGGTGGCGGGATTCTGCTCGTCAGCCAGTTCACGCTCCACGCCAGCACCCGCAAGGGGACTCGCCCTTCCTGGCACCGGGCGGCCAAGCCGGACACCGCCGTGCCGCTCTACGAGGCGTTTCATTACCGCTTGCAGGAACTGACGGGCAAGGCGGTGCCGACCGGAGTGTTTGGGGCAGAGATGCAAGTCGCCCTCGTCAACGACGGTCCGGTGACCCTGATTGTGGACTCGAAGTCGCGGGAATGAAGATTGGCACCTCCTTGGGCCGCGGACCAAAATGTCCGCGTGAGCGAGGAAATCTTTGATGTCGTCAACGAGCACGACGAAGTGGTTGGCCGGTTGCCGCGGCGCGAAGTTCACCGGCAAAAGCTCCGCCACCGCGCGATTCATGTGCTGGTCTTCAACCGGCGTGGTGAGCTGTTCCTGCAGCAGCGCTCCCTGACCAAGGACAACGTCCCCGGCGTGTGGGATTCGTCCTCTTCCGGCCATCTGGATTCGGGCGAGGACTACGATCCCTGCACCCTGCGCGAAGTCCGCGAGGAACTCGGCGTCCAGCTTGGTTCGGTGCCGACGCGGCTGTTCAAGCTGGCGGCGACTGCGGAGACGGGGTGGGAATTCTGCTGGGTGTATCGCGCGGAACACGAAGGGCCGTTCAGCTTGCAGGAGTCCGAGGTGCGCGGCGGCGGCTGGTTCACTCCCGAAGCTGTCACCGAGTGGCTGGAGCGTCGCCCGCAGGATTTCGCCGATGCGTTTCACGCTGTCTGGCGCGAATACCGGCGTGCCTGAGCAGCAGACCGAAAACCGTTCATCACCAAGGAACTTCGGATGACCAAGATTCCATTGGGCCGCCCGGCGGAACGGTCCATTCTTCGCTCCATGTTGAGGCAATGGTTCCTGCTGGTCCTGGCCGCCGTATTGATGGCGGGGAACGCCTGCGCCG
This sequence comes from uncultured Verrucomicrobiota bacterium, assembly GCA_903910585.1. Lineage (GTDB taxonomy): Bacteria > Verrucomicrobiota > Verrucomicrobiia > Limisphaerales > UBA9464 > CAIWAH01. The sequence goes on from CAIWAH010000383.1 coordinate 18,454, forward strand.
AGTTGCGGGTGCTCACCTGGAACGTGGGCGGCAACGGGATGACCAACTGGTCGGTGGACATGCCGCAGGTGCAGGCGGTCGGCCGGATTCTTCAACATCTCCAGCCGGATGTGGTCGCGTTGCAGGAACTGCCGAACGAAAACCGCGGCTACGCGAATCTGGAGGCCTTCGCGCAGACGTATCTGCCGGGGTTCACCAACTTCTACAGCTCCGGCACCGACGGCATCCTGCGCAGCGGGTTCCTGAGCCGCTTCCCGGTGCGGCGGTTTCAGAGCCATCTGGACGGAGTGCCCCTGATTGATTTCGGGAGCTCGGGGCGCTTCACGCGCGATCTGTTCGAAGCGGAAGTCGAAGTGCCCGGATTTCCGACCCCGGTGCACATCTTCACGACGCATCTCAAGGCTGGCAGCGATGCCACGAGCATCGGTGTGCGCGCGGCCGAGGCCTCGGCGATCTCGAACCACTTCGTCCGCGTCCTCCCGGCTCTCTATCCGGGACGTCCGTTTGTGCTGATGGGTGATTTCAATGAGGACGTTTCCAGGCCGCGGGACGTGGCCCGGAATCCCATTCCGCGCCTCACGAATGCCGCCACAACCCTGGTCATGCTCAACGCCACCAATCCGGTGACGCAGCGGCCGGAGACTTGGTCGTCACGTTTTTCGCTCAACACCCGGTTCGATTACGTCCTCGCCTCGGCATCCCTCGCGGCAACCGCAAGTTCCGGCATCGTGTTTCGGGCCGACCGGGTGAATCCGTTGCCCGAGGGCATGCTGCGCGATGACAACGCGACCGCGTCCGACCACCTTCCGGTCATGGTCAGCTTTGGGCCGGTGACGCCGATCCTGTTCCGCATCACCGAGGTCACCGAAGCGGCGGGTTCGGTTTCACTGACGTGGGAAGCGGATTCCGGCATCGGCTATCGGGTGGAGAAGTCCCCGGACTTGCGAACCTGGGTCCAGGCGACGGCCACGCGGGCGACCAACCGGATGACGTTCCCGGCCGCAGGTTCACCCGAGTATTACCGGGTGCTGCGGGTCCAGTGAAGCCACGGGGTTGCAATGACCGGTCCAATGCCTAGCCTGCCGGCCCGATTCCGTTGCCTGTGAGCGAACATACTGCCGCCCATTCCGTATCCGCTGCGCCCGAGGTGGGGCAGCGCGTGACTGTCGACATCCATGATTTGGCGTTTGGCGGGGAAGGGGTCGGGCGGGTTGGCGAGTTCGTGGTATTCGTGCCGTTTGTCTGCCCGGGCGAACGCGTGGAGGTGAAGGTCACCGAAGTGAAGAAGAACTTCGCCCGTGGCGTGCTTACCCGTCTCGTGACCGAAGCGCCGGAACGGGTTGATCCGGCCTGCCGCTACTTCGGCGAATGTGGCGGCTGCCAGTATCAGCACCTCGCGTATCCGGCCCAACTGCGGTGGAAGCGGAAACAGATCGCGGATCTGTTTCAGCGGGTCGGCGGGTTCGCGGGGACGTTGGTGCAGGAAGTCATTCCGTGTCCCCAGCCCTACGAATACCGCAACCGCATCCTTGTCCGCAGCCAGTGGAACCGGCCGGCCCAAAAGCTCGACTTGGGCTTCATCCGCCACGACTGCGGATTGGTCTGCGACATCGAGTCGTGTGCGATCGCCGAGCCCGCGCTGAATGAGGGCATCACGGAGTGGCGGCGCAATCCGCCGCCCAAAGGCGGCCTCAAGACGGTCCTGCGCATCCCGGCGGAAGGCTGGGTCGTGCCGGAGCACAGCTTCTTCCAGAACAACTTCTTCGTCCTGCCCGCGTTGCTGGCGGCCGTGCGCGCCCGGCTGAAGGACGCCGGGTCGCGGCACCTGATTGACGCCTACTGCGGGGTCGGTTTTTTCAGCCTGTCGCTGGCCGACGCGGTGGATTCATTCCTCGGGGTCGAACTCGACGCGCCCGCGATCCGCGCCGCCCGGGAGAACCAGAAGCAGCGCGGCATCACCAACGGCGACTACGTGGCCGGCGATACCGACGCGCTCCTGCCGTCGTTGCTCAACCGGCTGAATCCTGCCCAGACGGCGGTGCTGCTGGACCCGCCGCGAGTGGGCTGCCGGCCGCCTTCGCTGGAAGTGCTGCGGCAAACCGGCCCGGCGCAGATCCTCTACGTGAGCTGTCATCCGGCGACGCTCGCACGGGATCTGAGACAGCTCTGCGGCGATGGACGCTACCGTTTGGTGGACGTGCAGCCCGTGGACATGTTCCCCCAGACCCAGCACGTCGAGTGCGTGGCGGATTTGCGGCTGGGCTGAACCGCCGCTGGGCAAGTGGCTAATGATGGTGCGGATCGATAAAGTAGATCCCCGGCACCCAGCGAAGGCAGAAGCGGTTGGTCGGCAAGTTCAGGTTGGTGCGGCCGATCAAGACCCCGTAGCCGTTGCCGAACGAGAAGCCCCAGAACACCCGCACATGGGTTTGATCTTTGCTTCCGCCGATGTTTGCTTGGGAGCCTATTCCGCCACCGCGGGCACCCAAGGAAATCAGTTCCCGAGGAAGTCGAGAAACCGGCACCATTGGATTTTCTCCATCGGCAACTGCCTCAAGCTGGGAGTTGGCCCAAGCACGAAGTGATTCAGGATCAATCACGGATTTCACCAAGGTGCCGAACTCGGCTGGCCGCATGGGTGCAGGAAACCATTCGGCCCTTCGCAAGAAAGGGGCCTCGTAGGGAAGAAGTCCAGCGATCGCGACCAGCAACGTTAGGGCCACCACTACAACCGCAATGGTGACGCCCCACGGTCGTTTGCGGGTGGGATTGCTCACAATCGGTCTCAGGCCGGCACCAAATCCCCGTCCTCTTTCTTCTCGGTCAGGACTTCGGAGTCGGTGTCGTATTCCAACGGGGCGAACCGCTCGGAGTTGAAGCCCAGTTCTCCCGACAGGCCGGTCTTCAATGCCGGGTCGCGGGGATTGACCAATTCCTCCAGCAGAATGCCGATTTCACCGTCTTTCTGGCCGCTTTCCGCCTTGGTCAGGTTGCCCCGGCCGATATAGACGGAGCGGACCGTGTAAACGGAATCCTTCTTGGGAAGCTGGGAATACATCTCCAGCGCGAGCGCGGGAAACTCGTCGTTGATGCAGACGACTTTCTGACCTTTGGTGAACATGGAGGGAGCTGGTGGCGGGTAGGGCGCAGGCAGGTCAGTTGATGGCGGGTTCGACCCACTTGCCGTGTTCGCGGATGAGGTCCACGAGGCGGTCCACGGCCTCGTCTTCCGGGATGTTGAACTTCACCGGCTTCTTGCCGACGTAGAGGTTGATTTTGTTCGGCGCGCCGCCGACGTAGCCGAAGTCGGCGTCGGCCATCTCGCCGGGGCCGTTCACGATGCAGCCCATGATGGCGATCTTAACGCCCTTGAGGTGGTCGGTGCGGGCCTTGATGCGGGCGGTGACGGTCTGGAGGTTGAAGAGCGTGCGGCC
>CAIWAH010000384.1 GCA_903910585.1 uncultured Verrucomicrobiota bacterium
GGTTCCGTCGCGCCGGGTCAGGCGGGCAATCTGGCGGTTGCCGTGCTGGCAGAGCAGCAGGTTGCCGCCGCGGTCGGTGGCGAGGCCGTTGGAACCCAGCTCACGGTCGTTGCGCGAATGGCCGGTGTAGCCGCTGGGGCTCAGAAACACGCCGAGGCCGTCCGCTTCCGACCACCGATAGGCGATGTTCTTCGGCACATCGGAGAAGACGATGGCCTGTTCCCGCCGCAGCCAGACGGGACCTTCCGACCAGTCAAATCCCTCGGCGAGGCGTTCCATCTCGACACCCGGCGCCACGAGCGCGTCGAACTCCGGCGTGAGGCGTTCAATCGAGCCGTGGTTGGGCCAGACCGGCACCTGTTTGCGAAGGACGAACTTTTTGCCGGTCTTCTTGATATTGGAGACGGTCCCGACGGGGGCAACGCCCGTCTGGGCAAAGGCCGACGTCAGGAACGCGGCCAGCGCAGCGGTGGCGACAAAGGTTTTCATGCGGTGCCGAAAGCTAATCTCGCCCCGATGGCACGGTCAACCGGCAGGGATGGCACGCCACCGCTTGCCAAGCGACCCTCCTCGGCCCTGACTTTCCCGATGCACGCACTTCCCTCCGGCTACCGCTTCCGTCCCGGCCGCACGGACGATGCCGCAGCCCTGCAGGCGCTGGTCTTCGGCTGCCTGCACGAATACGGGCTGACACCATCGCCGGAAGGCACGGATGCAGACCTCGCCGACGTCGAACGGCACTACGCCCGGACCGGCGGCTGGTTCGAAGTGCTGTTGGACCCGGCGGAAGCCGTGATCGGATCGGTCGCGCTGCATCCGGTGCGCCCCGGCACGCTGGAACTGCGGAAGATGTATCTGGCCGCCACCCACCGCGGACGCGGCCTCGGGCGCGCCTCGCTGGAACATGCACTCGCCGAAGCCCGCCGACTCGGTGCCGTGCGCGTCACGCTGGAAACCGCCACGGCGCTTCGGGAGGCCCTGCGGCTCTACGAACGCGCCGGTTTCCGCCGCCTGGCCTTCGCCCCACACGTCTGCCGCTGCGACGCGGCGATGGAACTGGAGCTCCCCCTCGAACGGGAACGTGACGGCTTCACGATTTCCACGGACCTGCGCCGCTTCAACCTTGCCCAGGTCCACACCCTGATCACCGCCACCTACTGGGCGACGGGCATTCCGGAAGACACCGTGGCCCGCTCACTCGCCGGTTCGCTCTGCTTCGGACTGTTTCAAGGGGCCGAACAAATCGGGCTCGCCCGTGTGGTCACCGACCGGGCGACCTACGCCTACCTGTGTGATGTCATCATCGCGGAACCGTTCCGGGGTCGCGGCCTGGGCCGCTGGCTGATGGAAACCGTGATGACGCATCCGGACCTCGCCGGCGTGCGCCGGTTTCAACTGGTCACCCGCGACATGCACGCGCTCTACGCGGCGTTCGGATTCAAGGCTTCCGACCATCCGGCCGGGCACATGGAAATCCGCCGGCCGGACATCTACCGGCCGGCGCAGGGATGACCGGCAAAGCGGGGAACCTCACTCGCCGTCCACGCGTTCGATCTTCGCGCCGAGCTTCCGGAGCTTGTCCTCCATGCGTTCGTAGCCGCGGTCGAGGTGGTAGATGCGGTGAACCTGGGTCGTGCCCTTGGCCGCAAGTCCGGCAATGACCAGGGCCGCGCTTGCGCGCAGGTCGCTCGCCATCACCGGCGCGCCGCTCAGCGGTTTGCCGCCCTTCACAATGGCGCTCGGCCCCTCGATGGCGACGTCGGCGCCCAGACGCATCAGTTCGGCGACATGCATGAACCGCGATTCGAAGATGCGTTCCGTGATCACGCTGATGCCGGGTGCGAGCGTCATGAGGGCCATGAACTGCGCCTGCACGTCGGTGGGGAAACCGGAATACGGCAGCGTCGTCACGTCCGCCGGCTTGAGTTTTCCGGGGCGGGTCACCCGCAGCGCGCCGGCTTTACGTTCGACCTTCACGCCGGCCTCGCGGAGCTTGTCGAGCACGGCCGCGAAATGCTCCGGGCGGGCTCCGTGAATGATGACGTCGCCCTTGGTCGCGGCGGCGGCGCAGATGAAGGTGCAGGCCTCAATCCGGTCGGGAATCACCTCGTAATCGGTCCCGTGCAATTCCTTCACACCGGTGATGGTCAGAGTCGGGCTGCCGATGCCGGTGATCTTGGCACCCATGGACACGAGGAAGTTCGCGACATCGCAGACCTCCGGTTCGCACGCGGCGCTTTCGATGACCGTGACGCCGTCGGCCAGGGCCGCCGCCATCATGATGTTCGCGGTGCCGAGCACGGTGGGACCCGCCCGGCCGCCGAGGAAGATCGTGGTGCCTTTCAGGCCCTTCGTCTTCGCCCGGATGTAGCCGCCCTCGATGTCGAGCTTCGCACCGAGCGCCACCAGGCCCTTGAGGTGCAGGTCAATCGGGCGGGTGCCGATCACGCAGCCGCCGGGCAGCGACACGCTGGCCTCGTGAAGCCGGGTGAGGAGCGGTCCGAGGATGCAGATGCTGCCGCGCATCTTGCGGATGAGGTCGTAGTCGCCAAAGCCCTTGATGCGGGCACAGCGGACGGTGAGCGTGCCCGCCTCGAACGCCACGTCGGCCCCGAGCGATTCGAGGATCTTCACCATGAACCGCACGTCGCTCAGGTCGGGGACATTGCGGATGACGCAGGTGTCCTTGGTGAGCAACGCCGCGGCCATGAGCGGCAGCACGGCGTTCTTGGAGCCGGAAATGGTGACTTCGCCGCGCAACGGCGTGCCGCCCTGAATGAGAAAACTGTCCATGTGAGGCTGAACCCGGAGGGCGAGCCGCAGCCGCTGGGCCGGCTGTCAGTCGCAAACGGGTGCGCGCACGATGAGAACGCGGTCGCGGCCGGACAAGTCTTTCTCCACGCCTTCGATGGACCAGCCCGCCTGGCCGAACAGTTCGATCAGCGCCGGGGATTGGCCGTCGCCAAACTCGGCCAGCAGCCAGCCACCCGGTTTCAGCCAGATCGGAGCCTCGGCCGCGAGGCGCCGGTAGCAGCCGAGTCCGTCCGCCCCATCGGTCAGGGCCAATCGCGGGTCGAAGTCGCGGACTTCGGGCTGGAGCGTCTCCACTTCGGCTGCGGGGATGTAGGGCGGATTCGTGACGATCAGGTCGAAGCGCAGGGCGGCCGTGTCACCGTGCGCCGCCAGCGACTCGAAACCATCGCCCTGATGAAAACGGATGCGGTCGGCGAGGCGATAGGCAGTCGCATTGGCGCGGGCGATTCGCAGAGCGTCCGGGGACAGGTCGAGCGCATGGACTTCGGCAACCGGAACAGCCTTCGCGACCGCCAGAGCCAGACAGCCGGAACCAGTTCCCCAATCCAACACCCGCGGGGAAGCGACCCCGCCCAGACGGGCAATGGCCAACTGGGCCAGCGTTTCGGTCTCCGGCCGCGGCACCAGCACATCGCGGGTGACATAGAGCTCGAAGTCGAGAAATGGGGCCCAGCCCAGGATATGTTGCAGCGGCTCCCGCGACGTGCGCCGGGCCAGCCAATCGCGGAGCTTCTCTCCCTGCCCCGGCGTCAATGGTTCGTCGCGGCGAATCCAGAGCTGGAGCCGCGGTTCATCGCGCAGTTGCGCCAGCATCATTTCCACCTCCAGCCGGCCGGATTCGATGCCGGCCGCACTGAGCTGCGCTTCGCCGGCCAAGATGGCTTCCCCCACGGTCATGGCCGGGAGCGTCGGCGGGCCGGCGGACCGGATTCAAGCGGAGTTGCGCGGCGAAACCATCCCGGGGGTTGGCAACCGCAGGGCCGGCATGGTGAACTTCCGCCATGAGCGACGTGGCAACGCAGACCGATTCGCCGCCGGAAATGGAGCGGCACGAGGCGCGGTTCGCGGTTCTGGATTCCCCGATCGAAGGGCGCGGGGCCTTTGCGGTGAAGTTCATCGCGAAGGGCGAGACCATTGCCGAATACACCGGCGAGCGGATCTCGAAGGCCGAGTCCGACCGCCGCTGCGAGGACGGCAACCCCTACATCTTCAACATCGATGACGAATGGGATCTCGACGGGAACGTGCCGGACAACGCGGCCCGCTTCCTGAATCATTCCTGCGATCCGAACTGCGAGGCGCTGGATTACGACGGGCAGATCTGGATCGAGGCGATCCGCGACATCCGCCCCGGCGAGGAGCTGACCTTCAATTACGGCTACAGCCTGGACGATTATCGCGATCACCCGTGCGGCTGCGGCAAACCCAACTGCCTTGGTTTCATCGTGGCGGTGGAGCACCAGGAGCAGGTGCGCCGGGAATTGGTCGAGCGCCCAGCCGGAGACGCATCGGAAAAGGAGCAATAGCCTGCCTGCCGATGGCCAACCGACCGGTTGGACACCGTGGTCCGATTGCCGGGTCGCCAATTGCCCCGGCGGTGGTCCGTGATTTTTCCCTCCCCGCATTCCGTTCCGGCGGTTAACCAATGGGCACCGCGGAGTGGCGGTTCCATCCGCCCTTCGCCTGAACCTGTTGCCTCATGACTACGAAACCGCTGACCGGACCTGAACTGAAGGAACTCGCCGACGGATTGCACCGTCTTTCCCGCAACCTCTGGTGGAGCTGGGACCAGGAAGCCCAGGAGATCTTCCAGGAGCTCTCCCCCCGGGGCTGGCAGAATCTCTATCACAACCCGGTCGCCGTGCTCCGGGAGGTGTCGGACTACGAATTGCAGGTCCGGCTTCAGGAAGCCGGTTTCGCCGACCGCGTGCGCAAGGTGTTGGCCGCCTTCAACGCCTATTTGAGCGAACCGAACACCTGGGCAGCCCAGCACGCGCCTCAATTGGCGAAGAATCCGGTGGCTTACTTCTCCGCCGAATTCGCCTTCCACGAATGTTTGCCCATCGCCGCGGGCGGCCTCGGGGCGCTCGCCGGTGACCACGCCAAGTCGGCCAGCGATCTGGGCCTGGGTTTTGTCGGCATCTCGCTGTTCTACCGCGAAGGTTACTTTCAGCAGGCCATCAACCACGACAACTGGCAAACCGAGCACTACAACCTGCTCAATCCGAAAAACCTGCCGCTCGACCCGGTGCTCAACGCCGACGGCGACCCGCTGGTCTGCTCCGTCCGCATCTTCGGCACGACGGTCCATTTCCATGCCTGGCGGGTAAACATCGGCCGAGTGCCGGTCTATCTCCTGGATACCAACCGCCCCGAGAACGAGATGCTTTACCGCGATCTCACGACGCGGGTTTACGGCGGGGACCACACCACGCGCATCATGCAGGAAATCCTGCTCGGCGTCGGCGGCGTCCGCCTGCTCCGTGCGCTCGGAGTCCAGCCGTCCACCTTCCACATGAACGAAGGCCATGCCGCCTTCCTGACGCTGGAGCTCATCCGCGAAAAGATGGCGGCCGGCAAGTCCTTCGAGGAGGCCGGCGCGCTGACCAAGCAGGAATGCCTGTTCACCACGCACACGCCGGTCGAGGCCGGTCACGACCGTTTCTCACAGGACCTCGTCCAGATGGCCGGCGGCAAGTTCGCGACGAATCTGAAACTCACGCCGGCCCAACTGCTCGCCCTTGGCAGCGAGCATCCGGAAAACCCGAATGCGCCCTTCTGCATGACCGCCCTGGCGCTGCGATTCTCCCGCGCCGCCAACGGCGTCAGCGAGCTGCACGGCGCCGTGAGCCGCGAGATGTGGCAGCAATTCTACGGCGCCAAGACGCCCGCGGACGTCCCAATCGGGCACATCACCAACGGCATCCACCTCGTCGGCTGGATCAAGGGACCCGCCCGGCGTTTCTGGCGCCGCAAATTCGTCGAACAGGGCGGCAAGGAGGCCGACTTTGTTTACGACGCCAACACCGTGGATTTCTGGAAAAAGGTCACTGATCCCGCCTTTACCAGCGACGAGGAAATCTGGGCGCTGCGCTACAAGCTGCGCCGGGAGCTGATCGAATTCGCCCGCCGCCGGCTCCTGCTCCAGGGCCGCAGCTTCAACCAGGGCGACTTCATCACCTTCGACGGGATGCTGAATCCCGACGCGCTGACAATCGGTTTCGCCCGGCGCTTCGCGACCTACAAGCGCGCCCCGCTGATCTTCGATCAGTTTGAAAACGTGGTGAAACTCGTCCGCGACAGCAGCCGCCCGGTGCAGTTCATCTTCGCGGGCAAGGCGCACCCCCGGGATGACGCTGGCAAGTCCTTCATCCAGAAAGTCATTCACCTCAGCAAATACAGCGAACTGAAGGGGCACCTCGTGTTCTTGGAGAACTACGACATCCACGTGGCCCGGCAGATGGTCGCCGGCTGCGACATCTGGCTGAACAACCCGCGGCGTCCGCTCGAAGCCTCCGGCACCAGCGGCATGAAGACCACGCCGCACGGCTGTATGAACCTCTCGATCATGGACGGCTGGTGGCGCGAAGGGTTCGACGGCGAGAACGGGTTCGCCATCGGACCGGACAGCCATCCGGCGGATGTCGCGGAGCAGGACCGGGTGGACAGCTACAACCTCTATCAGGCACTCACGGAACAGGTCATTCCGGCATTCTACAACCGTGATGCCAACGGCGTTCCCCGCCAATGGATCGGCAAGATCCGCCACGCCATGACCACCTTGGCGCCGCTATACAGCACCTGGCGGATGGTGCAGGAATACACGAACAAGTATTACCTCACCCGCTGAACGCCAACATCGGCACTGGAGCCCGGCCCACGCGGCCGGGCTTTTTGTTTGGGCAGGGGCGCATCTGGACACTGCCCCCGAAGCCACCCCAGGGCCCTGTCGCTCGGCAGTAGGCCGGGCTGCTAGCCCGGCATGTAGGCCAAGCTGCCAGCTTGGCCCCAGCCCGGTTCAGGCTGGCAGCCTGAACTACCCGACGGGCCGGCGGCCTGTCCTACTACCGGGGGCAGTGTCCAGATGCGCCCTTTGGGCAGGGCCATGGAAGTTGCCACTGGCGAAGCTGGACGTCCGTCGCCAGAGTCCAAAAACGTATGTCCCGCCCAACTCTGGCTGCGCTCCTGTTCGCCGCCTACGCCGTTCAGGCCGAGCCCCAGGCGCCGCCGCCGGCCATCACCATCACTGGAAGTCCGAAGACCGAATTGGATGGCGGGATTCAGCGGGCCGGCGTGGGCACCACGCTGTATTCCATCGGCGAGCCGACCGATGAGGAGCAGCTTTACCTCGAGCTGGTCAACCGCACCCGGGCCAATGCGCTGACAGAGGCCTTGCGCCTCGCCAACACCACCGACCCGGACATCCGTGCGGCCTACGACTTCTTCAACGTGGACCTGCAGAAGTTCGTCAACGACACCGCCGGCTATCCGGCCGCTCAGCCGCTGGCATTCGAGCCCCGGCTGACCACCGCGGCCCGCGGTCACTCCACCTGGATGCTGACCCATGGCATTCAGGCGCATGACCAGACGGATCCACCGGGCTCCGCCAACGTCGTGGCGGACCTGGGTGACCGGCTCAATGCCGTCGGCTACCCCTTTTCCAACGCGGGCGAGAGCATTTACGCCTTCGCCAGCAGCCCCGAACAGGGGCACGCCGGCTTCGAGGTGGACTGGGGCAACGGGCCCGGCGGCATGCAGAACCCGCCTGGCCACCGCAACAGCAATCACAACACTGCTTTTCGTGAAGTCGGCATCGGCGTGCTCAACGGCTCCGGACCGAACAACACCGGGCCGCAGGTCGTGACCATCGATTTCGGCAACCGCAGCGTCGCGCCCATGGTGACCGGGGTCGCTTACTACGACCTGAACGGGAACAGTTTCTACGACGTCGGCGAAGGCGTCGGGGGAATCACCGTGGATGTTTCCGCGGCCACCTTTCACGCGGTCACCAGCCAATCCGGCGGCTTTGCCGTGCCTTCGGCAGACGGCGCCCGCACGGTGACCTTCAGCGGCGCCGGACTGACGCCGACAAACGTCAGCGCCACCGTTTCCGGAGGACTGAACGTGAAGGTGGATCTGCGGATGAACTACGCCGCCCCGGTCCCGGCCGGTTCGTTGACCCCGGCGGTTGGCGCACCCAACCGTTATACGTTTGCCCCGGTTCCGGGAGCCACCGGCTACCTCTGGCAATCCGCAACCCTTACACCCTGGCCAGCCGGAACCGTCGAGGGGGCGGAACAGGGCACCGCCAATTTCGCGGTGCAAATCAGTCCCGGCTACACGGCGACGACCACCAAAACCAAACGGACCGGCACAACTGGGTTCCAACTGGCCACCGCCACCACCATTGACCAGTTCCTCACCCTGAACCACCGCTTCCGTCCCCGGACCGGCGGCGCGCTGACGTTCTGGAAACGGATCGGGTTCGCAACCGCAAATCAGGTGGCGCGGGTCGAGGTCTCCGAGGACGATGGCTCCAGTTGGACTCCGGTCTGGAGTCAGGCCGGCAACGGTGCGACCTCCTCGGCCAACATTGAACAGTCCTTCACCCAGCAGACCGTCAGCCTGACTCCCTACGTCGGGAAAAATATCCGGGTGCGCTTCGTTTACCTCTACAACGGCGGGAGCTTTTTCCCCGGTGCCGACGACCTGAAGGGATTTTTCTTCGACGACATTGCCTTCAGCGCCACCGACACGCTGGCGGGCCTGACCTCTAACCCGATTTCAGCCGAACCCGCCTTCGACTTTGCACCGGCATCCGCCGGCACCTACCTGCTCAGCGTGCAGCCGAAGCTGGGTTCCCGCACACTTCCGGCCGGCTCCAGCCTGTCGGTAAATGCCTCGGTCCAGGCTGCCCTGAGTGTCAGCCGGGCTGCCATTTCCGCCGAAGCGGACGGGAAAGTGCGACTGGTGGTGACCGTGTCCGGCGGAACTCCAGCCAACGTCCGCCTCGAACGTTCGGCCTCGCCCACCGGACCGTTTGAACAGACCGGAGATACCGCGACGGTTTCGGGTGGGAACACCTACACGTTCGGCGGCGTGGACACGACCGCGGGCGGGGGCTTTTTCCGGGTTCGGGCCCAATGAAAACCGGCTGGCTGGACGGTATTCGGGCGGTCTCGTTCGACGTCGGCGGAACACTGGTCGAGCCGTGGCCGTCCGTAGGCCACGTCTATGCCGCCACCGCGGCCTTGGGCGGATTTGGCGACCTCGATCCGCTTGGCCTCAACCTGCGATTCTATTCGGCATGGAAACGACACGGAGCCCTTTTCGACTTCACCAAGGATTCCTGGCGCAAACTGGTCTCCGAAGCGTTGGCCGACCCCGGCGACGGGGCCACCTCTCCGGAACTGTTTGAAGCGATATGGACCGCCTTCACCCAGGCCGCTGCTTGGCGGGTTTTTGACGATGTCCGCCCCTGCCTCGCGGCCATCAAGGCCCGCGGATTGCGCTGCTGCGTCGTTTCAAACTGGGACGAACGGCTGGTCCCGACGCTCCAAAATCTCGGATTGGCCCAGGAATTCGAGTTTATCCTCGCCTCTGCGGAAGTCGGATTCACCAAGCCCGAGCGGGGAATCTTCGAGACCGCCCAACGAGCCTTCGGTCTGCCCCCGGAGCAGATTTTGCACGTCGGCGACGCCCGCCGGGAAGATCGTGATGGGGCCAATGGCGCCGGCTTTCGGGGCGTTTGGCTCGACCGGTCTGGAAGGGAACCGGAAGCCGACATCTGCCGGCTCACCGATCTTCTGGGCTGATTCCGCTGCTCGGCCTGCTTACCGTTGCCGGAAGCGCCCCTTATACCCGTCTGCGGTTGGTTGACGATTTTGCGCTTCGACCCGTTACATCCTCCTGTTTTGGCGGACACCGTGCCGCCTCGCGCCATGAACCTCCTCCAACGCATTTGGGGCTCGTCGCTCGGGAAGAAATACGTGATGGCCCTCACCGGCATCGCGTTGTTCCTGTTCGTGATCGGGCATCTTGTCGGCAACCTGCAGGTCTTCGGCCCACCGGAAGCCATCAATGCCTATGCCCACTTCCTCCAGAGCAAACCGGGACTGGTGTGGGGCGCCCGCCTGGGCCTGCTGGCCACGGTCGGCCTGCACATTGCCGCCGCCCTGACGCTGACCGCCGCGAACAAGGCCGCCCGGCCGGTCCAATACGCCGGGGGCGACGGCTACGGCGCCTCGGCCCGATCGCGCTACATGGTGGTCAGCGGCCTGGTGATCCTGGCGTTCGTGATCTACCACCTGCTGCATTTCACGGTGCGGCTGCCGGGCATCAACGGCTACGGGGATTTCTCGCAGCTCAAGGCCCAGCTGCCCGGCGTCGGCACCGTGCCGGACGTCTATGCGATGACCGTCATCGGCTTCAAGGTGTGGTGGGTATCGGCTTTCTACCTGATCGCCCAGGCCCTGCTGTTCCTGCACCTGGGACACGGATTGTCGGCGATGTTCCAGTCGCTCGGCCTGCGCAATCACGTTTGGTGGCCGCGCATCACGGCCTTCGCCAAGGTGGCCAGCATCGCGATATTCCTCGGTTATGCCTCTATCCCGCTCGGCATTCTCGTGGGCGGTGTGGGCAGCGACTATGTGAAACAGGTGACCAAGGCCGCAACGGCCGAAGCCGCGGCAAAGGAGGCGAAGTAACATGGCCACGCTCAATTCCAATATCCCGTCCGGCCCGCTTTCCTCGAAGTGGGAGAAGCACAAGTTCAGCTCCAAGCTGATCAACCCGGCCAACAA
>CAIWAH010000385.1 GCA_903910585.1 uncultured Verrucomicrobiota bacterium
CAGCTTCGCCAACAACTGTCTCCAGGCCCGCCGGCTCGTGGAGCGGGGCGTCCGGTTTGTCCAACTGTTTGATTGGGGCTGGGACATCCACGGCACCAGTCCGGGTGATGACCTGATGGAGCAGTTCCCGAAGAAATGCCGCGACGTGGACCGCGCCGCCGCCGCCCTGATCAAGGACCTCAAACAACGTGGTCTGCTCGACGAAACGCTGGTCGTGTGGGGCGGCGAATTCGGCCGCACGCCCATGAATGAGGCCCGCGGCGGCTCCACGTTCCTCGGCCGGGATCATCATCCGCACTGCTTCACGATCTGGATGGCCGGCGGCGGCATCCGCGGCGGGCACGTTCACGGAGCCACGGACGAGTTCGGATACCAGGTCGTGGAGGACAAGGTGACCGTGCGCGACCTCCAGACCACCATCCTGCACCAACTGGGCTTCGACGCCCACGCGTTCAGCTTCCCGTATCAGGGCCTCGACCAAAAGCTCATCGGCGCCACCGGCGAAGGGCAGGTCGTGAAGGGGATTTTGGCGTAGCTCAAATCCCCTGCCGGCCTGAATTCCAATATTGCCCGCCTCACTTCCCCGCCGTCTGCGGAAAAATCTGATACAGCAGCAGGTAGATCAGCACGCCGGTCGTGGAAACGTAGAGCCACAGGGGCCAGGTCCGGCGGGCCCAGACTTTGTGCCGCTCGAACTGGCCCTTCGCCGCAAACGTCACCGTGGCGATGACCATCGGCAGATTCACAATCGCGCCCACCAGATGAGTGCCGAGGATCACGAGATAGATCGGCCGGAACCACGCCGGATCCTGAAAGCTGGTGTGGCCGCGCCCGTAGAGCCGCTCCATCTGGAAGTGGTAGTAGAGGTAGCAGCCGAGGAAGATCGCCGAGAGCACCAACGCCGCGACCATGCAGTTGCGGTGGGCCTCCTTCTGGCCGCGCTTGATGAAGCGCCAGCCGGCGACCAGCAGGATCGTCACGAGCGTGTTCAGCGTGCCGTTGAGGGCAGGGATGTCGGCCAGGGTCATGGAGTGCGTTCGCGTTGGAGCTGGTTCACCAGGGAAAGGATGCGTTCGACCGCGTTGGTCTCCTCGCCATAAACCACCGCCCGGAGTCGCCCGAGGCGGTCCACGATCTTGAAGTCCGCGGAATGGATGAAGAGATCTTCCACCTTGGCGGGCTCGGGCTCGGGATTCTCCATCACCGCGAACAGCAGGCTGTTGGTCGCCACCTGATACACCTCCGCCTTGGTGCCGGTGAGGAACCACCATTTCGCGGCGTTGGTCCCGTAGCGCTGACCATGTTTCGCCAGCACTGCGGGTGTGTCAAACGCCGGGTCCGCCGAGAGCGAAAGCAGCCGGACGCCTGCCGGTATCTGTGCCTGCAGCTTCGCCATCAGCTGCGACAGCCGGTGGCACAGCGTCGGACACCGCGAGAAGATCACGTCCGCAACGACCACCTGTCCGCGCAAGTCGGCTTCGCTGACGGCGACGCCCAGCTGGTTGGTGAGCGCAAACGGCTTTACCGAACCGATGACGGGAGGCGGCTCCGCGGCGACCGGCCGCGGCTTCGGATCCATGACGAAATACGCCGCGCCCACGCCCACAAGGGCGAGGACGAGGATGGTCCACAGCGTCTGTTGAAACCGGTCGGCAGGCATTCCGCGGGGCGGACTATAGGCAAGGAACCGGGAAACGCCAGCGCCCGCCCAGTTCGCGGCTTGCGACCGAGGCGCGGTTCCCCAAGCTCACCGCATGCATTCCCTCCGCCTGCTCTGCGCGTCGCTGTGCCTCGTCGCCGCCACCCCTGCCCTCGCCCAGGACTACAAGCTCGGCACGGAATCCACCGAACGCGCCCCGGGCGTCGCCAAGGGTCGCGTGGAGAAGTTCTCGTTCAACGCCTCCAAGGTCTATCCCGAGACCGAGCGCGACTGCTGGATCTACATCCCTGCGCAATACGACGGCACCAAACCCGCCGCGCTCATGGTCTTCACCGACGGCGGCGGCTACGTCAGCGAGACCGGCGGCCAGCGCGTGCCCGTCGTCTTCGACAACCTCATCGCGAAGGGGGAGATGCCGGTGACGATTGCCGTGTTTGTGAATCCGGGCGTCCGCACCGCCGCCGATTCGCCCGCGACCGGAGCGAACAACCGCAGCAACCGCAGCTTCGAATACGATTCGCTCGGGCCCGCCTTCTCCAAGTTCCTGCTGGATGAGCTGCTGCCGTTCACCGTGCAGAAGTTCGGCGTGAAGCTCACCGACGACCCCGAACTCCGCGCCATCGCCGGCATGAGCAGCGGCGCGATCTGTGCCTTCACCGTCGCGTGGGAGCGCCCCGACCAGTTCCGCAAGGTGCTCTCGCAGATCGGTAGCTTCACCAACATCCGCGGCGGTCACAACTACCCCGCGTGGATTCGGAAGACCGAGCGCAAGCCCATCCGCGTCTTCCTCCAGGACGGCAGCAACGACCTCAACAACCTCCACGGCAACTGGCCGCTCGCGAACCAGGAGATGGCCAGCGCGCTCGCGTTCAAGGGCTACGACTTCCAGTTCGTCTTCGGCACGGGCGGCCACAGTGGCCAGCACGGCGGCGCAATCCTGCCCGATACGCTCCGCTGGCTTTGGCGGCCTGCGCTCGCGGAACTGCCCAAACCGCTCACCAAGGACAACCTCGGTGGCGATGAGGCGCTCTCCAAGGTGCTCGCCGCCGGCGGCAAGCCCGGCGACTGGGAACTCATCGGCGAAGGCTACGGCTTCACCGACGCCGCGTGTGGCGATGCCGAGGGCAACTTCTACTTCAGCGACCTGCCCAAAGGCCTTGTCTATCGCGTCGCCGCCGCCGAGACCAAACCCGTCGCGTGGCTGGAGAACGGACCCAAGATCAGCGGCCTGAAGTTCGGACCCGACGGCAAGCTCTACGCCGCCACGCAAGGCCAGGGCACCAACAACGCCAAGAAGATCATCGTGATCGATCCCGCCACCAAGGCGATCGAGACCGTCGCTACCGACGTGCAGCCCAACGACCTCGTCGTGTCCAAGGACGGCTTCATCTACTTCACCGACACCGGCGCCGGAACCGTCGTGAAGGTGCCGACCTCGGCCCGCAATATGTCGCGTCCACCGGTCGCCGCCGGTGGCATCAACAAGCCCAACGGCCTCGCGCTCAGCCCCGACCAGCGGATGCTCGTCGTCAGCGAATACGGCGGCACCAACGCGTGGAGCTTCCTGATCGCCACCGACGGCAGCCTGAAGGGCGGCGAGAAAAACATGGAACTCCGCACGCCCGTCGGGAAGTCCGACTCCGGCGGCGACGGCATGATCTCCGACGCGCAAAGCCGCTGGTGGATCACCAGCCACCTTGGCATCCAGATGTTCGATGCCAACGGCCGCATGGGCGGCATCGTCTCGCGCCCGCAGGAAAAGGGCACCGTGAGCGTCGCCTTTGCCGGCCCCGGCCGCGCCTGGCTCTACGCCTGCGCCAGCGACAAGGTCTATCGTCGGAAGACCCTGACGGAAGGGGCGAATGTGCCGTGACCGCTATACCTCGGGATACACCCACTCCCCGCGATACGGCCGGCTGAGCAGTTTGTTCGCCTCGGGATCGCCCACGATCTGTTCGGTGGCGCCATCCCAGTGGATGCTCCGGCCGGTGCGCCAGGAGATCATGCCCAGCAGCGGGAGCACCGAGGAGCGGTGTGCGACCTCGATGTTCGCGACGCCCTTGGCGCCGCCTTCGATGGCGGTCAGGAAGTCCGCCCAGAGCAGCTTCAGGTTGTGCCCGTCGGGTTGCTGAAGCTGCGAATCCTCGTGGAGGACCTTCGCGTTGTCGTCGGTCGGATAGAAGGTCCAGCCGTCCTGCCAGCCGATGTGCAGGGTGCCCTTCGTGCCGTAGAAGTAGGCGCCGATGCGGTGTTTTTCGGCGTTGTTCTCGGCGAAGCGCCGGTGTTCCCACACGCAGGTGAACTGCTCGAACTCATACGTGGCGACCTGATGATCCGGCGCGTCGGTGGTCTGCTCCCTGTCGTTGAGCACGGCGGGACCACTGATGGGCCGGCCGGCGGTGGAGAAGACGCGTTTCGGATACTTCTCGCCGCTCCACCAGAGCACCTGGTCGAGCCAGTGAACGCCCCAGTCACCGAGCTGGCCATTGCCGTAGTCGAGGAAGTTGCGCCAGCCGCCGGGATGGATGCGCGAGTTGAACGGCCGCTTCGGCGAGGGACCGCACCACAGATCCCAGTCCATGCCCTCGGGCGGTTCGCTGTTGGCGCTCGGCTTTTCGCGGCCGCCGCCACCGTGGGCGAACAGGCGCACCATGCCCACCTCGCCCACCGCACCGGACTTGAGGAAGTTCATCCCGCTGACGTGGTGCGGCCCGATCCGCCGGTGCAGGCCGACTTGGACGATCCGGCCGCTGTAGCGCGCGGCGCGGAGCATGGCCCGGCTTTCGTTGACGGTGTGGCCGGTGGGTTTCTCCACGAACACATGCGCGCCGGCCTTCACCGCCGCGATGGTCTGAAGCGCGTGCCAGTGGTCGGGCGTCGCGATGATGACGATCTCGGGTTTCTCCTTCGCCAGCAGTTCGCGGAAATCGTTATAGGCCTTCGGCTCGTCGCCGTTCAAATCGGTCACCTGTTCGGCCGTCGTCTCCCGGGCATTGGCGTAAACGTCACAGAGCGCGACCACCTTCACCCGACCGCTGGCGATGGCTTCCTTGAGGATGTTGCGGCCCCACCAACCGCAGCCGATCAGGGCGGTGCGGAACTTCCGTCCCGGCTCCGCCGCACGGATCCACGGGGCAGCAGTGAACGCGGCGGTCGCCAGAGCACCGGACCGGACAAACCGGCGGCGGGAAAGCGGTGGGAGGGAAGTCATGCGTGGCGGCGTTTCGGACGTTGCCGGCCACCTCACCCATTCAGTCCGATTTCCGGGCTTGTGACCAGCCTCCGCCTCCGCGACAAAACGAATGCACCACGTCACCACCGCGTCCGTCAGCGCCATGAACTCTCCTACTTCCCGTCGTCAGTTTCTCCACCAGTCCGCCCTTCTCGCCGGCTCGGCCGCCCTGGCGGGTTGCGCCGCCCCTTACGTCAGCCGGCGCCGCGTGCTGGGCGCCAATGACCGCCTGAACATCGCCTGCGTCGCCGTGGGCGGCAAAGGCTGGGTGGACATGAATGGCTGCGATTCGGAGAACCTCGTCGGCCTGTGCGACGTGGACGCCAAGAACCTCGCCAAGGCCGGCGAGAAGTTCCCCGCCGCGAAGCGTTACGCCGACTACCGGAAGATGTTCGACGAACTCGGCAGCGGCTTCGACGCGGTGACCATCTCCACGCCGGACCACATGCACTTCCCGCCGGCGCTGCGCGCGCTGAAGGAAGGCAAACACGTCTTCTGCCAGAAACCGCTCACGCACACGGTGTGGGAAGCCCGGGAACTGACCAAAGCGGCCCGCGCCGCCGGCGTCGCCACGCAGATGGGCAACCAGGGCATCTCGCATCCCAAGCTCCGCCGCGACGCCGACCTGGTGAAGGCCAACGTGCTCGGCCCCATCCGCGAAATGCACTGCTGGACCGACCGGCCGATCTGGCCCCAGGGCATTCAGCGCCCGACGGACTCCAAACCGGTGCCGCCGGAACTCAGCTACGACCTCTGGCTCGGCACGGCAGCGGCGCGGCCGTATCACCCGGCCTGGGGCCACTTCGTCTGGCGCGGCTGGTGGGATTTCGGCACCGGCGCCATCGGTGACATGGGCTGCCACCTGCTGAACCTCGCGGCCCTCACGCTGGACATTTCCGATCCGACGTCGATCGAGGCGGAAAGCGAAGGCGGCAACGCAGAGACCGCACCCAAGAAGTCGCACATCATCTGGACCTTCCCGGCGCGCAACGGACAGCCCGCCTTCAAGTTCCACTGGTATGACGGCGGCAACCTTCCCCCGGCCAACCTGTTCCCCGGTGCCAAATACGACGGCAACGGCATCCTGCTGGTCGGCGCCAACGACACGATGCTGACGAACTACGACGGTGGCGGCCGGCTGCTCTCGACCCGTAATTACAGCGAGTTTTCGCATCTGCCGAGCGTCTTCCCGAAATACGACAACTGGGACAAGTGCCACTACGAGGAATGGATCCGCGCCTGCAAGGGCGGACCCAAGGCCTACTCGAACTTCGACGTCGCCGGCCCGGTCACGGAAACGGTCCTGCTCGGCAACGTCGCCGTCCGCACCGGCAAACGTATCGAGTGGGACGCCAAGAACCTGAAGGTCACCAACGTGCCCGAGGCCAACAGCCTCATCCGCACGCCGTATCGGCCGGGCTGGGTGAGCTGACTCCCTTCGCTCGTCCTCCCGCCGCACAGCCGGCCTTCACACCGGCCGTGCGTCAGCGGGCGGCCGGGGATTTGGGGAACACCTTGCGCAGTTCGAGTCCTTCCAACTGGCCCCGGGTTACTCCGAGCTGGCTGTGGAGCCTCAGTTGTTGCCACAGCTGTTGCCCGGTCAGTTCGCCGCGCAGGAGCGCCCGATAGGCGGTGAGGGTCCGCTTCACTTCGTCGGCGGACTCGTCCACGAACTCCACCCGGAACACCCGCGCCCCGAGGGTCCGGAACCGGTCCAGGAATTCCGCGCCAGTCTGGGCGCGGGCGTTGAACACCGTGTTGCGGCAGCCGGCGTCGGCCTTGAGCGGATGCTCCATGCCCACGCGGTCGCGCAGCTTCACCGCATGGCGGTCGCAGGGCCGGCCGCAGTCGCGGAAGTCCTTGCCCGCGGAAAGGAACGCACAGAACACGCAGTGCTCCATGTGAAACATCGGCATGTGCTGGTGCAGGGTCAGTTCAAACCAGTCCGCCGGAGCGGCCCCCAGCAGCGCCTCGACCTGCGCGGCATTGAGGTCGTAGCTGACCGTGACGCGTTCCAGTCCCTGGTCGCGGATGAAGTGCTCCGCGGTGAGCGGGTTGGCGACGTTCAGGGAAAAATCCCCGCGCCGCCGGCCGCCGGCAAAGAACTTCAGGTGATCGTAGTTGCGGCAGAGCACGCCGTCCGCGTTGGCGGAGGCAACCTGCTTGAGAATCCACTCTTCGCCCGGCTTGGTGATGCGTGGCGGCGCCACCCAGATTTCCGGTTTCCGGCCGGAGAGCCCGAGCCGGCACCCGTGAGCTGTATGGAACTGGGCGACCGCTTCCCGAAATCGCTTCGGATCCTCGAAGTCGCAGTAAACGGTCTCGGCACCGCATTCGATCGCCGCCGCGAGCTGATCGAGGCTGCGCACCAGCACGATGAGTTCGGGCGCTGCCGTAAGCGAGGTGAGCGTCGGTTGTGGCGACGGTGACTCTCCTCCATTCGGAGCGGACGAAAGGTCCGGAGCGAGGAGACTGCCCACGCCGCCCGCCGGCTCGTGAAGCTGCCAGCGCCGCGGTTTGGCCCGCAGCGCCTCCAACTGCGCCGCCGCCTCGCGTCGCACGCGGTTGAGTTCGCTCACGGGCAGGATCACCGCGCCTTCGAGCCGGTTGACCAACTGCCCGCGCACGAACGGCGTGCCGCCCAGGCGACCGAGTTGGCCCCGCAACGATTCGTCCGTCAGCGGACGTTTCTCCGCGGCGGCCAGCGGCAGCGCGGAATCCACCCGCACGGTCAGCCCCGCGGGATCGCCCAGGAGCAAGGTCAATGGTGCGCCGGCGTGGCCATGCACTTCGGCCCGCACCGGCCGCTGATGCCGGATGGCTTCGCCCTCGAAGGTTTTCCGGAGCTCGCGGTTGAGTTCCGGATCGTCGGTTTTCCACACGAGGTCGCCGGGACGGATGCGCCCGAAGTCCACAGCGCCCCGGCCGAACGCCAGCCAGATCTCGCCCGCTCCGCCACGACCGGCCGGCTGGACTTCGTAAACGCGTCCGCCCTCTTCCGCCTCGTCCGGCCGCCCCGCATCGAAGCCAATGCCATCGCCCGGCTTCACGGGCCCGGCCTGGCGCACGAGGACCCGTTCGCGGTCCACCCGGAGCACTTCGCCCACCAGCACGCCGCGCTTTTTGCCGAACCGGGCATGGGCCAGCTCCTGGTTCTGGATGCCGCGGAACCAGCCGGTGTAGAGCCCGCGCGAGAACGCCATTTCTAGCTCATAGCGCTCGGCTGGGACGTCCCCCTGCCCCGCCGCTGCCGGCCCGGCTTCCGCCGCGAGCCGGTTGAGCGCCCGTCGGTAAACCCGCGTGATGCTCGCGACGTATTCCGGCGACTTGAGGCGCCCCTCGATCTTCAGTGAGGAAACGCCGGCGGCCACGAGCTCCGGCAACACTTCCAGGCCGGCGAGATCCTGCGGCGACAGCAGATAACGCCGGTCGCCGAGGTCCACTTGCCGGCCATCGGAGATCAGTTCGTAGGGCATCCGGCAGGCCTGGGCGCATTCGCCGCGGTTGGCGCTGCGGCCGCCCAGCGATTCGCTCGTCAGGCACTGGCCGGAATAGGCCACGCACAGGGCGCCGTGAACGAACACTTCCAGCGGCAGGGCACCTTCGCCGCCCACTTCGCCGGCTCCCGCGGCATGGATCGCCCGGATTTCGGCCAGGGAATTCTCCCGGGCGAGAACCACCAGGTCGCAGCCGAGACGGCGGGCGAATTCCACGCCCGCCGGACTGGTGACGGTCATCTGCGTGGAACCGTGGATCGGGAAGTCGGGCGAGAACCGGCGGATCAAACGGCAGATGCCGATGTCCTGGACGATCGCCGCGTCCACGCCGGCGGCGATGATGGCCCGGAGGTATTCCGCCGCCTCGGCCAGTTCATCGGTGAAGACCAGCGTGTTGAACGTCACGTAGCCGCGCACGCCGCGCCGGTGGAGGAACTCCATGAGCGCTGGCAGGTCCGCGACCGTGAAGTTGTGGGCCCGCATCCGGGCATTGAACCGCTCCAGCCCGAAGTAGATCGCGTCGGCGCCGTTCTCGACCGCTGCGCGCGCGCATTCCCAGTCACCCGCGGGCGCGAGCAATTCCGGCAAACGCCGCCGCGCCTCCCCGACCGTCTTTCCGTTGTTTGTCCCGTTGGCCACTGGGACGGGACTGTGGGCGGCAGGGCCGTTCCTGTCGAATGCTCACGCCTTGAAGAAGATCTTCCGGCGCCACAGCCAATACAGCACGCCCCACGCAGCGGCCGCGAACAGGCCGCGCTGGAACACCGGGAACCAGACTTCGCCCAGCGGCTCCTTCAGCCAGCCAATCCACGCGCCGCTCGCGCTGCGGAACCAGCCGCCGAACGAATTGCCCAGCACGTAGGCGGCGATCGAGTTTGTGCCGACCACGACGAGCGGGAATGCCCAACGGCTCCAGCCGCGCACCTCGATCAGCCAGTAGAACAACAGCAGCATCAGCGTGGTCCAGCCGCCCGCATACACGGTGAAGCTGGGCGTCCAGATGCGTTTGATCAGCGGAAACCACGGACTGACCGCCCATCCCACCGCGATGCCGCCCACACCCGCCAGCAACAGGAGCAAGGACACCCGGCGAGCCGGGATCGCCCCGGGGTGTTCCGGTGGACCGGCCCGCCGGATCAGCGCGCCGGCCATCACCCCGAAGATGACCGTGGCGGTGCTCGGGATGGCATTCAGCCCGACGTAGAAGCCGGAGTAGTTTCGCCCAAGCAGCCACCGGTCAAAGGAACTGCCGAGGTTCTGATTCCCCATGGCCCAAGGTCCGTCGGGACCGTTCCAGGGGTTGAACATCCAGAGCAACTGGTAGCCGACCAGAAGTCCGGCCGCGACCGCCGCCTGAATCCGAAAGCTGCGCCCGACCACGAAGAACGCCAGCAGGTAGGCGATCGCGATCTGCTGGAGCACCCGGATGAAACCCACCTGGATTTTGTCCGAACCAAAATGGTCCAGCAGGATGCCGATGAGCATCAGGTTGAAGGCCCGGATCAGCGCATGCCGGAACTGCTGCGGCCAGGAGTCGCCCATTTCGGCGCGGCGGGCGAAGGCGAACGGCATCGAAACACCGACCATGAAGGTGAACGCCGGCTGGATCAGGTCCCAATAGACGCAACCGGCCCAGGCGACATGCTCGTTCTGGAGGAACAGCCAGTTCCAGGTCGGGTGCCCCTTCAGCGAATGGAAAATGCCGCCGCATAGCAGCGTGAACATGATGAGCCCGCGGTAGGCATCGAGCGATTGCAGGCGCGGCGCCGGCGCGACTTCGGGTGAGGCTGGCTTCATGGAAGAAAAGCGGGAGGAATCTTCCCGTGGCATCGCAGAGCGCCGCCCGAAGCGCAACGGATGACTTCACCCGCAGACTGATGCGAGCTTCAGTTCAAACCGAGGCTCCTCCACGAAAGCAGCCGCACACCCAGGTTCACCGGTCCGATTCCGCCAACCGGATCTGTTCCGCACAGGTCGCGTTACCGGCCGACCGGCTGCGTTGGTTCCCTGTCTGGCCGGGGCATCTCCATCCGCCGACCATCCATCGCCTGCACGGTCAGGCCAGAATCGGTCTCCACCACCTGCACCACGCCCGAGTCTTCGCTGAACCACACCGTGGCGGGCCCCTGCTCCAGTCGTTCCCGGGTGGCCGGCTTGACCCGTTCCTGCACCGGATACTCAGCGGACGTCACCAGCACGAATTCCGGGCGCAACCGTTGCCGCAACGCGTCGCCA
>CAIWAH010000386.1 GCA_903910585.1 uncultured Verrucomicrobiota bacterium
CCGGCAAAGGCCTTCCACATCCACGGCGTGGACCAGAAACTCCGCACACTGGCGGGCCAGTGACTCAAACGTCGCCGGCCCCAGCTTTAGGTCGGTGAATTTCTGCCAACGGTCGGTCACCACGAAATAGTCGTCACCACGCTTGCGGCAGCTCAGGTCGAGCACCAGCCGCTCCCGGCCAATTCGCCGGACCAATTCCGCGAGCCGGTCCTGTTCCAGCAGGCCTTCGCGGAACACCCACGAGGTGACGATGACGTGGGAGGCTCCGGCCTCAAGCCATGCGGCGGCGTTGTCCGCATTGACGCCGCCGCCGTATTGCAGGCCACCCGGCCACGCTGCCAACGCTTCGCAGGCAGCCGACTCGTTGCCGGGCCCCAAGGCGATGACGTGGCCGCCCGTGAGTTGGTCGCGCCGGTAGAGTTCGGCAAACCAGGCGGGCGGCTTCTCCGACACAAAGTTGGTCCGGACCCCTTCCCCGGTATCGGAGAGCGAGCCGCCGACAATCTGGACCACCTGGCCGTTGCGCAGATCAATGCACGGTCGAAACACGGCCGCAGCCTAGCGGCCGGGCTCACCCGGCCAGAAGCGGAAAGCGCCCGCTTCCTTCCGCCGGGCTCCTGTCCCAACCTGCCCGCGTGTCCAAGGGCAAGATTCTGGTCATCCGCGGCGGTGCCATCGGCGATCTCATCCTGACGCTTCCGGTGTTCGCCGCACTGCGCCGGCAGTTTCCGGAGCCCCGTCTGGAGGTTTTGGGCTATCCGCACATCGCGTCGCTCGCCGCCGCCGGCAGTCTGGTGGATGCGGTCAAACCCATCGAGTCTCGTCCGCTCGCCGGTTTCTTCGCACGCGGCGGAGACCTCGACTTTGAACTGTCCTCCTACTTCGCCGGCTGCCACGTGATCCTCTCCTACCTGTTCGATCCGGATGAGATCTTCCGCGACAACCTTGCCCGGATCACCAAGGCGCAGGTGATCCAGGGAGTGCATCGCCCTTCGGAAACGCGGCCGATGCACGCCGCCGAACAACTGCTCGAACCCTTGCAGCGGCTGGCCATCTTCGACGCCGATTCCACACCGCGACTCGAAGTCAAGGCCCGCGTGCCGTCCGCGTCGGGAAAATGGCTGGCGTTGCATCCGGGCTCCGGCAGCGAACGCAAGAACTGGCCCGAACCTCACTGGCGCGCGTTCATCACCGAATTGCTGACCCGGACCGACCTGCGGCTCCTGCTGGTCGGCGGCGAAGCCGAAGGCGACCGGTTGGAACGGCTCGCGGGAACAAATCCGGTCCGCATCGACGTGGCTCGCGGACTGCCCCTGCCCCAGCTGGCGGCGCGATTGAAGGGCTGCGCCGGGTTCATCGGCCACGACTCCGGAATCTCCCACTTGGCAGCCGCCGTCGGACTGCCCGGTCTGGCGCTGTGGGGTCCGACCAATCCGACCGTCTGGCGCCCAATGAGCGATCGCTTCCGCCTCATCGCAGCCGAACACGGCATCACGGCGCTGGCCGTGGAGACAGTCCTCGCCGAGACGCTGCGATGGCTGCCGAACCTCGGCGGTCAGGACATCGCCACGTAGGTGTCCTCGTTCGGAAGACTGCCGGTGAGACGACGCCGGCAAACATGCGCGTCCTTTGCCAGAATGCCGGCCGTCCGGTCGGTCTTCATGAACTGCCCGGCCCAACCACGCGATTCTTCCCAGTTCAGCACGTCGGGCATCTGCTCGCCGTTGCCTTGGGCGTAGAGCTCATGGTCGAAATCCTCCTGCGCGTGCATCTGCCCGTCGTGGATGTGCAACGTCGGGAAGAAAAGCCGCGTCGTGTCCGCCCGCGGATAGGCGAAGCACATGGGGTGAACCTTCTGGGATCCCGGCCGCAGCTTGAACACGGCAAACCCCATACGTTCGTAACCCGGAAGCTGCTGCCAGATCTTCGGATCAATCCGGAACCGTCCATCCAGCCGGTCAAAGTCGGCCAACGTGGGCACAAAGGACGCCTCGAAGGAGCCGACCGAAACCACCTCCAGCTTCGCAGACCGGCTGGGCAGCGAGTTGGCCAGTGCCAGTGCTGCGGGCGGAGGGGGGATCGGAAATCCGCGGTTCAAATCGTCGAAGAACTCCGGATAGGCCTCCAGATTGATGAACTTGAACTCTTTGGGATCGGCCCCGGATTTCACCGGCACCGGCAGGATCATGGCGAGCGGCTCCGCCGCCGTCAGTTCCATCGCATAGACAACGACCTGCCGGCCCGCAAAGGTGGGACGGGCGAAGATCCGCGTGCGGGCGACGCGTTGGACCGGACGAGAGAAGCAGCACGTGGCGGGAATCAGAGGTTGGTTTCCATTACCGACTACGCCACGGGCCAAGAATTCTTAGGCTGATCCAACTGCTTTTTCGCCTAGCTTACTTCTTCCCCTTCTTCGGCGCCGGTTTGCCCAATTCTGAGGGATCCTTGCTGGGCAATGTTCCGAGCACTTTGTCGAGCTGCTCTTCGGAGAGCGACTTGGGCTTGAGCATGGAGTTGGCCCGTTCTTCCGCTGTCAGCGCCGCCAATTGGCTGGCTGCCGGAATCACGTGCGGGGTGAGGAAGATCATCAGCTCGGTCTTCGCATTGCTCTTCTGCTTCCGCTTGAAGAGGTTTCCGAGTCCCGGGATGTCACCGAGGAGAGGAATCTTGCTTTCCGAGACGTTCTGCTGCGTCTGCATCAGGCCGCCGATCACGACGGTTTGGCCGTCGGGCACCACGACCACGGTGTCAGCCACCCGCGAATTGATCACCGGGGCCGAGGCGTCGCGGGAAATCGGCACCCAGATGGACCGGTCCGCCAGCGCGGAAGTCTCCGGCGACACGATCATCTCGACCATGCCGTCGGCCGAGATGAACGGCGTCACCCGGAGGATGATGCCGACGTTCTGGTAGGTGACGTTGTTGATCTGCCCCGTAACGTTGTTGAAGGTCGTGCTGGAGACCACCGGCACCTGCTGGCCCAGGCTGATGGTGGCCGGCTGGTTGTTGCGCGCGAGAATCGAGGGACGGGAGAGAATCTCCGCGTTGCCGGCCTGCGCGATGGCCCGGAGCGTGACCTCGTAGTCGGTTCCCAGCATCTGGTAAAGGCCGCCCCCGGGCGGCGTGGTGCCGAAGCCGGTGACGTTTTGGCCGATGCTGTTGAGAGCCCCGTTGGTGGCGGCCTGGTTGATGGCCGACTGGCCGAAGGCGTTGGCGAACTTGCCCGTGCCGACATCGCCGATCTTCTGCGACCGGCCGCCTTCCACGCCGAAATCGAGGGC
>CAIWAH010000387.1 GCA_903910585.1 uncultured Verrucomicrobiota bacterium
CATCCTTCAGTAGTAAGCGACAGCTCTACCTCTTCGGCGTGCCCGGCAAGGTGGGTGGGGCCGCGACCAAGATTGTCCACCTGCTGCGGCTGCTACACCGGGATTTCGCCATCACCGTGGTGCCGCCCACCCCGAACTACCTCAAGGACCGGGAGGTGCGGGCCTTCCTCGAGCCGCTCCAAATCCGGGCCACCCTGCTCAAGGATTTACCCCGTCCCCTGGAGGGCGTGGGCCTGGCCATCTGCGAGCGCGAGTTCTTCACGACCGGCCGGGCGCGCGAGGTCAAGGAACGCGGTCTCCGGCTGGTGTGGTCGAACGAGATGATGTTTGCCTTCAAGGGCGAGGCGGAGGCGGCGCAGCAGGGGCTCATTGACCGGGTGCTGTTCGTCTCGGAATTCCAAGCCCAGGCCTGCGCGGAGGTCTATCGCGGTGTGCCCGCGGTCCAGACCGGCAACTACATCGATCCCGATGATTTCCCGTGGGTCGAACGGCGCCATCCGGTGTTCAGCCTCGGCCGCCTTTCCCGTGCGGACCCGGAGAAGTATCCGCTGAACTTTCCCGTATTTTACGAGGAACTGGGGCTGGCCGATGCGCGCTACCGGGTGATGGCGTGGAGCCCTGAGGTGGCCCGCCAGTATCGCTGGCACCGGTTTGGTCCCGAATGGGAGTTGCTGCCGGAAAACCGAGAGTCGGCGCGGGCGTTTCTGAATAGCCTAGACCTGTTCGTATATCCGCTGGGGCACCGGGTGCAGGAATCGTGGGGACGCGCGGTAGTGGAAGCCATGCTGACGGGGTGCGTGCCGGTGGTGCCAGCCGGGCATCAGTTTCACCAGCTCATGGTCTCCGGTGAGAGCGGGTTCATCTGCCAGGAATTTGCCGCATGGCGGGACTGCGTGCAGGAGCTTTATCGCAACCATCCCCTGCGCTTGCAACTCAGCCGGCAGGCCGCGGCGCACGCCCGGGAACACCTGTGCAACCCGGAGCAGCACCGGCAACGCTGGGTGGAGGCGTTGAGTTTCTGAGCCTGTGAACCGATGAAAGCGCGCTACTGCTATTGGTCCGTGGCCACCGGCCCAGAGGCCGACCGGATGGAACGTTGTGTCCGCACGGCGCGGGCGGCCGGGGTGTTCAAGGAATTCCATGTCCTGACCGACCGTCCCATCCCGGAATGCGAATGTTACGACGCCTACGATTGCGACCGGGCGCACGGCCTGTTCAAGCTGCATTACCTCAAGGCGGGCATGAGCCGGCTGAACTTTGATCATTTCGTGTGGGTGGAGCCCGGCACGGTGTTCCTCCGCAACCCGGACGATGTGCTGGGCGCCTTGGGCCGGGCCCCAATGCATGTGCCGCTGGAAGTGCGGCTCACGGATCTGCCGGCTGGTGCGGAATGGCACGGTATGCCGCTCGATCGGGTGCGTGACCTGATGGCGAAGCTGGGCGTGACCGGGGCGCCGTGGCTCGGCGGCAGCGGCTTCTGGATCGTTCACCGCGAGGTCATCGAAACGATGTATGAACTGGCCGTGGGTTTCTGGCACAAGGCCAAGGAAGCCGGTTTGGCCGCGGATGTGTCGGCCGGCCTGGCCTTTGCGCTGCAAATGCTCACGGCGGACCCGGACCGGCACCGGCTCGTGAACCAACCCCGGTTGTGGGCGGCAGATACCACGGAGCAGTTTCGAGACAGTCTGCCCAATGGGCAGCCGTGGCGGTGGCGCCACCCGCTAGGCGTTGAAGGCGAGGTGTGTCCGGCGTTGTTGCAGTTGGCGGCGTCAATCGTGACGGTCTGACCTCCACTCCTGATGTCATCGTCCACTACGCCGCCAAGAACTCAAAGACCTTTTCCCAGGCTGCAAAGCAGGCCTCGTCTTCGTCACCGCCTTCAAGAACCGCCGCACCATGCAGACCTTCGTTTCGCGGATCGCGTGGGAGTCCGAAGTCTGGATCGCCGAAGACCCTGACCACATAATCCATTTCAACGGCCACCAGTTCTTTAGGCCATGTCCAGATGTGATCCCCAACAAGATATGAGCACCGGCACACGACATTATGGAGCAAAGTGGTGGAAGTTCGACTTTCACACCCACACGCCAAAATCAGACGACTACGGCAAGGGGCCGAACCAAGCGGCACTGAAGGCACGTTCTCCTCGTGAGTGGCTGCTCGACTTCATGAGCGCCGGCATGGATTGCGTCGCCATCACCGACCACAACA
>CAIWAH010000388.1 GCA_903910585.1 uncultured Verrucomicrobiota bacterium
AGGTGGGCGCCGAGCGGCTGCCCTCCCTTGCCTTTCGTGATCATCACGACGAACGACGGCTGGTTCGCGTTCTCCTGGCCCAGTCCGTAGCTGAGCCACGCGCCGATGCTCGGCCGTCCCGCGATCTGCGTGCCGGTCTGCATGAACGTCACGCCGGGACCGTGGTTGATCGCCTCGGTGAACATCGAGCGGACGAAGCAAAGGTCGTCGGCGATTTTCGCCGTGTGCGGCAGCACCTCGCTGACCCACGCGCCGCCCTTGCCGTGCTGCGCGAACTTGAACGGCGAACCGACGAGCGGGATCGACGACTGGTTGCCCGACATGCCGGTCAGCCGCTGCCCGCCGCGCACCGAGTCGGGAAGCTGCTCGCCCTGGCGTTTGTTCAGCAGTGGCTTGTAGTCAAAGAGGTCGAGCTGCGACGGACCACCAGACATAAAGAGGTAGATGATGCGCTTCGCTCGCGGCGCGAAATGCGGCTCGCCCAGCGCGCCCTTGTCGAGCGCCGGCGCGGCGTGCGTCGGCTGCGAAAGCAGCTCCGCGAGTGCGAACCCGCCCAGCCCAAGGCCGAAGCGATTGAGGACCTGGCGACGATTGAAGAGGAGCGGATTGGGCATGGTGTTTCACCGTTTAACGACGCAGGCGTCGTGGTTCAAGAGTGCCTGTGCGAGGACAGCGGCGGCGGCGGCTTCGACCGCGGGGATTGAGGCGTCGCGCCTGGCGTTGCCTGATGTCAGCAGCTTCTCCGCTTCGGCAGGCGACTGGCGGAACCAGGCGAGCTGTTCATTGTAGAGCCGGGTGGCGATCGCGATCTCTTTCGCGTCCGGCTGACGGCTCAGGCAGCGGAGGAATCCGTGTTCGATCATCGCCCGCACGTCGCCGTTGGCGTCCTTGTGAAGTTTCTCGCCGAGCACGCGGGCGGCCTCGACGTATTGCACGCCGTTCAGCAGGATGAACGCCTGCAGCGGCGAGTCGGTTCGTTCGCGGCGTGAAATGCAGACGGCTCGACGCGGCGCGTCGAATGCGACCATCGCCGGAGGCGCGCTCGTGCGGCGCCAGTTCGTGTACAGGCTGCGGCGATAGACGCCGTCGCCATCGCTCGGTTTCTCTGGCTTGAAGCCTTCGCTCAGCTCATACGGATTCACCGGCGGACCGCCGAGTTGTTCGGTGAGCAAGCCGGCGGCGGCGAGCGCGTTGTCGCGCACCATTTCCGCCGAGAGACGAATCCGCGGTCCGCGCGCGAGCCATTCGTTGTCCGGATCGTCGGCCATCGTCGGCGCGTCGGCGATGCTTCGCTGGCGATACGTGCGGCTCATCACGATCGTCTTCACGAGCGCCTTCACATCCCATCCGCTGGCGATGAATCGAGCCGCGAGCGCATCGAGCACCTCGGGGTACAGTGGACGTCCCCCCTGGCTGCCGAAATCCTCCGTCGAGTTCACAAGTCCGCGCCCCCAGATGCTCTGCCAGATGCGATTCACGGTGACGCGCGCCGTGAGCGGATGCCGCGGGTCGGTCAGCCACTGGGCGAGACCGAGGCGGTTCTGCGGCGCGCCGTCAGGCAACGGCAGCAGCCACTCGGGGACGCCCATCGGCACTGCTTCACGGCGCTGGTTGTATTCGCCGCGAAAGAGGACATAGGCCGGCTTCGGCTCCAGCAGCTCGCGCATCACCAGGATTTCTCTTTGGCCGCTCGCGAACTTCAGCGCTTCGCCGCGCGCGGCGGACAGGGTGGCGAGTTGCCTGGCGTATTCGGCATCGGCCGCCCCGAGGAAGTACTCGAAGAGCGTTGCCCGCTCCGCAT
>CAIWAH010000389.1 GCA_903910585.1 uncultured Verrucomicrobiota bacterium
CCAAAGTGTCCACGGCGGGCCGGTGCGGGTGTGCTCGCCGAACTTGTCGTAGCTGGCGAGGCGGAGGCGACCCTTGAACTTCGCGTAACCCTTGGGACCACGCTCGCGGAGCGCCCGGTCGAGAGCGCGGCGCAGGTTATTGGTGGCGGACCCATTGTCGGAACCCCAGTCGGAATACCAGAGCGGCCGAGGATCGGGCGCATCCACGGCGGCGACAATCCGGTCCACGCCGGCTACCGTGTCGTCGTAGCCGGCGACGGTCCGGGCCAACAGGACTTCGGGGTTGGGGTAACGCGGGTCATGCTGCACCAGGTTCGTCCAGCACTGGCCGTAGGCGTGGACCAGGGCACGGACGATACCGAGGCCGGTGCGTTCACGGTTGCGGTTCTCGCCGGCGCGGGCGACGGGCCGGTTGGCGATGAGGCCCTCGAC
Organism: uncultured Verrucomicrobiota bacterium; assembly: GCA_903910585.1. Lineage (GTDB taxonomy): Bacteria > Verrucomicrobiota > Verrucomicrobiia > Limisphaerales > UBA9464 > CAIWAH01. Next base: position 433 of record CAIWAH010000389.1, read on the forward strand.
ATCCCATTCGTTCGCATACAGGAGAAACCGGACTAGCGACTGTTCGTCGTCGGGATCACCGCCGGCATCGGTCTCGATGAGCAGGCGGAGGCGGGAGGAAGGTGGCTCGGCGGCGGTCGTCCCCACGGACAGCAGCAGGAGGCTCAGTGCGCCCGCGGTGAACCAACTGCGAAGGAGGCGGGGCGACATGTGCGACCTGCTTTGGTCAGTGGGCTCAACGGCCGGCGCTTCACGCGCCGACCAGTTCGCGGATCGGCGTGCCGCCGTCGGTGACTGGGCGGGGACGATTGACGGGGTCCATGAACTCAGCCGACGGGGAGATGCCGAGCAGGTGGAAGACCGTCGCGGCGAGATCGCGGGGACGCAGCGGCCGGGTGTCGGGGTAACCGCCGATGCGGTCGCTGGCGCCCACGATCTGGCCGCCCGGAATGCCGGCGCCGGCGAGGGCCACGGAGAAGCAGGCGCCCCAATGATCCCGTCCGCCCTGGGGATTGATCTTGGGTGAACGCCCGAATTCGCCCATCGCGATCACAAGGGTCTCGTCGAGCAGGCCGCGTTCCCGGAGGTCTTCCAGCAGCGTGGCGAAGGTGCGGTCGAACTGCGGGCAGAGCACGTCGCGGACGCGGCCGGCGTTTTGCGCGTGGGTGTCCCAGAGCGGGCTGCCGGCGACCTCGGCCTTGCCCTCGCGGGGCCAGTTGACCTGCACCAGCCGCGTGCCCGCCTCGACCAGTCGGCGGGCGAGCAGGGCGCTTTGCCCGAACTTGTGTTCGCCATACGCGGCGCGCAGCGAGGGCTTTTCGCGTTCCAGCTCAAAGGCCCGGCGGCTCGCTTCGGCGTGCAGGAGGTCGAAGGCCTTTTGCCGCGAATGATCCCAGCCGGCCACGGCGGCGATGGCTTCCCCGGCGCGGAACTGCGTGTCGAGCTGGGCGAGGAGCCGGGTGCGTTCTTCCAGGCGCAGGTCGGGCACGGCCGGATGCCGCGCGAGCCCCTCGATCTGGAGCGGAAGCTGGGTGGGATCGCAGCGCATCAGCAGCGGATGCCATGTCGGACCCATGAAGCCGCCGTCCTGGCCCGGCCAGAGGATGTTGCCGTCGTTGGCGAGCGGTTCGGGCAGGACCACGGACGACATGGGCGAGCGCTCGCTCGGCTTCAGCCGGCCGATCACCGCGGCGAGGCTGGGCCAGTCCTGCGGGCCGGGCGGGACGTTCTCGGCCTTCGTCTGCGGTTCGTAGCCCGTGAGCATGAACGCGCCGCTGGTCGAGTGCGCGTCAATGTCGGTGGTCAGCGAGCGGATCACCGAAAACCGGTGGGCGACCCGGGCGGTGTGCGGCAGCGTCTCGCAGAAATGTGTGCCCGGCACGCTCGTCGGAATGGACCGGAACACATCGCGGACCTCCAGCGGGGCATCCGGCTTGGGGTCGAACGTCTCGTGCTGGGGCGGACCGCCCGCAAGAAATAGCAGGATGCAGGACTTCGCCCGGCCGAAACTGCCGCCGGCGGGAACCGCGGAATCGGCCCTCAGATTCGGCGTCAGCAGCGACGACAGCGACAGGCCAAAGGTGCCCAAGCCTCCGACGCGCAGCCATTCCCGGCGGCTGAGCAGCGGGCCGGGGCAGAGAGGTGACGCGGGGGACATAGGGCCAGCGTGCGGCGCGGAAATTCAGACGCAAGCCCCGGTTGAGGCGGGAAGTGTTTGGCGTCGCCGCTGGGCGCCGTGTGCGGCCGTCGCTGCCGGCAAGATGCCGGCAGCACGTTGCGTGCGCGCCGGCTCGCACGCGAGGTCCAGATTCACCCCGTGTTTGGCGCCGCATCGGAAATCGTCCCGCCATTCGCACGGCTGGTCCGCCGAATCCGGATGCAGGGGCGCGAACGCTCCGATTTCCGCGGTGACTTTCTGTCGGTTCCTCTGCTCGTTGGGCGTGACTCACGGAGGGCTTTCCCGGAACCTTCCGCCGTCTTCCATGAAAACCTCCCCGTCCGTTTCGCTGGGCCTGTCGCTGCTGCTTGGGTCCCTGCTGCTGGCCCCGCCCGCGCTGGCGCAGACCAAGTCCGTGAGGAACTCCCCGCCGCTTCGGGAAGCCGCGCCCGCCAAGGCCGGAGTCTCCGCGGAGCGTCTAGCCCGCATTGACGCGATGTGCGAGGACGCGCTCCGCGAGAACCGCATTCCCGGCGTCGTCGCGCTCGTCGCGCGCAACGGAAAGATCGTCTATCACAAGGCGTTTGGGATGGCCGACAACGCGGCCGGCCGCACGCTGAAGCGCGACGACATCTTCCGCATCGCCTCGCAGTCCAAGGCCATCACGTCCACCGCCGTGATGATGCTCTGGGAGGAAGGCCGCTTCCGCCTCGACGATCCGGTGTCGAACTGGATTCCCGAGTTCAAGGGCGCCCAGGTGCTCAAGACCTACAACGAGGCCGACGGCACCTGGACCGGAGAACCGGTGAAGCGCGAGATCACCATCCGCCACCTGCTCACGCACACGTCGGGCCTCGGCTACGGCGTCATTGATGGCGACGCCCGGTTCAAGCAGCTCTACGCGAAGGCCGGTGTGACGGACCTGTTCACGACCGAGCCGGTCACCATCGGCGACAGCGTGAAGCGTCTCGCGAAGCTGCCGCTGCACCATCATCCCGGCGACAAGTTCACCTATAGCGAGGGGCTCGACGTGCTGGGTTACTTCATCGAGGTCGTCAGCGGCATGCCCTTCGACGTGTTCCTGCAGAAGCGCCTGTTCGGCCCGCTCGGCATGAAGGACACCGGCTTCTACCTGCCGGTGGAAAAGGCCGGCCGTCTCGTGGCGGTGCAAAAGCCCGAGGGCGACAAATGGGTTCGCTATCCGGTCACCTTCTACGATCCCGATTACCCGATCAAAGGCGCGAAGTCGTTCTTCTCCGGCGGCGCGGGCCTGTGCAGCACGGCGAAGGACTACGCCACGTTTCTCCAGATGTATCTCAACGGTGGCGAACTCGGCGGCGTGCGCCTCCTGAGCCGCACCACCGTGGACGTCATCATGCGCGAGCAGGTGGCCGGCGACCTGTTCGGCGGCGGCGACAAGCACTACGGGCTGGCGTTCGGCGTGGTGACCGCGAAGGGCCAGGGTAAGGGCGGCGAAGGTAGCGCCGGGACGTTCGACTGGGGCGGCTACTTCAACACCCAATACTTCGCCGATCCCAAGGAGAAGCTGATCGGCGTGCTGATGAAGCAGACCCAGGGCGGCAACGACAACACCGGCTGGAAGTTCCGCCAACTCGTCGGGCAGACGGTGGATGATTGAGACCGGGGCGGCACGAAGGCGGCTTGCGTGGGGCGTCACGCGGCCCGCACACTGCGGGCACAACAGTTTACCCTCATGTCCACCACCGCACCGCTCGTCAGTCTGCATCCGTATTTCAAGGTCAACGCCGGCCAGCTTGAGGCCGCCGCGGCATTGCTCCGCGAATTTGTCGCGCGCACGCAGTCCGAGGAGGCGATGCGCTTTTACGAATTCACGCTGAATGGCGACGTGGTGTTCTGCCGGGAGGCCTACGTGGGCGCCGCCGGCGTGCTCGCCCACCTCACGAACGTGGGCGACCTGCTCGACCGCATGCTGAAGCTGTCGGAGCTGATCCGCCTGGAGGTTCACGGGCCCGCCGCCGAGCTGGACCAGCTGCGGGGACCCCTCGGCGGACTGAAGGCGGAGTGGTTTGCCTACCAGTGCGGCATCGCCCGCTGACGCGGCGCGGCGCGCGGCCGAAACAAAAAAGCGCCCGGACACACGTCCGGGCGCCAACGGCAGTCCCTACACTCCAACTAACCCACTCAACCAACCTCGGGTAACCTGCCGTTATAAAAAGTCGTGCTCTTCGGCTCGCACCACGAGCACCGGGCACGGGGCGTGGCGGATGATCTTCTCGGCGACGCTGCCCAGCAGGGCATATTTCAGGCCCGTGTAGCCATGCGTCGCGATGATCAGCAGATCCATGTGCTTGTTCTTGGCCGTCTCGACGATCTCCTTCCACGAACGGCCGAGCCGCACGATGAAGTCCACGGGCACCGTCGCCCCCAGTTCGCCGGCGATGCCGGAAAGCTGCTTGCGGGCGTCCTGCATGCGCTGTTCGTCGAGATCCACCGGGGTGGCGGGCACATAGCCGAAATCGGTCGGCAGCACGACGGGTTCGATGACGTGGAGCAGTGTGAGCTGCGCGCCAAACTGCTCGGCAAACGGCCGGGCGTAGCGGAGCGCCTTGCGCGAATGCTCGGAGAAGTCCATCGGCACCAGGATGCGCCCGATGCGGAAGCGGACGGGGGCCAGCTGGCCGAGTGGCGCCGAGGCCACCTGATGGCCGTTGGAATCATCCACGACGAGGTGGGCGGAGCTTTTTCGCGGCCGGACTGCGGTGGTCTTGGTGGCCCTCATGATTGACTGGACGGGTTTGGGTTTCCGGCCTGGCGGCTCCGGGGAGCCCTGGCCGCAGCCGGCGCGACCTCGACGAGGGAATTGACCCCGCCGAAGGGGTTGGGCCGGCTGACGGGATTGTTCGGATCGGCGACCCAGCGCCCATCCGCGACGAACAGATACTCGTGGGACCCGACGGGCAGATCGAGTTCCAGTGCCCACCCCTCGGCCACCTCGGTCATCGGGGCGGCGGTCGGGTTCCAGTCGTTGAACGAACCGACGAGACAGACCTCCCGGGCGTCCAGGAACGGCAGCACAAAACGCACCTTCCGGTTGCCGGAAGGACGTTGGGCCGGGCGATGGGCGCGGGTCGTTTTCATGTCTCGGACGATGCGGTGAAACTTGTCGCGCCACCGGGAAATCCGTGCTCACCGCCGATTGCTCAAGGGGCGTCGTATGTTGCACCACCGAACGAAACTGCCGGGATTGCGCACCGGGGCATTGCCGCGAATTGCCGGACGGACCACATTCGGTCCATGAAACTTCCTCCCCGGCCGACGGCGGCATTGCTCGAGCACCAGCCGTTCTTCAAGGGCGTCCCGTGGCGGCTGCTGGAGCGCCTCGCGGAGATGGCGGACTACGCCGAGTTTCCGGCCGAGGCGGTCATCTTCGGCGAAGCGCAGGAAGCGACCGAATTCTATCTCATCCTCGCCGGCCGGGTCGCTCTCCGGGCGGCCGGTGTGCGCCAGGAGATGCTGACCATCCAGGTGCTGGAACCCGGCGAACCGCTCGGCTGGTCCTGGGCCTTTCCGCCCAACCGGTGGAGTTTTTCGGCGATCGCGGTGGAACCGGTGACGGCCCTCGTCTTCAGCGCCACCCGGCTCCGCCTGCTCTGTGATGAGGATTCCACTCTGGGATGCGTGGTGTTCCGGCGGATCGCCCAGGTGATGCTGCAGCGGCTGACCGCCACGCGTCGCCGGCTGGCCGTGGCGGAACAGGCCGCCACGGGCTTGCCGCTGCGGATTTCCGTGCTGCCGCCGGGCGCCGGCGCACCGCCCATCTGACCCGTCCGGATCGGGCTGGATTTTGGTGTTTACAGCTGTAGCCTTTCCGCGGTCGTCCCATCACTCCTCCATGAAGTTCCCCCGGATCTGGTCGTTCGCCTTCGCGGGCGCGTCCCTTTTTTCCCTGCATGCAGACTCCTTGGCGGGCGAAACCACTCCGCTGCCCGCGGTGGTGACCACCGGATTGGGTGTGCGCCTGGGTGCCTGGACCAAGCCCGAGGAACCGCCCCGGGTGCCGGTGCGCCCCGCCGCGGTCCGGCACAAGGTCAATGCCGGCCCGTTGGTGAGCTTGCCGGCTCCGGATCTGGATGCTGCCCGGGCCGAGGATGCCAAGGCGGCGGCGGGCAATGCCAAAGCGGCCCGTCGCATCAGCCTCCGGCGCGCTCTCCCCGGCGCGCTGGAACCGCGTTCGGACAAGGCGGCGCGAGGCTGGCAGGTGCTGCCGGACGGTTCCGCGCTGTGGACTGCCGAGGTCGAATCCGCGGGGGCGCTTGGGCTGCGCCTGCATTTCTCGCAGGTGACTCTGCCGCCTAGCGCGGAGCTGCTGGTGTTCGCGTCCGGCAATCCGGCGGAAGTCTCCGGGCCGTTCGGCGCGGAAACGTTGGGCGGCCGGAGCCAGTTCTGGTCCGGCACGGTCTTCGCCCCGCGGGTGACGGTGGAATGCCGCGTGCCGGCCGGCGTGGCGCCCGAGCGGGTGGGCTTTCGTTTGGATGAGCTGCTGCATCGCTACGTCGGCGCGCCGGGTGGCGACGCGGCGGCGAAGGCGGCGGACAGCTGCAATCTCGATGTGACCTGCGAGCCGGCCTGGCAGGCCCCAGCGCGGGCGGTGGCCGGCCTCGGCACGGTCCAGGCCCAGGGGGAACTGTTTTGCACCGCCTGCCTGCTGAACGACACGGATGCCGCCGCGGGCACCGACTACGCGATGACGGCGAACCACTGTGTCGGCTCCCAGGACGAGGCGGACGACGCCGAGTTCTACTGGTTCTACCAGACTTCGACGTGCAATGGCGTGGCCCCGGTGCTTTCGACCCGGCCCCGCACCGCCGGCGGTGCCGACTTCATCGGCGGCAGCGACAGCGACCTGGGCAATGACTTCGCCTTTCTGCGGCTGCGCCAGGCCACTCCCGGAGGCGTCACCTACGCCGGCTGGAGCAGTGAACCGCTCGCGGACGGCGCGGCGGTGACGGGCATTCACCACCCGTCCGGCGACTTCAAACGCATCAGCTTCGGCCAGGTGAATTCGTCCGACGCGGACTACTGGAGCATCCAGTGGTCGCGCGGCATCACCGAACCGGGCAGCAGCGGTTCCCCGCTGTTCAATGCCGCGCAGGAGTTCATCGGCCAGCTCTACGGGGGCGGCTCCAGCTGCGAAACGCCCACGCGGGCGGACATCTACGGACGGTTTGACCAGACCTATCCGCTCATCGGCGGCTGGCTGATCGGGCAGCCGACGGTGCCGCCGAACGACCGCTTTGCGCAGGCTCAGGCCCTCGGCGGCCTCACCGGCGAAACCTCGGGAACAAGCGTTGGCGGCGCGCACGAGGCCGGCGAACCGCGCCACGCGGCCAATCAGGGTGGCAAATCCCTCTGGTATCGCTGGACCGCCCCGGCCACGACCGGCATGACCTTCACCACGGAAGGCAGCGAGTTCGACACCCTGCTCGCGGTCTATTCCGGCGACGCGCTGGGGAATCTGGTCCAGGTCGCGGCGAACGATGACGGCGCAAATTTTCCGCTCAGCAGCGTGAGCTTTCCCGCCGTGGCGGGCACCACCTACCACATCGTCGTGGACGGTCGCGACGGGGCGGCCGGCAAGGTCGGCCTCGAATGGCACCCGGGCATCGATGAGGAGCAGTTGCTGAACGACAACCTCGCCACGGCCCAGATCCTGACCGGTGAACGCGGCGAGGTCGGCTTCTACAACGGGGGCGCCACCAAGGAACCCGGTGAGCCGGCCCACGCGGACAACCTCGGCGGGGCGTCCCTCTGGTTTCGGTGGACCGCGCCGGCCTCCGGAATGGTCTCCTTCGACACGGAGGGCGCGGACATCGACACCGTGCTGGCGGTTTATTCGGGCGACACCATCGCGACGCTCGGGTCGGCCTTGGCGAGCAACGACGACATCAACGGCGACGCCGAGATCTACACCAGCCGGTTCACCCTGAACGCGGTCGCCGGCCAGACCTATTCAATCGCGGTGGACGGTCGCGGAGAACCGGGCCTGCGGGCGGAAGAGGGCTTCATCCTGCTGACCTGGCAGCCGATCGCCGTCAGTTCCGCCCCGATTCCGGTGAACGATTCCTTTGCCCTCGCTTCGATCCTCACGGGCCGTTCGGGTGCGGTGACGGGGAACAATCTGCGCGCCACCAAGGAGACCGGCGAACCCAACCACAGCGGCACCGTTGGCGGGCGCTCGGTCTGGTATCGCTGGACGGCACCGGAAGACGGCCTCGTCACCTTCGATACCTTCGACAGCAACTTCGACTCCGTGCTGGGCGTTTACTCGGGCACGGCCGTGTCGGCGCTGACGACACTGGGCGACAACGACGACGTGGATCGCTCCACGCGCCAAAGCCGGGTGACCGTGCGGGTCACCGGCGGGCAGACCTATCGGATCGCCGTGGACGGATTCCGGACCGACTCCAGCTTCCAGCGCGCCGGCGACATCCGTGTCGCCTGGGACTTTGAGCTGGGCGGGGGCAACGACAACTTTGCCGAGGCCCAGCTGCTGCAGGGTCGGAGCGGCCGCGTGACCGGCGAAAACCGGTCCGCCACCAAGGAGACCGGCGAACCGCGGCATGCCGACGGACGGGGCGGAGCCTCGGTCTGGTTCAAGTGGACCGCGGAAGCGGATGGTGAGGTCACCTTTGACACGCTCGGAACGACCTTCGACACCCTGCTGGGCATCTACACGGGCGACGCGGTGGCCGCGCTGACCTTGCTGGCCAGCGACGACGACATTGCCTCCGGCCGGTCCGTTTACACGAGCCGGACGCGTTATGCGGCCAAGGCCGGCCAGACGCTGTTCGTGGCCGTGGACGGTTACCGTGGAGAGGGGGCGGGCGCCGCCGCGGCCGAGACGGGGAGCATCGTCCTCAATTGGCGGCAGACGGTGAACGCCGCGCTGGCGCTGCTGAATCCCGCGTTCGGACCGGCCGGGTTTTCGGTCACCGTGAGCGGCAATTCGGGCGAACTCGTGACCTTGGAGCGCTCGTCGGACCTGGTCACCTGGGAGCCGGTGGCGACCTCGACTCTTGGAGCAGATGGAGCCGGGGTGGCCGAGGATGCCGCCGCCTCGCAGACCGGTGGCGCGTATTACCGGATCGTCCGTCCGTGAAATCGGCGGTAGCGCGGGTGGTGAACATTCTCCCGACTCCGGGTTGCGGGGCAACCCGCCCATGTTGGATTGGCCCGCGCTGAACGGTGGTCAGCGCGCCAGCGCCACGAGGTGCCGTTCGAGCCGTTCGGCCTCGATGCGGTGGCGCTTTTCCTTGTGGATGAGGTGCAGGTTGGCGATGAGCCGCTGCAGGATGCGGCGCGGCGAGATCGGGGCCAGGTGGCGGTCGTCGTATTCCACGGCGAGGTTCACGAGGCGCTTCTTGCAATCAATCCGGGTGAGCAGCTGCCCGCCGTGGAACGCATCGATGTAGAACTCATCCGTCGGCGTCTGGAGCCGGCAGAGGAAGTGCCCGGGCATGCCGATGCCAACCACGGGCAGCCCGAGCCGGCGGGCCACGAACATGTAGATCAGGCTGAGCGAAATCGGGATGCCCCGGCGACGGTCCATGACCTCGTTGAGATAGCTGTTGGCCGGATTGTAGTAGTCCCGCTCGTTGCCTTGGAACCCGAGTTCGGTGAACAGGACCTGGTTGATTGCGCGGAGCATCGCTTCGCCCGACACGGAATCGCCCAGCCGTTCGCGCGCCTCGTTCGCCCAGTCGTCCAGCTGCGCGCGGAAGGCCGGCACGCTGATCTCGGGATGGGCGGTGAGGGTGAAGCGCCACACCGCGTCCTCGAGGTCGAAATGTTCGCCGTGGGTGAGGATGAAGGCGGAGAACTGGGTGTCGAACCGTCCGCAGTCGAACGCGTGGATCAGTTCCCGCACGCGTCGGCGGATGGCCGGGTCCGGGTGGACCCGGTTTTGCCGCAGGACCGTGATGCCGGCCTCGCCGGCCTCCTCCAGGCGTTGCCGGGCCATCCGCGAAACGGCGAGGTCATCGTCGGCGAGCAGGGTGAGCAACGCCCGCAGCTGCGCTTCGCTGAGCGAGCTGCCGTTGGCCGGTCCGGGCGCGTTCACGGGCGAAAGGCTAGGAATCCGCCCCGGCGGAGGGAAGCCCCGGATTGCACCGGAATGATCATTCCCGGTCCCCGGCTCGACTTGCCCCGTTCAGCGCCTACCGTCGCCGCGTCAATGGACACGCTTAAGCTGACACTGGGACATTCGCCCGATCCGGACGATGCCTTCATGTTCTACGGGCTCGCGAAGGGGCTCATTCCGACGCCCGGACTCGAATTCGAGCACATCCTGCAGGACATCCAGACGCTGAACGAACGCGCCACCCGTGGTGAGCTCGACATCTCGGCGATCAGCATCCACGCCTACGCCTACGTGGCCGACCAGTATGCGCTGCTGCCCAGCGGGGCGAGCATGGGCGACGGTTACGGCCCCATGCTGGTGGCCAAAAAGGCCTACAGCCGCGAGGAGATTTGCGGACTGCGCATCGCGGTCCCGGGTCGCATGACCAGCGCCTTCCTCGCCCTGCAACTGTGGCTGGGGCGCCGGGCGGACGAGTTCGACTGCATTGTGGTCCCGTTCGACCAGATCTTTGACGCCGTGAAGGCGGGCCGGGCCGATGTCGGGCTCATCATCCATGAAGGCCAGCTCACGTTTGCCAATGAAGGGCTCGTGGTCTGCGAGGATCTCGGTGTGTGGTGGGGCCGCGAGAACGGCGGCCTGCCGCTGCCCTTGGGCGGAAATGTCATCCACAAGCGCCACGCGCCCGCCCTCCGCAAGCGCGTGAGTGACATCCTCACCGCCAGCATCCAGTTCAGCCTCGATCACCGGGCGGACGCCGTGGCGCATTCGATGCAGTGGGCGCGCGACATGGGCCAGGACCTCGCGGACCGCTTCGTCGGCATGTATGTGAACCACTGGACGCTCGATTACGGCGAGCGCGGCCGGACGAGCATCACGCGTTTCCTCGAACGCGGCCATGCGATGGGCATCGTGCCGTCGGTTGCCCGGCTTGAGTTCGTGGCCTGACGGCCATTGCCCCGGCCGGGAACCGTGCCTAGCCTTCCGCCCGCTGCGTGAGCGCGGCTTGGCATGAAAAAGAAGCTCTTCTACGCCGGTCTGGTCACCCTGCTGGGCACCTACGTCTTTACGGGCGCGCAGCTCTACCGCGCCACCGCGGCTGACGCGCAGGATGATCCCTACGTGCAGTTGGAGCTGTTCTCCCGCGTGCTGGAGCGGGTGCGCCGCGACTACGTGGACGGCGACAAGGTCACCTACAGCAACCTGATCTCGTCCGCGCTCAAGGGCATGCTCGATTCCCTGGACCCGCACAGCGAGTTCATGTTGCCGGTGAAATACAACGAGCTGAAGGAGGACACCCAGGGCAGCTTCAGCGGTGTGGGCCTGCAGGTGGGCGTGCGCGATGGCACGCTGACGGTGGTGGCGCCAATGGAGGACACGCCGGCCTTCAAGGCGGGCATCCTCTCCGGCGACCAGATTGTGAAGATCGACGGGCAGTCCACCGAGCGGTTCTCGATGAACGACGCCGTCAGCCGGCTGCGCGGCGAGGAAGGCTCCAAGGTCACGATCACCATCACCCGCGGAGGCGGCGATCCGCGCGACATCGAGCTGACCCGGGCCGAGATCAAGCTGTTCACCGCGAAGGACGTGAACAACCAGCGCGAATTTCCCCTCGGCGACCACAAGGTCGGCTACATCCGCCTGACCCAGTTCGGCGAGAACACCGCGGACGAACTGGAGGACGGCCTGAAGAAACTCGAATCGCAGGGCATGGAGGCGCTCGTGCTCGACCTGCGCGGCAATCCCGGCGGCCTGCTCGATCAGGCCGTGGCCGTGAGCGAGAAGTTCCTGAAGTCGGGCAAGCCCATCGTGTCCACCGAGGGCCGCGTGCCGGGCGGCGACCTGCAGCGGCGATCGTCCGGGGGCGGCAAGAAGCGCACGTCCCTGCCCATCGCGATCCTTGTCAACGGCGGGAGCGCGAGCGCCGCCGAGATCGTCACCGGCGCGTTGCAGGACCTGAAGCGCGCGATGGTCATCGGTGAGACCACCTTCGGCAAAGGCTCCGTCCAGAGCATCCTGCCGCTGCCCGACGGTTCGGCGCTTCGCCTGACCACCGCCAAATACTACACCCCGAGCCACCGTGTCATCCACGAGCACGGCATCAAGCCCGACATCATCGTGCCGCTCGATGAGGACGAGGAGGCCGCGATCCAACTGCGCCGCCAGCCCGGCGGAGCGACCTCTCTGGAAGACACGCTGAAGGCGTTTCCCGAAGACCGCCGCGAACGTCTGCGGGACCTAGTGACCAACGGTCGTGACGCCCAACTGGAACGGGCCGTGGATTACCTCCGGGGACAGAACCTCTTCGGCAAACGCAAGGAAGCGAAGGCCGGGGAAACCAACGCCCCGGCACCGGCGTTGAACTGAGCGTGATGCGGACGATCTTCCAAGGCCTTGCCCGGGTTGTTGCATGGCTCGACAACCTAGAGTTGGCATTAGTCGCCGGACTCGCACTGCTGGCCGTGGTTTTGGGACCATTGGTGGTGGCCGGGGCGGCGGCGTGGTCAGGACATTGGGTTCGCGCGGCGGGCCTTGGCATTCCGTGGCTGCTGCTCCTGGGCCGGGCCGGTTGGGAAATGGCCTCGGGCCGCCTCGGCAGCGCCACCACCGGGCTGGGATTCCTGTGGCTCGGGGTCGCATTGTTCATCGGCGGTTCGCTGCTTTAGTTCGCCGTGCTCCTCGCCCTCGAAACTTCCTGTGACGAAACCAGCGCGGCCGTCCTGCGCGACGGGGTCATTCTGGCCAACGTCGTCGCCTCGCAGGTCCGCCTGCACGCGGAATACGGCGGCGTCGTGCCGGAGCTCGCCACGCGCGAACACCTCCGCAACCTGCTGCCCGTCGTGCACGAGGCGCTGGATCAGGCCGGCGCCTCCATCGGCGATCTGACCGCCGTGGCGGCGACCCGCGGACCCGGACTGCCGGCGGCGCTCATGGCTGGCTTCACGTCGGCCCAGGCGCTGGCGTTTGCCCGCGGCCTGCCGCTCTACGGCGTCCATCACCATGAGGCCCACCTGTATTCGCCGTGGATCGGCGGCCAGCCGCCCGCGGCACAGTTCGACCAATTCGAGCCCAATGTGTCGCTGATCGTCAGCGGCGGACACACGATGCTCGTCCACGTCCGCGGTGAACTGGACCACACCGTGATCGGTTCCACGCTCGATGACGCGGCGGGTGAATGTTTCGACAAGGTGTCCAAGCTGCTCGGCCTACCGTATCCCGGCGGCCCGCTGCTCGACCGCCTGGCCGCGGAGGGCAATCCGGCGGCGTTCGAGTTTCCGCGTCCGCTGCTGGCCGAGCCGAACTTCGATTTCAGCTTCAGCGGCCTGAAGACCAGCGTCCGCTACTTCCTCGAAAAACATCCCGACCTCGCGGATGACCCGCAGGCGCTGCGCGACCTGTGCGCCAGCGTGCAGGCGGCGATCGTGGAAGTGCTCGTCGCCAAGACCGTCCGGGCCGCGCGACAGCTCGGGGTGAAGTGCGTGACCGCCAGCGGGGGCGTGAGCTGCAACTCGGGATTGCGCCGGGAACTGGAGCTGCGCTGCGCCAAACGGGGCCTGCGCCTGCGGGTCGCTGAGAAACGGCTGTGCACCGACAACGCCGCGATGATCGGCGTGCTGGCGGAACGGCAGATCCGGGCGGGAAAGGCGCCGACGCCGTTCGACGAGGAAACCCGGCCGGGCTGGAGTCTGGAACGCTGACCGGCGTCCCGGCGGAAGGCCTCAGCCCACCGGCTGGGAGGAACGGATCGCGGCAAGTTCTTCGCCGCCGAGCAGCTGGTCCAGATCGAGCAGCGTGGTGACGAGCCCCTTCGATTTGGCCATGCCGAGCAGGTGCTGCGTTTCGCAGGCGATCCCGAAATTCGGCGGTTCCTGGACCTCGTCCGCTCCCACGTTCAGCACCTCGTCCACGGCGTCCACGCGCAGGCCCATGGTCAGCCGCGGTCCGTGGGCGGCGCCCAGTTCGACCACGATGATGCAGGCGTGGTCGAGTTTCTCCGCCGCCTCCATGGCGAACCGCTGGCGCAGGTCGGCGACCGGGATGATGCGGCCACGGAGATTGATGACGCCGAGCATGTAGGCGGGCATCCCGGGGGTCGGGGTGAAGCCGGTTGGCCGGATGATTTCCCGGACGTGCAACACGCCCACGCCATAGCGGCCGGAACCCAGGCGGAAGGTGAGATACTTCCCCGCCAGGCCGTCGCCCGCTCCCGCCCGCGCTGTCTGAACCGCTGCCATTGTCGCCAATTCCTGTGGTTGAAAACCGAAAGGCCCGGGCTGTGCGTTCCGGAAGCGCTCGCGGAGCGCATGGGGGTGAAGTTCACCCACACCGTTCCGCCGCCAGCTTGCCGTGTGGGACACCGCCCGGGCGACCGGCCAACGATCCCCTCGTCAGCCGTCACCTGAGGAATCGGCCGGAAGCCGGGAAGCTTGAGGAACTGCGTGCCTCCGGGGGGAAATCCCGGGACGGTCCGGGCGCAAAATGGGAAACCGCCGGTCGGGTTTCCCTGGCCGGCGGCCGCTTTTAACAGGGCAAACGAACCACTCGTCTTCCCAAAACTTCAGTCCCCACCCTTTACTCGGACAGGATGGCATCCCAGCGATACCCGAGGACCCAGTCCACCAGCACCTCGCGGTCGGCCGGAGGGACCTTGGTGCCCAAGGGTGGCATGGGCACGATGCCCCACTTGCCGGTTCCGCCCTTCTCGATCTGGGCGATCAGCGCGGCCCTCGCGCCGGGGTCGTCCTTGAATTTGGCCGCGACATCGCGGTAGGCGGGGCCCACGGCCTTGATGTCCGGGTTGTGGCAGGAAATGCACGTGTGCTTGGTGGCCAGGGCCAGATTGGCCTTGTTGCTCACTGACAGGAACCGCGCGGCCAGGAGGCGCCATTCGCCGTCGGCCTTGAACGGCACGCCGAACACGTTTTGCGGACCGGCCGGCACCTCGCGTTCCTTGAGCGTGGCGGGCAGGTGCAGGGTCACCTCGCCGCCCGCGCCCTTGACCTTGATCTTGCCCGAGCCGTCGAACTTGCCCGCCGGAAAGGTGACGTTGGTGAGCTGCACGTAGCGGCCGGCGAGGCTGCCGGCGTCCTTGAAGAACTCCGCACCGCGCGGTTCGGCCGCGCCGAAGGCCTTGTTGGTGGCGGCGACCGTCACGGAGCCTTCCTTCACCTTGAGCACCGAAAAGCCCAGCGGGCCGGTCAGGCTGAGCTCATTGCGGACCACGATCTTCGGTCCGTCCGCCTTGCTGACGAGCAGGGGCACCCCGGTGCCGCCCGTCGGCTGCACATCGGCCAGCACCTGGCCGTCGGCGAGCGTGGCCCGGGCACTGATGATCCCGCTGATCGGAAACGCCGTGGCCGTGTCCTTGGCTTTCCCGGTCGCCGGGTCGATCTGCTTCAGCACTTCGTCAATGGCCGCACCGAACACCGAACTGCCGAACGCCAGGGCCAGTGCCGCCGTCGTCAGAAAAGTCCGCCACCGCAAAATGTCACTCATATGACTACGAACTTGTGCGTGTCGAAGCACCCGGCAGCAAACTTACGAGCTGCGGCAAATTGCCGCGAACGTTCCGGACGTCACCGCCGCGGCGGGAATTTGCCGAGTTTGCGTTGTAAGGTGCGGCGGCCATCCACGCATAGGCGCGGGCTCGGGCACGGCAGTCGAAGCGGTAAAACCGAGGTCGCCCATGTCCTTGCCCTGATCCCCCGGCGTGGCGAACAGGAAGTTGGCCACTTCCCTGGACAGACCCAGGTTACCGGAGACGGTCCGGGGGCCGACGGTCGATGCCACGCACAGCAGAGTGCATGGTTCGGAGTTCGGGGGTTCCGCGATGCGAAGCAGGCCGCTGCGAGGCGGCGGGGAACCGACAGTCGGTTTCGCGCGATTGACCGCCTTTGTGAATGTGGACAGCTTGACACCATGATTCCCAAGACGCTCGCCATGTTCGGTGTGGTCCTTGCGGCCTTGGTGTCCCAGGCCGCCGACTTGGATGTGCGCTTGACTCAGCGCGGAGGGAAGCTGCGGTTGGAGACCTTTGGCCCCGTCGTTGCCCCAGTGGCGGGAACCCGGCTTGAAATCCGCTACGAGACCAGTTCTGACCTCAACAGCTGGTTGCCAGGAGGAGCCTTGGTGTCAGGCGAAACTGGTATTCAGGCGGCAGAACTGGGCACAACTGCGGACGTTGGTTTCTTCCGGGTGAGCAGTTCGCTGGCGGCTGGCGGCTCGACGGAGCCGGGCGACCAGTTGGGCTTTAATCGCGTCTTTGACGCGGAACTCAGGCGCTTGGGACAGATCAGCGCCGCGGAGTTTGCGCGGCTGTATTCGCCAACCCATTTCCTTCCGGCCATCTCGTTTGATCCGACTACGGCGAAATACTGGGATCAGTTCAATGCCGACCCCGCCGTGGTCAATGCCTCGGTGCCTGCTGGCGACCAACGGCTGCATGACTTCCGCCTCAACGAGGAGGAGATGGCGCGGTTTCGGACCAACGGGTTTGTCGTCAGCGAACGGCTGGGCAGCTACAGCTTCGCCGACGTTTACTACAAGATCTTCGCCGATGACCTGCCGGTGTTCATCACGACCGACTCGATACTTCATGCCTGGCATTTCTCCTTCCAGAAGATGCTGGAAGAGCTGGAGGAGACGCACATCGCGGTGACCTATGAGCAGATGCTGGACGGAATGGCGGCGAAGCTGCCGGACTTGGCTCCGCTTCGCGGTGGCCCTCTGAAGGATTCGGTGGACGACGCGGATTGCTTCCTCGCGGTGGCCCGGTCGCTGATCAAGGGCGGCGAAGTTCCGCCCCTGTTTGTGGACGCTGGCAAAGTCAGCCAGACCCTCGGCAAGATCGGTCTGACCCAGTTCGAGCCGTTCTTTGAATTGTGGGGACAGTCACGGCCGATGGACTTTTCCCAGTTCATCGTGCGGGGCCACTATACGGGAACGGCACGCCTCCAGCGCTACTTCCGGGCCTTCAATTGGACCGCGCTGGCGGATTTCGGCGTGGTGGATCTGCACCACAGCGCCCAATCACTTCGGGAACTGGGCACTGCTGCGGTATTGCAGCGGCTCGTTGGGCTCTCCGGGCAGGGCGGAAGCTGGCAGGCGGTCAATGAATTGCTGAAGCTCTCGGTGGGACGGCAAAACTCGATGGGGATCGACGACCTCGGCGCGGTGATGACGGCGCTCGGTAGCCCGGAGTTGGCGGACATCACACCGGCCACCCTGACCGACCTCCAGAACGCACTTCTCTCCGGGCAGATCGGCATACCGGCCTACGCGGCCGGGCCATTCTACGGGAGTGCCACCGGTGTCCGTCCGCAGATTCCGCCGCGGTTTGCGTTCACCGGCAAGCGGTTCATCGCGGACGGTTGGGCGCAGTTCATGATCACATATGACCGCCTACGCTGGGTCGGCGACGGCGTGCCGGAACGCTACCGGTTTGGCGATGCGGTGGTCCGGCGCTTTCCTTCCGCGCTGGATGTGGCGTTTGCGGTGTTCGGCAACGATGGCGTGGTCGAGCCGTTGGTTGAGCGGATGCTGAACCCGGACGGCGTGCCCTTCCGCGACGGACTGCCGTATCAGCACAATCTGGTGGCTGCCCGCAGGACGCTGGATGCGGTTGCCCCGGAGTATCGGGAAGAATCCATCTACGGACGCTGGCTCCATGCGCTCCGCACGCTATCTCAGCCAGCCAATGACCCGCGGCTCCCGGAAGCCATGCGGACCCGGGCGTGGGCGATGAAAGACGCGAATACGCAGAGCGCTTCCTGGACCCAGTTGCGGCACGACACGCTGCTCTACGCGGCGGAGCCCTACACCAGCCTCATCCTATGTGAGTATCCGGCCGGTTTCGTCGAACCACGGCCTGAATTTTGGGAGCAGATGGAAGCGTTGGCTTTGTTCACGCATGACTCACTCATGCGTTATCCTATCATCGGCGCAATCTTTGTGCCTGCGCCTATGGTTGGTATTGAGCGGATTGATTTGAGTGTTCGGCATCAGGCGCGGTTGAACTTCTGTAACAACTTTTCGCAGATAGCTCGTGTGTTGGGCACATTGGCCAGAAGGCATCTTCGGCAGGAGGCGTTTTCGCCGGCAGAACATCTGTTTATCCGCAGCGTGATGAACAGTGCGGATCGTGATTATGGAGGCAAAACCTATACTGGGTGGTATCCATCATTGTTCTATAAGTCTTATGGGCAGGCGGTTTCCGGATGGGATTCAGTAAAGCCGGACACCAATGGCTCGGACCGCCGGGATCATCTGGTGGTGGGCGTTCACACCGCTCCGCCGGATGCGTTCGATCCGGATGGCGGCGTGCTTCACGAAGGCGTCGGCGACGTGGACCTGCTGCTGATCGCCGTGAACAACGGACCAGACCGGATGGTCTATGCCGGGCCGACCATGAGCCACTACGAGTTCATCGAGAAAGGGCCCACGCTGGTGCGGCTGACCGACCAAGCATGGTCAAGTCAGGTGCTCAGCACGAACCGCCCCCCACGTCCCGACTGGACCCGCAGCTATTTGGTGCCGCGCTGAGCCTTGGGAACTGCCAAGGCTCGTCACCGGTGCGGTGGGAATTTGCCGAGCTTGCGCTGCAAGGTGCGGCGGTCGAGGCCGAGGAGACGGGTGGTCTGCGAGATGTTGCCGTCGCAGTCCGCCCGCTCAGGCTGTCCGGCCACGGGCGCCCAGCGCAGCCACCGCAGCCACGGAAGCGTGAACACCGGATGGCCCGGCGGCAGCGGCGGCGTAGGCGTCATGGCTTGGCCGCCGCCTCGGTCACGGCGTCCGCAAGCTGTTCCGGTGTCCAGTCGTTGCCGTCGAACTGCCGGTGGATGCGGCCCTGCGGATCCAGCACCACGGTGCGCAGATTGTGCGAGATGCTGCCGCCCTCCCGGACCAGCTTCAGGTCGAGCTGTGGGGCCAGCGAGGTGATGACGTTGGTGGCCAGCACGCCGAACAGCCAGCGGTCGTCGTTGCCCTGGCGGTGGGTCTTGGCATAGCGGCGCAGAACGGCCGGGGAGTCGAACTCGGGATCGAACGACAGCGAAAGCAACTGCCAGTTCGCAGGACCGTTGGTTCGCCCGAGCAGCAAAGTGCGGGCGCGGGCGAAGTGTTTCGACATCCGCGGGCAGAAGTCCGGCAGCGGACAGCGCGTGAAGATGAACGTGAAGGCCACCGCTCGGCCCCGGAAACTCGACAACAGGACGTTCGTGCCGTCTTCGGCCAACAGCGCGAAATCCGGCAGCAGTTCCCCCGGCCGAAGTTCCTTCACCGCCCCGCCGACCGTCACCGACGGCGCCGGCAGGTCGGCATGGCCGATCCGCTTGAGCCCATCAATCCAGTGATCGTCCTCCGTCGCGTGCAGATGGAACGTCACCTCATCGCCCTCCTTCAGGCCACGCAGTTCGTTCGTGTCCCGGACGGTCAGCGTCATGGTCATCTTGGGCATGTAGCCGGGAATCTCCTCATGCCGGATGACCACGCCGCCGCCGTCGGTGGGGAATTCGCGGATGACACCGCGGGCCGGGAAAGCCTTGGTGCCCGGCGGCTGCGGAGCGGCCGGCGCGTTACGGTCACAGCCCATGAACAGCAGGCACAGCGCGGCGAGCATTCCGGCCAGGCCGGAGAATCGGGAAACCTTCATCGGGCTTATTCCTTTCGCAGGCGGTCGAGGAACCCGAGCACGGCGGCCGGCGCGTTGGTGCTGAGGCCGTCGAAATACGCCCGGACATCGCCGCGGCGGTCGAGCAGCGCCAGCCGTTCCATGTGGGCGAAGTCGCCCGGCATCGCTGCCTCGCCGGGGACGGTTTCCCGGGTCAGGAAGCTGGTCTCGATCAGCGGCATCACGGCGTCCGTCGGACCCGTCAGGAAAAGCCAGCGGTTGGTATCGGCGCCGAACTTCGCGGCGAACCGGTCCAGCACCTGGGGCGTGTCGGTGCGCGGGTCCACGGTGAGCGAGACCAGTTGCACGTCCTCCTGTCCGGCCAGGAGCCGCTGGAGGGTTGCCATCTGGCGGCTGACGCGCAGGCAGGTGGTCCCGCAACTGGTGAAGACGAAGCTCACGACCGCGTAACGGTTCCGCAGTTCGGCCTCGGTGACCGTCCGGCCCGTCCGGTCCGTCAGGCTGAAGCGGGCGAGGGAGCGTTCGCGGTCCGGCCGGATGAAGTCCTCCACCACGCGCCCGCGGGACCAAAAGCCCGCGGTCAGCGCGCCGGCGACCAGCACGAGGCCGACAGCGCTGATGGCCAGGCGCACCCAAGGCGAACCCAGCGGTTCCTCGCCGGGATCTGCGGGCGAAGGTTCTGTCCGGTCCGCACTCACGGTGCCTTGGTGACCTTGGCGCTGTAGCCGGCCTCCTTGATGACGGCGATGAGCTGCTTCGCGGAGACGCTGTTGGTGTCGTAGGCGACGATCGCGAGCTTGTTGGTGAATGACACCGTGACATCCGCCACGCCCGCGGTGCGGCGCAGTTCGGAGCGGATGCCGCTGGCGCAGCCGTTGCAGTGCATGCCGGAGATCTTGAACCAGTTGGTCCGGTTGGCGGCGGCGGTGGGCGATTGTCCGAGCAACATCCAGCCGTTCAGGAGGGACACGATGACGAGGGGCAGTTTCATGGTTTCAGCTTCTCCGGTGTTCAGGGACTGCGGGCGGGATTCCAAAGATCGATCCCGCGGGAGGGACGGAAGGTGGTGGCAAACGCCCGGCGTTCTCCGTGACCGTCGGCGAACGCGTAATTGGCGGTTCCACGATGCCGGTTGGTCGCGACCTCGACGGCGCCATTCTCTTCCCAGAAGTGGGCCATGATGTGGTCCACGCTGCCGGTCACCTCGCCGAGCCAGACGGTGTCGGCGGGCTGGGGCAGGGAAGTCAGCCTGCGCCAGGTCGCGGGGCTGCCACGGTAGTCATCGTCCGGCCCGAGCTCGAAATAGACGTTGAGCCCGTAGGCCCAGCCGTTGGTTCGGCGGTCGGCCGGACACCGGAAGATGCCCTGACGGACGGCCGTGCGGTTGGTCGGCGAGCCCAGCGACAGGTAGGGCAGGATTGCGAAGGCCCAGGTCACCTCGCCGAAGGCCGCGGCGGAATGCTGGCTACGGGGAAGTTCGGACCGGTAATCGTCGGCATACAGCAGCAATGCGAGCCCCAGCTGGCGCTGGTGATTCGCGCAGGCGGTTCCCTGGGCCTGTGACCGGGCGCGCGAAAGTGCGGGCAACAGCAGGCCGGCCAGGATCGCGATGATGGCGATCACCACCAGCAGCTCGATCAGGGTGAAGCCATCGCCCGGCGCGAAGGCCGGGCGACGGATCGCCACTCCCGAAGCCGGGGAGCGATGCAGTTCGGGTAACACGGAATACACGCGCCCGGATCAGTGCCCTTCGTGTCCGGGATCGGTGACGGCAACTTTGGGCACGAGCCGATAGAACCGCTCGGTGGCTTCCGGCGCCAACAGCAGCGTGAGCTGACCGTCCACGGTGACGGGCGTGTTGGTGAGGGCCGTCCAGGGACCGTTCGCCAGATCGGCTGACGCCTCGGCGACGTAGTTCGTGCCGGAGCCGGCCCAGCTCAGGGCCAGTTTCGGCGCGAGCGTGAGGCTGGGCATTTCCTGTCCCGCCACCGTCCAGGTCAGCGTGAACTGGGCGGGCTCAATGCCGGCCAGCGGTTCGCCGGTGGCGGCGTTCACGAGGAACGCCTCGTAATCCGCGTGGTGCGGACCGCTGTTGACCGGACAGGCGTAGGCCGGATGAAACATCGTCAGCGTCCACGTGAAGACATTCGTCGAACCGGCGGTGCCGAACATCGGCTCCCACGCCTTCGGATCGGTGCCCCGGTAACGGAACGCCTGGAGTCCGGCGGAGGCGGCGACCTGCCGGATCCAGACGGCGGAACCTTCGGGCAGCGGGTCGGTCTCCCCGTCCATCACAAAGCCATACTGGCGGTTGAACGCCTGGCCCTGATGGTGCGGATCCAGCAGGTCATACCAGGGATCGGCGGCATCGAACATTGCCTCGGGTTGGCTGACGGAGAGCGGGGTCAGCACCGGCACGGCGGGATCGATGTGCGCGTGCAGTTCTCCGTGATCGGCGTGGAACGCAAAACCGACATGCACCATCGCGCCCTGCATGGGGACGTTGGTCAGGGTGATTCCGTGCGCGACGGCCGAGGGCACGAAGGCGACGGCCGCGAGCGCGAGCACGGCCAGAGGGCAGAACAGTGAACGAGGTGTTTTCATGGATGTTTTCATGGATGGAATGGAAGCCGGCACGGGACCGGCAAAGGGGCGAGACGAGGCTGCCGGGAAGGCGAACCGCGGGCGGCAAATCGCCGCACGGAAGGGTTCAATGAGGCCCGATAGCCGGGACGAAAATCTTCAGGGACAGGACAACGGAGGGAGACGGGGAACCAAGCAGGACGCGCTCATGGCCGAAGGCAAAGGCCGGCCAGAGACACCGATGCGATCCGGTTCAAGGACCGGAAATCAGGCGGGTCGCGGCGGCGGCAACGGGGGACCGTGGCCGGGAACCGATGTCAGGGCGACGGCGACCATCGCGGGATGACCTTCGGTTGCGGGGAGCTCCAGCGGGTTCACCGGTTCGGGCAGCGGCAGTTCGAGCTTCTGCAGCTTGAGCTGTGATTCGGCCTTCTTTTCCGCGGACTGGCCGGTGCGCACCACCTTGCAGAGCTTGCAGGGATGCCGGCCGTCGAACGTCGTCTGGAGCGCCTCAGCCAGCGAGCCGGTTTGGGCGCGTTCGACGATCATCGTGGTCCAGGCAAACGTCTGCAGCACGGCCCAGTGCAGCCCGAGAGTCAGGCACACCAGCAGCGCAGCGACGAGCTGGACAACGCGGTTCAACGGCGCGGAGGTTAAGGGGACGGCCATTTCGGTCAACGACACTTTCGCCGCAGGCGCTCCCCCCGTTTGTCCCGCCGACCTCCCGGGAACGGCCGCGCGGATTTGCCGGGGGAAGTCGGCAGGCCACAGCGGCATTGCTCACCCCTTGGTCCCGCCGCTACGGTGTCCGCTCCATGAAGTCGCCGAAGTCCGCCGCCCTCCCGGAGCCCGTCCCCCGCCGCGTGGGCCTCATTTCCCTGGGCTGCGCCAAGAACCTGGTGGACGCCGAGATCATGCTCGGTTCGCTGCTCCGGAGCGGCGCCCAGATCGTCAATGATCCGACCCAGGCCGACGCGGTCATCGTGAACACCTGCTCGTTCATCGATGCCGCCCAGGAGGAGAGCGTGGACACGATCTTCGAATCCACCGCGTTCCGCGAACAGACGCGGCCGGGCCAGGCGGTGATCGTTTCCGGCTGCATGCCGCAGCGGTTCCGCGAGGAACTGCCGAAGCTCATGCCCGAGGTGGACGTGTTCATGGGCATCGACCAGGTCGAACAGGTCGGCCAGCTCGTCGAGCAGGCGATCACCGCCCGCGCCGCCAAACTCACGGCCCCGGAAGCGCCCGCCGGCAAACGACGCTCCGCGCTCAAGGCCAAGCTCGCCGAACTGGATGCGGCCAAGGGGCACC
Source organism: uncultured Verrucomicrobiota bacterium (assembly GCA_903910585.1). GTDB lineage: Bacteria > Verrucomicrobiota > Verrucomicrobiia > Limisphaerales > UBA9464 > CAIWAH01. The sequence goes on from CAIWAH010000389.1 coordinate 23,710, forward strand.
GTCACGACCACGAGGAATCGCTCCGCGGCAGCGCGAAGTTCGGCCGGACCAAGCAGGTCATCGCGCTCCAGGCCGAGCCGCCCGCCACGCAGGTCACGGTGCGACCCAACTACATCCCGCACCACGACACGCCGCGGTTCCGGCTCACGCCCAAACATTTCGCCTACGTGAAGATCGCCGAGGGCTGCAATCACCCGTGCAGCTTCTGCATCATTCCGCGGATGCGCGGTTCGCACCGGAGCCGGCAGCAGTCCGACATCGTGGCCGAAGCCAAGGCGCTCCTGAAGGACGGCGTGAAGGAACTGAACCTGATCTCACAGGACTCAACCTACTACGGCCTCGACCTGCGGCCGAACCACAGCCGCGCCATTTCCTCGCCGGAGAAGTTCACCGCCGCCACGAAGACGCTCGCGGCCGACGCGACGACCTTGGGCACGCTCCTGCGCGAGCTCAACGGGCTGAAGGGCGACTTCTGGATCCGGCTGCTCTACACCCATCCCGCCCACTGGACCGATGAACTGATCGCCACCATCGCCGAATGTCGCAAGGTCGCCCGCTACGTGGACATGCCGCTCCAGCACATCCACGACGACCTGCTGGCGCGGATGCGGCGGGAAACCAGCGGCCAATACATCCGCGACCTCATCGGCCGCATCCGCGCGGGCATCCCGGGCATCGCCCTGCGCACGACCTTCATCGTCGGCTTTCCGGGCGAGACCGAGGAGCACTTCGGAACCCTGCTCGACTTCATCCGCGAAACGAGGTTCGAGCGCCTGGGCGTGTTCGCCTACTCGCAGGAGGACGGCACCATCGCCGGGAAGATGGCGAACCAGCTCACGCCGAAACAGCGCCAGAAGCGCCGCGAACGCGCGATGGCCGCCCAGCATGAGGTGGCCGTCGGCGTGGCCGAGTCGTTCGTGGGCCGGACGCTGAAGGTGCTGGTCGAGGGCGCCGCCACCGCGAAGCAGATCGAGGCCGCGCGGGTCAGTTCGTGGGAACACGGACTCCTGCGGGGCGCCGACCGCTCTGGCGCCAAGCTGGGCACTCGGAAATACCTGGTGGCCCGCGGCGAGGCGGACGCGCCGGACATCGACGGCCGCGTTTACATCCGGGGCGACCTGCCGGTGGGGAAGTTTGCCAAGGTGAAGGTCATTGGTCACACCGACTACGATCTCATCGCGGAGCCCGCGTGATGAACGCGCCGGCCGTCCCCGCTCCCGAATGGCGCCTGCGCCGGGCCGGGCCGGAGGACGCACCGGCGTTGGACGAACTGATCCGGCTCTCCGTGCACGGACTCCAGTCGTCGCACTATTCCATGGCGCAACGGGAGGCGGCGTTGGGGCCGGTCTTCGGGGTGGACCACCAGCTGATTGCCGATGGGACCTGCTTCGTGGCGGCCGCTGGGGCAAAGCTGCTGGCAGCCGGCGGTTGGAGCCGGCGGGCGGCGCGTTTCGGAGGTTCGGCGGGCCGGCCGGATTCCGGGCCTGCTGAATGGCTTGATCCCGGCTCGGCGGCGGCGCGAATCCGGGCGTTCTTCGTTCATCCTGATTGGGCCCGGGGTGGCTTGGGCCGGGCGTTGCTGGCCCGCTGCGAGTCGGAGATCCAGGCCGCCGGGTTTCGTTCGGCGGAAATCGTGGCGACGCTTGCCGGCGAACCGCTCTACGCGGCGGGCGGTTACCGGGTGACTGCCCGAACCACGATCGCCCTGCCGAACGGTCTCTCGTTACCGGTGGTGCACATGGTGTCGGCTTGGTCCATCCGCCCCGCGGAAACGTCGGCCCGACCGGGCTGAGCCATCCTTAAATCTAACGATGCCCGCGGACGGCGATCCGGCCTAGGTTCGCAGCGGTGGGGAGCGCCGACGAAGGGAGTCGTCCGGCGAAAGAACAGGGGGAGATTCTGAACGAAACCAGCCAGGTGCGCATTCACAAGCTGTTGGCCAATGTGGTCAGCAGCGTCGTGGTCATCCTCCTCTCCGGAGCGGCGGTGCTGCTGGTGCGCCAATTGCCCGGACATCGCCCCACGGATCCCTGGCACATCGGGGCCTTGCTCGCGGGCATTGTCGCCCTGTCCGTCGTCCACGAAACGCTGCATGCCTTCGCGCTGATGTCGGCTGCCCGCCTTCGTCCGTCGAGTTTCCGCTTCGGCATCGTGTGGGAGGCCCTGATGCCCTTCTGCCACTGCCTGCAACCGGTGCGGCTGGCCCATTACCGCTTCATGACCTTGCTGCCGCTGGTGGTCACCGGTCTGCTCAGCGTCGCCCTGATGGTCGAATACCCGTCGGATGCCATGGCCGCCTTCGCCGGCATCACGCTGGGGGTCTGCACCGGCGATGTCTGGATGTGCTGGCGGCTCCGGCGATTCTCCGGTGACTGCCTGGCCCTCGATCACCCCGAGGAAATCGGCTGCGACGTGCTGCCCTGCCGCCAGCCGGCCAGGTAGGCGCGGCGGGCGACGGCCCGCTGATGTCCGCGGTCGCGGTCGTGGTTGAGGAAATCCCGTTCCCTCCCTTGCGCCGGACGCACTTCGCCGCCACAACTTCGCCCGCATGAAGTTCCGTCTCCCCGGCTTCGCCGCCCTGGCCGCGCTGCTCGCCGGCTGCGCCACTCTCGTCACCTTGAAGCATCCCCAGCTCGTCTATCCCGTCACCCGCACCACCAACGTCGTGGACAACTACCACGGCATCGAGGTCGCCGATCCCTACCGCTGGCTGGAAGACGACAATTCTGTGGAGACCAAGGCCTGGGTCGAGGCGCAGAACCAGGTCACGTTCGGCTATCTCGAAACGCTCCCGCTGCGCGCGCCGCTCAAGTCGCGCCTGACCGCCCTCTACAACTTCGAGCGCTTCGGCGTGCCTTCGCGCCAAGGCGGCCGCTATTTCTTCCAGAAGAACGACGGGCTGCAGAACCAGTCGGTGCTCTACGTCGCCGAGTCGCTGGATGCGGCCCCGCGCACGCTGCTCGACCCCAACACGCTCACCGCCGACGGCACGGTCGCGCTCAAGGGTTATGCGTTCTCCGACGACGGCGCAAAGATGGCCTACGGACTCAGCACCGCCGGGTCCGACTGGGAGGAGTTCCGAGTGCGTGACGTCGCGACCGCGCAGGACACCGGCGACTTGCTCAAGTGGGTGAAGTTCTCCGGCATCGCGTGGGCCAAGGACGGCAGCGGCATCTACTACTCCCGCTACGACGAGCCGACCGAGGCCAGCAAGCTGACCAAGGTGAACG